>NZ_JABERD010000279.1 GCF_013044505.1 Streptomyces sp. S3(2020) | reverse complement strand
TGGGTGCGGCCGGTGCGCCGGGCGGGCCTCGCGCTGCGCTGTGTCCGCCGGGGGGACTGCACGTTGGCCCCCCATCCCTGCCGCGACGGCACGCGCCGCGTGGTCGGCCTCGGGCCCGGGCACCGCGCCCGCGCACTGGCCGGCCGTCCCGGGTGGGAGCGCGGGGGGGACCGCCGAGAGCGGCGGCCGTTTCCTCGACTTCTTCGCCGAGCGCGGCCACGCCGTCGTCCCCAGCGCCCCGCTGCCCACCCCCGACCCGACGCTGTTGTTCGTCAACGCCGGGATGGTGCCCTTCAAGCCGTATCTGACGGGGGAGGCCCAGGCGCCGTGGCCGCGGGCGACCAGTGTGCAGAAGTGCGTGCGCACCCTGGACATCGAGGAGGTCGGCCGCACCACCCGGCACGGCTCCTTCTTCCAGATGAACGGCAACTTCTCCTTCGGCGACTACTTCAAGGAGGAGGCCATCGCCTTCGCCTGGGAGCTGTCCACCGCACCGGTCGCGGACGGCGGCTACGGCCTGGACCCGGTCCGCGTCTGGGTGACCGTGCACCACACGGACGACGAGGCCCGCGCCCTGTGGCGGCGGATCTCCGGTCTGCCCGACGAGCGGATCGTGGCGCGTGGCGACGAGGACAACTTCTGGTCGATGGGCGTGCCCGGCCCGTGCGGTCCGTGCTCGGAGCTGTACTACGACCGTGGCCCGGCCCTCGGCCGGTCGGGCGGTCCCGCGGTCGACGAGGACCGCTACATGGAGTTCTGGAACCTGGTGTTCATGCAGTACGAGCGCGGTGAGGGCCCGGGCAAGTCCGGCTACCCGATCCTCGGTGAACTGCCCCGGCGCAACATCGACACCGGCATGGGCCTGGAGCGGATGGCCACCCTGCTCCAGGGCGTCGACAACCTCTACGAGATCGACGAGACCCGCCCGGTCCTGGAGCGTGCGGCCGAACTGGCGGGGGTCCGCTACGGCGCCGACGCCGAGGCGGACGTCCGGCTGCGCGTGGTCGCCGACCACGTCCGCACCGCCCTGATGCTGCTCGCCGACGGCACCGCCCCCGGCAACGAGGGCCGGGGCTACGTGCTGCGCCGCATCCTGCGCCGGTCCGTCCGCTCGATGCGCCAACTCGGCTACTCCGACCCGGCGTTGCCGGACCTCCTCGCGGTCGCCCGGGACTCCATGGCCCCCAGCTACCCGGAGGTCGCCGAGTCCTACGGCCGTGTCGTCGACCAGGCAGCCGGCGAGGAGGACGCCTTCCGTGCCACGCTGCGCCAGGGCACCACCGTCCTGGACACCGCGGTCGCCGGGGTCAAGGCGGACGGCGGGAGCCGGCTCCCGGGCGCGCAGGCATTCCTGCTGCACGACACGTACGGCTTCCCCATCGACCTGACGCTGGAGATGGCCGCCGAACAGGGCGTCGAGGTCGACCGCGAGGGCTTCACGGCACTGATGCGCGAGCAGCGTGAGCGGGCCCGCGCCGACGCCCGTGCCCGCAAGTCCGGCGGTACGTCGGACACTTCGGCCCTGCGTCCGGTCCTCGACGAGCACGGTCCCACCGACTGGCGTGCCTGGGACACCGTGACGACCGACTCCCGTGTCCTGGCCCTGCTCGGCCCGGCGGGCCCGGTCCCGGTGGTCCGGGAGGGCGGGATCGCCACGGTCGTCCTGGACCGCACCCCGTTCTACGCCGAGTCCGGCGGCCAGGAGAGCGACGCCGGGCGTCTCACCGGCACGTCGGTGGAGGCAGACGTCCTCGATGTGCAGCGGCCGTTGCCCGGACTGGTCGCCCACCAGGTCAGAGTCACCTCCGGCGATCTGGCGGTCGGTGACGAGGTGCATGCCGCGGTCGACCCCGAGTGGCGGCTCGGCGCCCGCCAGGCCCACTCCGGAACTCACGTCCTGCACGCGGCCCTGCGCCAGATCCTCGGCCCGAACGCCCTCCAGTCCGGCTCCTACAACCGCCCCGGCCATCTCCGCCTGGACTTCCCCTGGCGCGGCGCCCTCTCCGCCACCGCCCGCAGCGAGATCGAGGAGGCCGCCAACCAGGCCCTGCGCCGCGACCTCCCGGTCGGCGTGCGCTGGATGACGCTCCCCGAGGCCAGGGAACTGGGCGCCCTCGCCCTGTTCGACGAGACGTACGGCGAGAAGGTCCGCGTCGTCGAGATCGGCGGCGCCTGGTCACGGGAGCTGTGCGGCGGCACCCATGTCGAGCACGCGGCCCAGATCGGTGTCCTCGCGCTGACCGCGGAATCGTCGGTCGGCGCGGGCATGCGCCGGCTGGAGGCGGCGGTCGGGGTGGAGGGCTTCGGCCACCTCGCCCGCGAGCGCGATCTGGTGACCCGGATCGCCGAGCAGCTCCAGGCTCCTCACGCCGAACTCCCTGACCGGATCGGCGCGTTGCTCGACCGGCTCAGGGAGACCGATCGCGAGAACCAGCGACTGCGGCAGCAGGCCACCCGCGCCTGGGCGGCGGTACTGGCCGCCGAAGCCCAGGACGCGGCCGGTGTCCGTGTCGTCACCGCGACGACGGACGACGGGGCGGACGGAGCGAGGGCCCTCGCCGTCGCCGTACGGGATCTCCTGCCCGCCGACCGTCCGGGCGTGGTCGTGGTCGGCGCTGCGTCCGAGGGACGTGCCGTCCTCGTGGCAGCCGTCAACAGCGCGGGCCCGGCAGCGGCGCAGGACGCCTCCGCTCTGGTCAAGCGGCTGCTGAACGGTCGTGGCGGCGGTTCACCCGCACTGGCACAGGGCGGCGGCCTGCCCGCCGCCCAACTCCAGGAGACCCTGCGGTCCGTGCCCGGAATCGTCGCCGGCGGGTAGGACGGTCCGCTGATCCAAAGGGAGGAATGTCCGCCTGCGTGTGCCATCACCAAGCCGAGTAAGGGGAGAAATACGCACATGACCGTTACAGCACAGATCGACAGCTCCCGTGCGGTGGCCACGCTCATCAACGTCTTCACCGTCTCCCCGGAACGCCAGGACGAGCTGGTCGCCCTGCTCGCCCGCGCCACGGAGGAGACGATGAAGCGCCAACCCGGCTTCATCTGCGCCAACTTCCACGTCTCCCAGGACGGCGAGCGGGTCGTCAACTACGCCCAGTGGGAGTCCGAGGAGCACTACCGGGCCATGCTCGCCAACCCCGAGGCCCGCGTCCACATGGATCAGGCGGCCACCATCGCGACCGATGTACAGCCCCGCCTGTTCCGGGTCCGGTCCGCACACGGCAGGTAGGCGTCCGTGCCCCCACCGCAGACAGGTGACGGCGACCGGCGCGGCCGGCATCCCGACTTCGGCCGCCTGATCCGTGACGAGAACGCGGACACCGTGCTCTGCCATGTCTGCGGCAGGGGCTTCCGCTCCCTCGGGGCACACGTGCGCGTGCACGACATGACCGCGGCGGAGTACCGGGAGGAGTTCGGACTGCTCCGCAGCCGGCCGCTCAGCGCGCACTCCTTCGGGCAGGAGCAGTCCCATGCCCGGCGCGACAGATACCGCGCCTCGGAGGCGGCACAGGCACACCTCGCGGCGGGCCGGGCCATGGCCCGCTCCGGGGAACTGACCCGGAGGCGCTGGAGCGGCACGGGCGAGGGCAGCCCCCGGGACGAACTGCTGAAGGTGCGGCGGGAAAGCCTCGACGCGGGCCGCCGCACCCAGTCCCGCGTCGCGGACGAGCGCCTGGCGGACGCGCTGCGAGCCGGCGGCTTCACCGACCTGGAACAGGCCCTTCGGGCCGTGTACGTCGACGGCCACAAGAGCATCGAGGAGACGGCGCGCATCCTCGCCGTCGGCCGGAACCGGCTACGGCGCCTGCTCGCCGCCCACGGCATCGACATCCGCCCGGCCGGCCAGAACTCCGACACCGGACGGCGGGCCCGGACCCGGCTCAACGACCGGGCCGCCGCCCAGCGTGTAGGCGCCCAGGACATCGCGGTGTGGCTGCGTGAGAGGGCCGCCCAGGGCGCCACTCTGCGGGAGTTGGCGGCGGCCACCGACCGCAGCATTCCCTGGGTGGCGGCCCGGATCGGCCCCCGTTAGACGTTGCGACCCCGGCGCCTATGCGACAGCCGTCATGGTGGCGAACACCACCACGTTGTTGGGGTAGTAGTGCCGGTCCGCGTCGAACTCGCCGCCGCAGGTGACCAGTCGGAGCCCCGCGTAGTCGAGATTCTTGTACACCTCCAGCGTGGGGAACTTCGCCTTCTCGTACTCCTCGACCCGCTCCACCGTGAAGGTGACCGTCTTCCCGTCCTCCCGGGCCACCTCGACCTTGTCACCGGCCTCCATCGACTTCAGCCCCTTGAACACCGCGTCGGCACCGTTCCAGGTGACGTGTCCGGCGATCACGGCCGGGCCCTCGGAGCCGGGGGTGGGGCCGGGTTCGTACCAGCCCGCCAGATCCGGGTCCTTCGGTGTCGTCATCGCCCCGTCGGCGTTCTGCGCCAGCGTCTCCAAGGTGCTCGACACACCGAGGGCCGGGATCGTGACCTTCGTCGGCACCGACCTCTCCAGGGCGGCGAGGGTCTGACCGGCCCCGGTGCCCGTCGCCGGTGTCCCGCTGCCGGCCGTGGCCAGGGGTGCGCTCTGCCCGGGAGAGGTCTGCGAGGCGGTCGTGTCCTGGCCCGCGCAGGCGGTGAGCAGCAGGGCGGCGGCGGCCGTGGCGATCACGGCCACCAAGGCACGACGGGCGCCGGTCCGGGTGCGCTCGGCGGTACGGTTCACGAAGCACCCCCGGCCTTCACCGCCACCCGACGGCGTACGACGATCAGCGCGCCGGCCGCCACAGCCGAGGCGGCACCGGCCACGCCGATCATCGTCCCCGGGGACACACCGTTCCCGGCGGCCCCGCTCCCGGTCTCGATCCCTCCGACCGGCACCGAGCCGACCGCGGCGCCCTTGACCTCGCCGCAGTTGGTCGGCGCGGTCGCCTCCTGCGGGAGGGCCGGGTCGAGTTCGCTCTTGCCGGCACCCTCGAAGTCGTACTTGTCGTTGTTGTTGGGGTCGATGCCGTGCTGCACGACGTGCAGGTCCTTGATGTGGTCGATCACGTCCTGGGAGACCGGGATGGTCCGCTTGTAGGCGATCTTGCCTTCCTTGTCAGCCACCGGCATCCGGTCCACCGCCAGGCCGCTGGTCGCCGCGTCGGTGTCCCCCGAGACGGTCAGCGCGATGTTGATGTCTCCGTAGTGGACGGTGGCCTCGGTGTTGTTGAGGATGCCGTCGCCGTTGGTGTCGGCGCTGTCGTCCGGGCACACGAAATCGTGGCCCTCGGTGGAACCGTGCAGGTGCTGCGCAGACGGCTGACCGGGGACCATGCCCTCGGACTTGATCCACACCGTTAGGTCCGTGCCGCGGGCGCTCAGCAGGACCGTCCCCTTGGAGCCGGAGTCGTTCAGCTGCTCCAGGTCGATCTGGTAGGCCGGGGTCTCCTCCGCGAACACCGGTGCCGAGCCCGCGACGGCGAGCAGGGCGACCGGGAGAGCGGTGAGTGCCGCGAGGCGGCCAACACGCTTGGATGTCACGTTCATTCCCCTTATTGCAAATGAGTCGCAGTTACTCATAGAACGCAGGAAGAGGCGCGGGTGTTCAGCGACCGAACGATCCGCCCGCGGCACCGGGTGAGATCCCGGAAACGACCCGTTCACCACACGTGCACCTCCCGGGAAACAAGCGGTTTTTAGCGTGTCCGCTCATGGATTCGAAGCTGTATACGCAGCCGGACACCCCCCTGGATCCGGCTGCGACGCCCACGCCCTCACTCCGCGAGACGGTCTACGCGCAGTTGCGCACGGCCGTGCTGGACGGCGAGTTCGGCCCGCGTGAACGCCTGGCCGAGATGCGGCTGGCCGCCCGGTTCGGGGTGTCGCGGACCCCCGTACGCGAGGCGCTGGCACGGCTGCTGGCGGACGGGCTGATCGAGCGCGGCGACGGCGGCTTCTTCGTCACGATCCCCAACCTGACCCAGCTGAAGGACTTCTACGAACTACGGGTCACTCTGGAACTGCGCGGCATCGCCCGGTCGATCGAGGACCCCGCCGTCCGCCACGACCCGACCGTCATAGCGGCCGAGTTGGAACGCTGGTACGCCATGCGCGAGAACCCGCCCGAGCCGGACCCGCGCTTCGTCGTCCAGGACGAGCGCTTCCACGCCGAACTCTCCCGTGCTTCGGGGAATCCCGCGCTGACCGACGCCCTCGTGACGGTCAGCGAGCGCATCCGCCGGGTCCGCATGTACGACTTCCTCACCCAGGACCGGGTGGAGACGACCATCGCCGAGCACATCGAGATCATGGAGTTCGTCCGCGACGGGCGGCTCGACGAGGGCTACCGGGCCCTGCACGCCCATGTCGGCGACTCGATGGCCGTGGTGCTGGAACGCGCCCAGCGCGCGATGACGCAGATGGCCCTGCACGCCCACCGCCTCTGACGCGGACCGACCGCGCCTGAACCCGCGGGCAATCGGCCCGCCCCTCGACTCCCCGGCCGTCGACGCCGCCGCCGGGGGTGCCCCACCGCTCTCCCCTCCCCCGCTCGCACCCCCGAAGGGCATTCCATGAGTACCACCCAGTCACCGCAGACAGCGACAACACCGGATACCCCGACGGACCAGGCGACCAAAGAGACGCTGGAGGACTACACCCTCCGTTTCGCGCCCCGCAGTTACCGCCGCTGGACCCCCATGGTCGTCGCCACGACGGCACTCGGCGGCATCGCCTACATGGCCGACTTCTCCATCGGCGCCGGCATCGGCCTGGCCCACGGCACCGGCAACGCGCTGGTGGCGATCGCGGTCGCGGCCGTCGTCATCTTCGTCACCGGCTTCCCCCTCGCCTACTACGGCGCCCGCTACAACATCGACCTCGATCTGATCACCCGCGGCTCCGGCTTCGGCTACTACGGCTCGGTCCTCACCAGCGTCATCTTCGCCAGCTTCACCTTCATCTTCTTCGCCCTCGAAGGCTCGATCATGGCCCAGGGACTGAAGCTGGGGCTCGGACTGCCGTTGTGGCTGGGCTACTTGGTGTCCACGCTGATGGTCATCCCGCTGGTGATCTACGGCATGAAGGCGCTCAGCAAGCTCCAGGTCTGGACGACCCCGATCTGGCTGCTGCTGATGGTCGGCCCGCTGGTCTACCTGATCTCCACCGACCCGGGCACGGTCGACCGCTTCCTCGCCTACGCCGGCACCGACGGCGAGGGCGGCGTCAACACCGCCTCCGTGCTGCTGGGCGCGGGCGTGTGTCTGTCGCTCATCGCGCAGATCGGCGAGCAGATCGACTACCTGCGCTTCATGCCGCCCAAGACCGAGGCGAACAAGCGCAGTTGGTGGACGGCCGTCATCATGGCCGGACCCGGCTGGGTCGTCCTCGGCGCGCTCAAGCAGGCCATCGGCGTCTTCCTCGCCGTGTACATCCTCGCCAAGGTCGGCCCGGACGTGGCGCCCGAGCCGATCCAGCAGTTCAAGGGCGCCTTCGACGCGATGATGCCGTCCTGGTTGGTCCTTCCGCTGGCCGTGGCGCTCGTCGTGATCAGCCAGATCAAGATCAACGTGACCAACGCCTACTCCGGCTCCCTCGCCTGGACCAACTCCTTCACCCGGATCACCAAGCACTATCCCGGCCGCATGGTCTTCGTCCTGGTCAACCTGGGCTTCGCGCTCGCCCTGATGGAAGCCGACATGTTCAGCTTCCTCAACGACATCCTCGGCTTCTACTCCAACTGCGCCATCGCCTGGGTCGTCACCGTCGCCACCGACATCGGCATCAACAAGTACCTGCTCAAACTCTCCCCGCTCCAGCCCGAGTTCCGCCGCGGCATGCTCCACGCCGTGAACCCGGTCGGCGTGGTCGCCTTCGTCGCCGCCTCCGGCCTGTCCATCGCCATGTACTTCCACGCCCTCGGCGACACCCTCCAGCCGTACTCCCCCGTCGCCGCCGCCCTCATCGCCTTCGTCCTCACCCCGCTGATGGCGATCGTCACCAAGGGCAGGTACTACCTGCGCCGCACCGACGACGGCATCGACGAGCCGCTGCTCGACACCGACGGCAACCCCAGCGCGCTCACCCTCGACTGCCACGTCTGCCGTCAGCCCTACGAGCGCCCGGACCTGGCCGCCTGCGCCACCCACGACGCGGTGGTCTGCTCGCTCTGCCTCAGCACCGACAAGGTCGGCGACCACGTCCTGCCCGCCACCGCCTGACACCTTCGCCTCAGTGCTGCGGGAAACCTCATCGTTTTCCCGCAGTGCGGCCCGTTCCTGAGGAGCTGCCGTCGTGTTCGACACCCTGCTCGTCGCCAACCGCGGAGAGATCGCCTGCCGCATCATCCGCTCCGCGTCCGCGCTGGGACTGCGGACCGTGGCGGTGTACTCCGACGCCGACCGCGCCGCACCCCACGTACGGATGGCCGACACAGCCGTACGGCTGGGCCCCGCACCGGCCGCCGAGAGCTATCTGCGGGCCGACCTGGTCCTGGCCGGCGCCCGCGACACGGGCGCCGGGGCGATCCATCCCGGCTACGGCTTCCTGTCCGAGAACGCGGCGTTCGCCACCGACGTGGAGGCGGCGGGCCTGGCCTTCGTCGGCCCGACACCCCGCCAGCTGGAGGTCTTCGGCAGCAAGCACACCGCCCGCGCCGCGGCCGAGGCGGCCGGGGTCCCCCTGCTCGCCGGCACGGGACTCCTCGCCGACCTGGACGACGCCCTGCGCGGCGCCGAGGAGGTCGGCTACCCGGTGATGCTCAAGGCGACCGGCGGCGGAGGCGGCATCGGCATGCGGGCCTGCGCCGGTCCGGACGAGCTGCGCGAGGCGTACGCCCAGGTCACCCGCCTCGCCCGGGGCAACTTCGGCGACGGCGGGGTCTTCCTGGAACGGTTCGTCTCCCGCGCCCGCCATGTCGAGGTGCAGGTGTTCGGCGACGGCACCGGGCGGGTGGTCAGCCTCGGCGACCGGGACTGCTCCCTCCAGCGCCGCCACCAGAAGGTCCTGGAGGAAGCCCCCGCCCCCGGCCTCCCGCCCGCACTGCGCGAGGAACTGCACCGCAGCGCACGGGAGTTGTGCGCCTCGGTCGGCTACCGTTCCGCCGGCACGGTGGAGTTCGTCTACGACGCCGAGCGCGAGGAGGCCGCCTTCCTGGAGGTCAACACCCGTCTCCAGGTGGAGCATCCGGTCACCGAGGAGATCACGGGTGTCGACCTGGTCGGCTGGATGCTGTGCCTGGCCCGCGGAGAGAAGGACATCCTCGACGGCATCGGCCCCGACGGGCCTCCCGTGCGTGGTCACGCCGTCGAGGCCCGCGTCTACGCCGAGGACCCGGGCCAGGACCACCGGCCCAGCGCCGGCCTCCTCACCCGCGTCCAGCTCCCGGACGGCGTACGCGTGGACGGCTGGGCCGAGACCGGCCAGGAGATCTCCACCGCCTACGACCCGATGCTCGCCAAGGTCATCGCCACCGGCCGCGACCGCGACGAGGCGTTCGCCAGGCTGGCCGAGGCCCTGGAGCGGACCCGGATCGACGGTGTGGAGACCAACCTCGGCCTCCTGCGTGCCGCCTGCCGCACCGACGAGATCCTCGCCGCCCGCCACACCACGAGCACCCTGGCCTCCGTCACGGACCCGCGCCCCCGCATCGACGTCGTACGCGGCGGCACCCTGACCACCGTGCAGGACTGGCCCGGCCGCACCGGCTACTGGGAGGTGGGTATCCCGCCCGGCGGCCCGATGGACGACCTCTCCTTCCGCCTGGGCAACACCGCCGTCGGCAACCCCGAGGGCGCCCCCGGCCTGGAGTGCACCCTGGAGGGCCCGGCCCTGCGCTTCTCCCGCCCGGCCGTCGTCTGCGTCACCGGCGCCCCGGCCCGCGTCACGGTCGACGGCACACCCGCCTCCCAATGGGAGCCCCTCGACCTGCCCGCCGGGGCCCTGCTGGAGGTCGGCACCCCCGAGGGCTCCGGCATGCGCACGTACGTCCTCATCCGCGGCGGCCTCGACCTGCCCTCCTATCTCGGCAGCACCGCCACCTTCACGCTTGGCGGCTTCGGCGGCCACGCCGGACGTGCCCTGCGCACCGGCGACGTCCTCCGTCCTGCCGAACCCGCCTCCGGCTCGCCGGCACCGACCGCCGTACCGCCCACCGAGCGCCCGCATTTCACCGCCCACTGGCGGATCGCGGTCAGCGAAGGCCCGCACCCCGCCCCCGACTTCCTCACCCCGCGCGGCCTGAAGACGATGTACTCGGCTGAGTGGAAGGTCTCCGCCCAGTCCGCCCGCACCGGCGTACGACTCGTCGGCCCCCGGCCCGAGTGGGCCCGCCCCGACGGCGGCGAGGCCGGGCTGCACCCCTCCAACGTCCACGACACCGCGTACTCCGTCGGCGCCGTCAACCTCACCGGCGACACCCCCGCGATCCTCGGCCCCGACGGCCCCAGTCTCGGCGGCTTCGCCTGCCCCGTCACCGTCGTCGCAGCCGAACGCTGGAAGGCGGGCCAGCTGCGCCCCGGTGACACCGTGCGCTTCGTCCCCGTCACGGAAGCCCGCGCGGACGACCTGCGCCGCTCACCGGCCCTGCTCACCCTCCCCACCGAGGGC
>NZ_JABERD010000278.1 GCF_013044505.1 Streptomyces sp. S3(2020) | reverse complement strand
ACGAATGGGACTCCCGGCCACCGGAGTTCACCCGAATGGGACTCCCGGCCACCGGCGTTCACCCAGCCCGTCCCCGAGCCGGGCCCGCCTGCCCGCCCCGCCCCGTCCCCACCTCCGGCACCGCCGCCAGCAGCGGGAACGGCGGCAGGAGCGGTGCGGGGGCGGAGGACAGGGGGCCCACCACATGCCCCGTCCCCAGCACGAAGCCCGGCCCCAGCGCGTACGACGCGGACCAGACCGCCGCGTTCGGCACCAGCGCCACGCACAGCAGCAGCACCGCGAACCGGCCCGACCAGCCCTCCGTCAGCTGGAGGAAGGAGAGCCGCGTCGCGTCGCCGTGCCACACCAGGGACGTGCCCAGGAGCAGTGCGCCACCGCCCACCAGGACCGTCACCCCCGCGGCGGCGGCCCGCGCCGCCGTGCCGAGACGGTGGCGGGCGTCCGGGCCGAGGAACAGCCGCCGCACCCCCGCGGGAAGCAGCAGCAGCGCGCCGTCCACCGGTTCACGCGGGCGGCCGTACGCCGTCCAGACCCCCGCACCCGCGGCCGCCAGCACGACCGCCGGCACGCACACCCCCGTCCACACCCACGCGGGCCGCAGATCACCGCCCGCCGCGTACAGCGCGGCCCCCGTCGCGACGGCGAGATAGCCGAGGACCACCCCCGCGAACGCCGTCCACCCCGAAGCCTCGGTGGAGTCGTCCACCGCGTCCCGCGCCGCCCGATGCACCATCCACACCGGCAGCACGACCAGCAGCAACGGCGTCACCCCCACCGGCGCCGGCACCCCGGACAGCGTGTCGGTGCGCACCAGCTCCGCCCCGTGCGCCAACAGCCACAGCGCCGCCGCGACATGCAGCGCGCCACCCGGCCCACTGTCCGGATACGGCGAACTGATCCACAGCACCATCACCAGCACGGCGAGCGAGCCGAGCCCGAGCCCCGCCGCGAGCACACCGGCCCCGAGGCTCGCGGCGAGTCCGGGCGATCGGTCGCGCAACCGGGTGAGCAGGGACGACAGGGGCGCTCGGCGAACGGTCATCGGGATCACGAGCGCCATGCTCCCAACGACACGCGCTTTCTCGTCGTAACAGGCGAACCTCCGAAGTGTCGCTCAATATACGACTATGTACTTTTTCGTACGAAGGGGCGCCCTGTGACACAGAGCCCTTCGATCCCGCTTCCCCCGCCCAAGGAACGCCGACGCCTGCGCGAGGCCGGGTCCTTGACGCAGGATCAGGTCGCCGAACGGGTGGGTGTCACCCGCGAGACGGTCCGCGGATGGGAGTCCGGCCGTACGAACCCGCGGGGCCGGAAGCGGGAGGCGTACGCGAAGCTGCTGGGCTCCCTGACGGAGGTCGAGGTGACGGTCGCTCAGGAGGAACCGGCTCCCGAACCCGCGGAACCCGCCGTCCCCCTGACGCCCGCTCAGGCCTTCGACGCGCTGTACGCGTTCTGCGCCCCCGCCCTCGTACGGCAGTGCTATCTGCTCACCGGGCGGCGCGAACTCGCCCGCGAATCGGTCGAGCGGTCCTTCCAACTCGCCTGGCAGCGCTGGCCCGAGGTCGCCGTCGACCGCGACCCGGCGGGCTGGGTACGGGCCACGGCGTACGAGTACGCCCTCTCCCCCTGGCACCGCTTCCGCCCCCGCTACCGGCACCCGGAACCACCGCCCGCCGACCCCTCGGACCGCGCCCTGATGGACGTACTCCTCAGGCTCCCATCGCCGTATCGCCGCACGTTGTTGTTGTACGACGGTGTGGGCCTCGACCTGCCCGAGACCGCGGCGGAGACGGAGGCGAGCACGCCGGCGGCGGCCGGGCGCCTGGAGCATGCCCGTGAGGTGATCGCAGCGAGGTTGCCGGAGCTGTCGGACCCTGTCGAGTTGCACCGGCGGCTGGCCGAACTCGCCTCCACGGAGCGTCTGCGCGCCGCGAAGCCGCCGACGGTGCGGACGGGGAGTGAGCGCAGGGCACGTTTCTGGACGCGGGCGGCGATTGCCTTCACGGTGGCGTTGATCGGGACGACGGCATTGACGGTCCGGACGGCTCCGACGCACTACGAGCCGCCGATCGCCCCGGGTGCGGAGATCCAGGGCGTGCCGCCACGGGCAGCTCAGGGCGCGTTGTCGGAGGCGGAGATGGAGTTGCGGGACAAGTTGCGGGGCGAGATGACGAGCGGCCCGGAGAGGGTGCTACCGCTGAGTCGTTAGCCGCGGGCCGGTGGGGGCTGGTCGCGCAGTTCCCCGCGCCCCTAAAAAGGTGGGTCCACTGCACGTACCTCAGGGGCGCGGGGAACTGCGCGACCAGCCACGACGCACCCGCACCCGACTCACAACGCACCGTGGGCCCGCCCCCACCCGGGGAACGGGCCCACAAACGCTCAGCTAGGCAACCGCTGCTCAGCCGGCGAGGATCTCCCGCGCCAGCTTCGCCGTCTCGGTCGGCGTCTTGCCGACCTTGACGCCGGCGGCCTCAAGGGCCTCCTTCTTCGCGGCGGCCGTGCCGGAGGAACCGGAGACGATGGCGCCGGCGTGGCCCATGGTCTTGCCCTCGGGCGCGGTGAAGCCCGCGACGTAGCCGACGACCGGCTTCTTCACGTTCTCCGCGATGAACGCGGCCGCACGCTCCTCGGCGTCGCCACCGATCTCACCGATCATGACGATCAGGTCGGTGTCGGGGTCGGCCTCGAACGCGGCGAGCGCGTCGATGTGCGTCGTACCGATGACCGGGTCGCCACCGATGCCGACGGCGGACGAGAAGCCGATGTCACGCAGCTCGTACATCATCTGGTACGTCAGCGTGCCGGACTTCGAGACCAGACCGATGCGGCCCGGCTTGGTGATGTCGCCCGGGATGATGCCGGCGTTCGACTGGCCCGGGGTGATGAGACCGGGGCAGTTCGGGCCGATGATCCGGGTCTTGTTGCCCTGCGAGACGGCGTACGCGTAGAACGCGGCCGAGTCGTGGACCGCGATGCCCTCGGTGATGACGACCGCGAGCGGGATCTCGGCGTCGATCGCCTCGACCACGGCGGCCTTGGCGAAGGCCGGCGGTACGAAGAGGACGGATACGTTGGCGCCCGTCTTCTCGATCGCCTCGGCGACGGTGCCGAAGACCGGGATCTCGGTGCCGTCGACGTCCACGGTGGTGCCCGCCTTGCGCGGGTTCACGCCACCGACGATGTTCGTGCCGTCGGCGAGCATGAGCTTGGTGTGCTTCATGCCCGTGGAGCCGGTCATGCCCTGGACGATGACCTTGCTGTCCTTGGTGAGGAAGATAGCCATGGCTGTGTCTGTCCCTCTTCCCTTACTTCGCAGCCGCGAGCTCGGCGGCCTTGTCGGCCGCGCCGTCCATGGTGTCCACGCGCTGCACCAGCGGGTGGTTGGCGTCGGAGAGGATCTTGCGACCCAGCTCGGCGTTGTTGCCGTCCAGACGGACGACCAGCGGCTTGGTGACTTCCTCGCCCTTGTCGGCGAGCAGCTGGAGCGCCTGGACGATGCCGTTGGCGACCTCGTCACAGGCGGTGATGCCACCGAAGACGTTGACGAACACGGACTTGACGTCCGGGTCGCCGAGGATGATCTCCAGGCCGTTCGCCATGACGGCGGCGGAGGCGCCACCGCCGATGTCGAGGAAGTTGGCCGGCTTCACGCCGCCGTGGTTCTCACCGGCGTACGCGACGACGTCCAGGGTGCTCATGACGAGACCCGCGCCGTTGCCGATGATGCCGACCTCGCCGTCGAGCTTGACGTAGTTGAGGTTCTTCTCCTTGGCGGCGGCCTCGAGCGGGTTGGCCGCGTCCTTGTCCTGGAGGGCCTCGTGCCCCGGCTGACGGAACTCGGCGTTCTCGTCGAGGGAGACCTTGCCGTCCAGGGCGATGACATCACCGGAGGCGACCTTGGCCAGCGGGTTGACCTCGACGAGGAGGGCGTCCTCCTCGATGAAGGTCTTCCACAGGGTGACCAGGACGTTCTCGACCTTGTCGGCGACCTCGGCCGGGAAGTTCGCGGCCTCGACGATCTGGCGGGCGACCTCGGGGGTCACACCCACGTTGGCGTCGATCGGCGTCTTGGCGACGGCCTCGGGGCGGGTCTCCGCCACCTCCTCGATCTCCATGCCGCCCTCGACGGACGCGATGGAGAGGAAGGTGCGGTTGGCACGGTCGAGGAGGAAGGAGACGTAGTACTCCTCCAGGATCTCCGGGGCCGTCTCGGCGATCATCACCTTGTGGACCGTGTGGCCCTTGATGTCCATGCCGAGGATGTTGGTCGCGTGCTCGACCGCCTCGTCGGCGGTCGCCGCCAGCTTCACGCCGCCGGCCTTGCCGCGGCCACCGACCTTCACCTGAGCCTTGACGACGGACTTGCCACCGAGACGCTCGGTGGCTGCGCGGGCCGCCTCAGGCGTGTCGATGACTTCACCGGCCAGCACCGGTACATCGTGCTTGGCGAAGAGGTCCCTCGCCTGGTACTCGAACAGGTCCACGCGCTTCCGTCCCTATCAGTGATCTCGCGGTTCGTTGTCTGCGTGGGCGTGCCGCGAGGGCAACGTGACGTCCGACCGTTGTCTGTCACAAGGGAGGCGCACACGGTGTCCGAGCGCGCGGCATGTCCGTCTCGCAGGTTATCGCTGCTTGCGGGAGGCCCCTAAATCGAGGGTCACACCTGAGCGGTGATACCTGTCACATGATGCCGCCCTCACTGGCACGGGGTGCCGGATGTGAGGGGTCGAGGGGGCCATGAGGGGTCATGAGGTGTCGTGAGGTGTCGTGAGGTTTCGTGTGGGAAGGGAGGCCTCACCGGGCTGGGGTTGACCCGGTGAGGCCCCTTGAGCAGCCCCCGAGGGGGCACGGGGCAGTCGATCCCCACCCCAATGGGGACCGCTCCGCCCCGTCCGTGAGGAGTTCGTCCGGACGGACCGAAGGCTTTCGGCCGTCCGGGTCCCGCGCCCTCACGGAGTCGGGTGGGGGGAGGGGATCAGGCGTTGTACGCGCCGCCGCCGTACCGCTGCGCGTAGCCCGGCGTGATCGACTCGGCGACGCCCTGGACACCGGCGACGGCGTTCCCGGCGAGCGGGGTCACGCCGTCGACCGTGTGGCCTACGACGGGTGCGACAGCGTCGACCACGGGCGCCACGTCGCCGACGACGCCGTACGCGAAGGGGGCGACGTCGCCCGTGACGCCGTGCGCGAGGTTCCCGGCGCTGCCGGTGACGCCCCGCACGACGGGCTGGACGAGGCCGACGACGGGCTGCGCGACCCCCTGCGCGAAGGACAGGGCCTCCCCCGTCACGCCGTACGCCAGATCGGCGGAGTGCCCGGCCACGCCGTACGCGAGCGGCGCGACGCCGCCCACGACGGGCCGGACGTCGCCGACCGCCCCGTACGCCAGCCCGCCCGCGTCCGCGACGGCCTGCCCCGCGACCGGGACCACGCCGCGCACGGCCGCATCGGCGACCGGCGGCAGCACGGCACCCGTGGCGTCGACGGCGACCTGACCGGCCAGAGCGGTGGCGTAGGCGGGTACGTCGGTGACGACGCCGTTCACCACGGGGTGGAGGTCGGCGACCGCGGTGGTGGCGACGGGGGCGACGCCGTGGACGGCCGCTCCGGCGAGGTGGTGGGCATCGCCGACGGTGGCGGTGGCGACGGGCCGTACGCCCTGGACGGCGGTACCGGCGGTGTGCACCACACCCTGGACCGTGCCGACGGCGACCGGCTGGACGTCGGCCACCACTCCGTGGGCGAGCGCGGTCGCGGCGGTGACGGTGTGGTGGGCGGTCTGCGCGACACCGGCGACGGTGCCGCCGACGACCGGGTTGACCTCGCCGACCGTGTGGCCGACGACAGGCGTGACACCGTCGACCACGCCGTGGGCGACCGGGCTCACGCCCTCCACCGTGCCGGTGACGACCGGGACGACCCCGGCGACGGCGTGCCCGGCGGTCGGGACGACACCGGCAACCGTCTGGCCGGCGACCGGGACCGCCCCGTCCACGGCGGCGGTGGCCAGCGGGGGCACGGCCGCCGCGACCGTCTCGTCGACGACCGGGGTGACGAGGCCGGGAACGGCCGCCACCGTGCCGGCCACCCGCTGCCGGATGTGGCTCGGGACGGAGGAGACGGTGCCTCCGGCGGCCGTCGTGACGGTGCCGGCCTCGACCTGCGCGACGGCGAGCGTGTCGGCGGCACGGCCCTCGGCACCGGTGACGGTGGTCCGCGCGGCGCCGGTCGCGCCGGTGGCGGTGCGGCCGGCGCCCGCGACGGTCTGCCGCGCCTTCGTCCGTACGACGCCGTCGACGCCCTGCGCCCGGGTGCGGGCCGCCGACTGGACGCCCTGGAGCTTGGTCTGGGCACCGGCGAGGGCCCGCTCGAGCTCCGGGGCGAAGGCGGCGAGGGGGCCGAAGAGGTAGTCGACCTCGTCCTGCGGGGCGGTCGCGTCGGAGACGGTGGCCCGGGCGGTGGCGACCGTCCCGTCAGCCGTGACCTCGGCCTTCGTCTGCGCGGCTCGGGCGGCCTTCGCGCCCTGGATGGCCGCGGCGCCCTTGATCTTCGCGGCCTTGTTCGGGGCTTCGGCAGTCTGCGGGACGGTGGCTGCCGTGCCGGAGACGGTATCGGGCGCCTTGGGCGTGGCCGTCGCGGCGGTGTCGTCGACCGTCGAGGTCACGCCGGGGACGGTGTCCTGCACATCGGAGACGACGCCGTCGACCGCGCCGGTCAGAGCGTCCGTGACGTCGGTCGTCGTGTCCGACACGGACAGCGAGGAGGCGGGCAGTTCGTCAGCGCTGGCCACGGAGGAGCCGAGCGCCCACGCGCCGGTGACGCCGGCGGCTATGACGATGGAGCGGCGGATGTTCTTGTTCATACGTACGTCAGATCCTTAGATCCTGGGAGGTCCGAGGCTTCCGGGAGATCCGCCTGTGACGGACGGGCTCCTGAGCGCCGCGGGTGGGGACGACGTCCGGTCGGGCTCGGGGACGAGGCGTCCGGTCGAGCCGCGGATCCGGGTCCGGCGGGCTGTCAGGAGGAGGTCCGTGGCGGAGCTCCGGTGCTTCGGATGGCTGGGGACACTTCCGGTGCCGGTTCCGACCGCGACGCCCCGGGGGACGGGGTTCTTCGGTGTCGGCTTCGGCTTCGGCGGTTTCCGTCCGGAGTTCGAAAGGGGGTCCGGACGACGGGCAGACCTGTTCCGCCCCCGCGCGGCAGGTCTACGGCGGGGAGGTCCTGCCCTAGGCCGGAGAAACCGGAATGTCCCCGTGCCGGTCCCGGGTCCCGAACGCGTCGGCACGCACAGCCGCACCGGCCATGAGCCGCACCGCTGTCCGGTGGCTCAGGGACACGGCGTGCGCGTCCCCGTGCCGCGACGAACCGCCGTCCGCCGTCGGCCGGTTGCCCAGCGCACCAGCCGGGTCACCACCGGGCGCCTGCTGTACGGGGGCGTGGGCGCCCTGCACGGCACGCTGCCCGCCGGTCTGCGCCGCCGCACCCGTCGTAGGCGAACCGGCGACGGACGGCGGACCGTAGAAGACGGCCGTGGCCGACACCGCCGCCTTGCCGGAGCGCTTTCCGGAGGCGTCGCCCTGGGGCGAGTCGCCCGACGGGGACGTCGGCTGGGGGGTCGCCGTCCCCGGCGATGTCTGTCCCGGCAGCGTCTGTCCGGGGAGCGCGGGCACGGTCGGAAGCTCGGGCAGGCCGGGCAGCTCGGTCACGGGCAGGGACGGCAGGCTCGGCAGCGGCGGCATCTTCGCCTGCGCCTCCGCCAGTTGCTCGGTCACGGAGTCCACGAGGTCGCTGACCGGCTGAAGGACCTTGTCGTCGACCACGGGCGGGAGGACGTCCGTGAGGGCGCTGCCCGTGCGAGCGGTGCCTGTCTCGTCGACCTTGGGTTCAGCCGGCGGCTTCGCCAACCGTCCCACCGCGCCGCTCGTCAACGACCGGACGCCGTCCACCGGATCCGCCGGAGCGGCCCCGGATGTCAGCGTCGTCGTCGGTACGCCCTCCGCCGCGCTCGCCTGCCCTGCGCAGAGGAACCCGAGCGCGAACAACCCGCCCACCAGCAGCGCCACTTGCAGCGCACGCCGCCCGGCCGCCGTGCGCAGGCTGCGCAGAGCGGCACCGGGCAGTGCGGCCGGCCAGGTCAAGAGGGCGGGTCCTCCCGTGCGGCGGAACGAATCACGCGTGACGAGCGACGAAGTCGGTGCGACGCGGTACGGACGAGCGGTGCGCGACGCACCGCTGACGAGGCACCGATACTCGCACGGCAGTGCGGAGGTTACGCAAGCCCCCCGTTACCGATGCGACTCATGTCCGTTTCGCTGGCCCAATTGGGATGTCACTGGGTCGACAAATCACCACGGATTCGCCGCTGTTCGCCGCTGTTCGCCGGTCAGGCCGTGTCCGGGACCGGGATCGGCCGCTTCTCGATCGCCGCCGCCATCACCTCCGGGAACAGATCGGGGGTACAGGCGAAGGCCGGTGCGCCCAGCGCGGCGAGCGCGGCCGCGTGCTCCCTGTCGTACGCGGGAGCCCCTTCGTCGGACAGGGCCAGCAGCGTCACGAACTGCACCCCCGACGCCTTCATCGCCGCGACCCGCTTCAGCATCTCGTTCCGTATGCCTCCCTCGTACAGGTCGCTGATCAGCACGACCACCGTCTCGGCGGGCCGGGTGATCTGCGACTGGCAGTACGCGAGCGCCCGGTTGATGTCCGTGCCGCCGCCGAGCTGGGTGCCGAAGAGCACGTCGACCGGATCGTCGAGCTGGTCGGTGAGGTCGACCACCGCGGTGTCGAAGACCACGAGCCGGGTGCTGATGGACCGCATGGAGGCGAGCACCGCCCCGAACACGGATGCGTAGACGACCGACGCCGCCATCGACCCCGACTGGTCGATACAGAGGATGACCTCCTTCTTCACCGACTGCGACGCCCGCCCGTACCCGATGAGCCGCTCCGGCACGATCGTCCGGTACTCCGGCAGGTAGTGCTTGAGGTTGGCCGCGATGGTGCGGTTCCAGTCGATGTCGTGGTGCCGGGGCCGGCTGATACGGGCGCTGCGGTCGAGCGCGCCGGTGAGGGTCGCCCGGGTGCGCGTGGCGAGCCGTTTCTCGAGATCCTCGACGACCTTGCGGACCACGGCCCGCGCCGTCTCCTTCGTCGTCTCCGGCATCGCCTTGTTGAGCGAGAGCAACGTGCCCACGAGATGCACGTCGGCCTCCACCGCCTCCAGCATCTCCGGCTCCAGGAGCAGGGTGGCGAGACCGAGCCGGTCGATCGCGTCACGCTGCATCACCTGTACGACGGAGGACGGGAAGTACGTCCTGATGTCCCCGAGCCACCGCGCGACCGAGGGCGCCGAAGCCCCCAGCCCCGCGGAACGCTCCCGCCCTGGCTGCCCCTGCCTGTCCCCCTTCCCGTACAACGCGGCGAGCGCCCCGTCCATCGCGGCGTCCCGCCCCCCGAGCGCACACCCGGTCCCGTCGGCGGCCTCACCCCCGAGCGCCAGCCGCCACCGCCGCAGCCGCTCCTGCGCCGGGTCCACCACTTCGACCGTCATCCGGCCACCCCCACGAGAGACTTCGTCAGCGGTAGCGGTAGCGGCGGTGCTGCCGCCACGCACCGCGTTTCGGAAGGCAGCCCCGTCGCGGGCTTGCCCGTCGCAGGCAGTGCCGTTCCGGGTCGTGCCACTCCGGGTCGTGCCGTCCCGGGTCGTGCCCAGAGGGGCATCACCCTCACGATCGTCGTCGAGACGTCTGCCGCCTCCGCGGGCCTCCTCGGCTCGCCCGACCCGTTCGTCGTCATCGCCCCACCCCCACAAGGTCGTTGTCGTCGGCGCCCGCGGGGTCGCCGTCCAGCCCCAGCAGCAGCCGCACCACCGGCAGCACCGCATCCGCACGCGCCACATCCAGATCGGCCGCGAAGCCGGGTATGCCGGCACCGCCGCCCGCCGCGCTCCCCCGCTCACCCGGCCCTCGCCGGACCAGCTCGCCGAG
This sequence comes from Streptomyces sp. S3(2020), assembly GCF_013044505.1. Classification (GTDB taxonomy): domain Bacteria; phylum Actinomycetota; class Actinomycetes; order Streptomycetales; family Streptomycetaceae; genus Streptomyces. Next base: position 600 of record NZ_JABERD010000278.1, on the reverse strand, counting down.
CGTCCGCCGCACCCCCGGCTCGTACGCCGAGAAGGTCCGGCGCAGCAACGGCAGCACATCCGTGAACGCCTCCGCGGGCACCCCGGTCAGCCAGGCATCGACCAGCCCGAGCAGCCGCTCGTCGTGCACCAGCAGCATCCCGCCCCCGGCGCCACCGCCGACGAACCCCTCGATCCACGCGGCCGCGTCCGCCGGCGGCGTCCCCGGGGACAGCACGAGCCCCATGAGCCGCGCCGCCTCGTCCTGCCCCAACTCCCCGTCGTCCAGCAGCAACCGCACGGCCCGCCCCCGGATGACACCGGGCACGGTGTCCCGCCCCGACAGCACCCGCAGCACGGACCGCCAGCGAAGACGGAGGTCGCCGTGGGGTGAGGCGGGGGCGCCGCGCGGGGTACTCCGCACGGGCGGCACGGCGGCCTTCCCGGGCCCACTTCCGTCGGCCGCCGCCCCCCCCTCCCCACCGCCCCCCCCGCCCGCCGCCCCCCCCCCCACCCCGCCCGGCCCCCCCCCCCCCCCCCCCCCCCCCCCCCCCCCCCCCCCCCCCCCCCCCCCCCCCCCCCCCCCTCCCCCCCCCCCCCCCCCCCCCCCCCCCCCCCCCCC
>NZ_JABERD010000277.1 GCF_013044505.1 Streptomyces sp. S3(2020) | reverse complement strand
GTAACCCTCGACCGGCGCGCACTGGGGGCGCCCCCGCGCCGCCGAAAAGATCTCACCCACCGATGAGGAAGGCCCCCGGCCCTCACGGGGGGCCGTCGGTGTCGGGGCGCCGCCAGGGACTCGAACCGCGGACCCGCTGAGTCTGGCGCCCCCGGGGGGCAACCCCCCGACCCCCGGCCGCCCCTGCGGGCACCGGAGGGAAGCCCCGATCCGGCCCATGACGAAGGCCCCCCGCTCTCGCGAAGGGCCTTCGGTGTCTGTGCGCCGCCAGGGACTCGAACCCCGGACCCGCTGATTAAGAGTCAGCTGCTCTAACCAACTGAGCTAGCGGCGCCTGCTGACGTCGTAGACCTTAGCATCCTGATCGGCGGGAGGAAAAATCGATATCCGCACTGCCGCGCGGGCCGCCCGTACGGCCGCCCAGAGGAGGATCTCCGGGCCCGGTAACCAGGGGTGACGCGTGTCCGGGGCGACGAGCCAGCGGCTGTCGAACGGGGTCGGGGCGGCGTCCGTCGGCCTCGGCGCGGGGACGGTCACCGCGTCTCCGGCACCGTGGCAGAGCAGTGGCGGAACCGCTCCCGTACGGCCGAGCTCCTCCCACCGCAGCAGCGAGGGCAGCCGGTGCGCCGTGCCCGGCGCGGCGAACAGCAGCGTCCGCCCACGGAACACCGCGACCGGCCCCGAGCCCGGACCCTCGCCCCACAGCCGGTCCAGCATCCGGCGCCCGAAGATCGAGGGGACGCTGACGACGTCGAAGGCGGTACCGCAGGGCAGTACGACCGGCGCGTCCGGCCGGTCCTCCCACAGTGCCAGCGTGCTCCGCGGATACGTTCCTGCCGAGGCGAGCCAGTCGGCCCCGTCCGCGGTGACGCCGTAGACGTCGGAACGGTCGGCGAAGAGCTCCTTGGGTGTGTCGCTCATGCCTCCAGGTGTACCGGGCGTGAGCGTTCCGGTTCGGAGGGTTGCCGGAAACCGGGACAGGGGAGGGTGCGGGGGAGTATCTTGCTCGCCTGGCATATGCCAGAGCTTTACGCAGGGTCGATGGTGCCCTTGCCCTCGGCACCCCGCATCAGGTCCCGGCCGAACTCGATCATCTTCTTGGCATAGTCCTCGGTCCACTCGGCCCGTTCCGCGATGTCCGCGGGCGTCAGCCGGTCGAACCGCCGCGGGTCAGCCAGCTGGGCCGCCGCGATCGCCTGGAACTCCACGGCACGGTCCGCCGCCGCGCGGAAGGCATGCGTCAGCTCCGTCGCCCGGGCCAGCAGCGCCCTGGGGTCGTCGATGGACTCCAGGTCGAAGAAGTGCTCCGGATCGGCGGCCACCTCCGCGGGCTCGAAGAGCAGGGGCGCGGGGCGTAGCCGCTGTTCATGCCGACGCGGCGTGGGCTCCGCCATGTCTTCTCCTCCTCGTACGTTGCCGATGACCCGCCTGTCGGGAGTGGGCCGTCGTCCATTGTCTCGTGGGTGCGCAAGAGCGCCGTAAGGGCAGCTCACGGGCTCCACGCCACCCGGTGCTCCGCCAGATGCGCCAGCACCGCGTGATTCGCCTCCCACCCGTCAGGGAACTTCACCACCGTCCCCAGCTGCACCGGCTCCGTCGACGGATAGTCGTCCAGCAGTTCGCTCACCCCCGCACGGCAGACCACGATGCACGCGTGGCGGTGGCGGGAGGTGAGGACGCAGAGGCGGCCTGTCTCCAGGTGGAAGGCGGTGGCGTCGGGGCGGCCGGAGAGTGGGTGCAGGACGACCGTGACGTCGTACTCGCGGCCCTGGAGGCGGTTCGCCGTATCCACCGTCACCTCCGTGACACCCAGCTCGGCCAGGGCCGCGCGGACGGCCGCCGCCTGGTCGCGGTGGGCGGTGCCGACGGCGACGCGGTCGGCGGTGAGGGGAGCCGGGTCCGGTGACCGCTCCGACGTCGCCGCGCCACCCCGGTCCAGGAGCCGGCGTACGACCGTCGCCACCGCCCGCACCGCCTCCGGGTCGGTGCGCGGAGTGTGCCGCGCGGGCAGCTCCAGCAGGCCCCAGCCCGACTCCGCCGCCTCGTCGATCACCCGGTCGGGACCGGAGCCGTCCGACGGGACCGCGAAGGCGAGGCTCCGGTCGCCGTGGTCCGTGCCGCTGCGGAAGGGCGTGAACGGGTAGAAGGCGTCGGAGACCAGCCGTGCCGCCGACGCCGGGAGCCGCCAGGACACCGGCAGGCGGTGCTGCGGCAGCTCCGGGTTGTGGGCCAGCAGGGTCGTGACCGCCGACGCCGACGGGTCGTACGACAGCCCCGCCCACTGCTCGCTGCCCACGATCGCGAAGGGGTCCAGCTGCCCGGGGTCGCCCACGAACAGCGCCCGCTCGAACAGCCCGGCCACGGCCAGCAGCGAGTCCGAGCGCATCTGGTACGCCTCGTCGACGATCGCGTGCTGCCACGGCTCGTCGACCTTGACGTGCGCCCACTTCGCGGCGGTGGACAGGGTGACCGGAAGGCCGGCCAGCTCCGCCGGCTTCGAGGACTTCCGTACGTTCGTCAGCTCGTCCAGCGCCTTGTCGTACGGGTCCGTGTCACTGCTGTGCAGACGGCCGACCGGCAGCTCCGGGTTCTTCTCCGCGAGCCTCATGACCAGGTCGTCGACCTGGGCGTTGGTCTGCGCGACGACCATCAGCGGGCGCCCCGCCTCGGCCAGTTCCAGTGCCGCGCGGACGACCAGCGTGGACTTCCCGGCGCCGGGCGGGGAGTCGACGACGACACCGCGCCGGTCGCTGTGCAGGGTGTGGTGGAGGATCGCTTCGGTGGCCTGCGCGGCGGCCGTACCGGGGTCGAAGACCGTGGTCACAGAACATCCTCCGCAGTCATGCGATCGGCGGCCTCCCGGACCGCCTCGCCGGGCGGTCCGCCGTGCGTCCAGGGCGTGTTCTCCGGGTCGGGCAGCTTCGCGCCGCCGCGCTGCTCGTGCTCGAAGAGGGTGAAGCAGAGCCGGTCGCCCTTCTCGGGCACGGACCCGGTCTCGGGCTCCTTGCCGCGGCCCATCTTGTCGAGGACGCGCAGCACCACGCAGTCGTCCTGGTGGCCCACGAACTCGGCGGTCTGCGGCTTGCCGCCCAGGGAGCGGTACACCTTCACGCGCTCCCCGAGGTGCGGCCGGTCGTCCGTGCGGACCGTGACGAGCGGGCGCGGGCTCGGCCGCTTGCCCTCGCTGTACGTCATCACGACGTCCGTGACCTCGCCCGCGAACGCCTCCCCGGACAGCCGCCGCCCCGCCATCACCAGCGGGTCGTCCAGGGCCTCCTGCGCCTCCAGACGGGCCTGTTCGCGCTCGCGTGTGGCGAGTTTGTTGGCGGCGGTGACCGCGTCGTCGCGGCGCGGCTGCGGGGGTTCGCCGGCGAGGACACGGTCGCGGTGGCTGGTGAAGGACCAGCGGTCCCGGGTCCAGCGCTCCTCGACGCGCGCGCCCTCGGGCAGTTCCCGGAGGAGGTCCAGGCCGCGCCAGACCGCGTCCCAGGTGGGGCGGGTGCGGCTCTCGACCAGCTTCCGGATCTCCTGCTCGGCGGTGGTGAGTTCGCCGAGCCGGTCGTCCGCCTCCAGGCCGTCCTGGGCGGCGGCCAGGGCGGTGCGCGCGCGGTCGAAGCGCGCGAAGGCGGGGGCGAGCAGCTTGTTGTCGAACGCCGGGTCGGTGGCGGGACCGGCCGGCGGGTGCAGCAGCTGCCCCTTCGTGTCCCGGGCGAGCTCGGCCTCCAGGGCGGCCTCGGCGCCGGTCGGGGCCGACGGGGGTGGGTCGATCCAGGCGAGGAGCGCGCCCAGGTGCTGGTCCTCCAGGGTGGACTGGCCGGTCGCCCAGTGCCGGGACAGGATCTCGGTCGTCGCGAGCAGCAGGGCGGAGCCGGGGACCCGGGCCCGCTCCCCGAAGTGGGTCAGCCACCGGCCCAGCAACGGCACGCGCGGTGGTGCGGGGTGCGGGGACTCCGGGTCCTGCTCGGCCGTGCGCCGGAAACGCATCGAGCGCCCCAGGAGCCGGACGAGGTCGATGCCCGCGCGGCTCGGCACGATCAGCTGCGGGGCGTCCGCGCACAGCTCGACCTCGACCTTGACCCGCTTGCCGGTCTCCGGGTCGGTCTCGTTGCGCTCGGCCGCCTCGACGGACTCGGCGTAGGTGTCGACGTACGGCAGTACGACGTCCGCCAGCTCGGCCAGGAACGCGAACCGCAGATCGCGGTCGCGGGGCTGCGGTACGACGAGGAGGCGCGGGGCGTCCCGGTCGGTGCCGACGAGCGCGCCCAGCGGGGCGCCGGCCTCACCGGCGGTGGTGAGCGGCACGAGGACGAGGGGCCGGTCGGAGAGGTGCCGGTGCCGGACGGTGGCGGCGGGCTGGGCGCGGCCGGTGGTGACGGCTTCGAGGCGGGCGAGGGTGGCGATCAGTGACATGCCGGGGCCTCCAGGGCCGTCGCCTCCAGGGCCGTCGCCCCCAGGGCTTCCGCCCGGAGGGTCGCCGCTCTCCGCAGCGCCGCCACCGCCGGGTCCGCGGCGTCCCCGGCCTCTCCGCGGGCCGCCGCCAGGACCTCCGCCACGGTGGTCAGATCGCCGAGCTCGGCCCGCACGGACCGGCCAAGGGATGTCACCGCGCCGGCCGCGCGGGAGCGGCCACGGCAGTGGAAGGCCAGCTCGCACGCGGCCAGACACTCGGGCGCGTACGTCGCCGGCACCGACTCGACGGCCGCCGTCAGCTCCTCGGCGGGCCGGGTGGGGTCGAAGCAGGTGCCCTCGGGGAGCGTCTCGGCGATGTCCTGGATACGGGTGAGACGGGCCAGCTGGCGGCCGGTGACCGCCCGCTGCTTGCGGATGTCCACGGCGGAGGCGGTGGGCAGGTTGGAGAAGTCCTTGGGGCAGACCAGAAGCACCCGGTCGCGCACCTCGGGGGCGGGGGCGCTCTCCTGGGTGAGACGTGCCGCGACCCGCTCCAGTGCCAGTACGTACACCGCCGCCTGCCGCGCCGCCGCGCCCACCTTCGCCGGGTCCGCCGAACCGTCCAGCATCGGGAACGACTTGATCTCCACGACCGTCCACGTGCCGTCCGGGTGCACGACCACCGCGTCCGGCTCCAGGAAGGCGGGGGATCCCGCGACGTCCAGCGCGAGCATCGGGTGGTCGAGCAGCGTCCACTCGCCGGCCGCCTCGGTGGCCTCGCGCAGCGCCAGCGCGGTACGGGCCGTGCGCCCCTCCGGGCCGATCGCGGTCAGCTCGGGCACCCGCGCGTGGGCGGGCGGCTCGGCGGACCGGTCCAGCCTCTCGTGGACCAACCGCAGCAGCTCCGCGCCACCGTCCGCCTTGACCTTCGCCTCGAACGCGTTGCCCCGGGTGAGCGCGAACTGCGACTGGCCGAACGCCGACGGCGAGCCGAGCGCGCCCGCCAGCGCCGCCTTGTTCACCCCGGCGCCGTCCAGGATCGCGCGCCGTCTGCACCCCGGGTTCGCCGCGAGGGCGGCCAGGGCGCGGGCATCCAGCGCCTTGGCCGGTACGTCGGGACCGCGCAGCTCAGCGAGCTGTTGCCGGAGCGCCGTCCCCCGCGTCCGAGGGGGAGGCACTCGGTTCGGCTCCGGCTGGGACCCGAGACTCGCGCTGCCGTGGAATTCGCTCACCCGCGGAAGTCTGGCATCCGGCACTGACAATTGAGGCCTGTGCGCCGGGAGTGCTCGCCGTGGCAGGCGCGAGGACCACCGCCGCGCGCGCCTTGAACCGGTCCGCGCCGCGCAGCACCAGCGGTGCGAGCAGCAGCCCGACACCCATGACGGCGGCGCCCGCGACCGCGTCGAGGAAGTAGTGGTTGGCGGTGCCCATCACCACGATCGTGGTGATCAGCGGGTAGGCGACGCCCAGGACCTTCGTCGTACGCGTGCCGCCGAAGCGCCACAGCATGACCCCGCACCACAGGGCCCAGCCCACGTGCAGGCTCGGCATGGCCGCGTACTGGTTGGTCATGCCGCCCATGCCCCGGGGCGCGCTCGCCTCGCCGCCCCACCAGCCGTACGAGCTGTACTGGGCCATCGTGTCGACGAAGCCGTGGCTCTCCGCCAGCAGACGGGGCGGGCAGGTCGGCAGCAGGGTGAAGCCGATCAGACCGATGAACGTCGAGGTCATCAGCCAGGTGCGGGCCGCGCGGTAGCGCACCGTGCGGGAGCGGAACAGCCAGACCAGGATCACCGGAGTGACCAGGTAGTGCAGCGACGCATACCAGAAGTCGGCCGGTACACCGATCCAGGCCTGGCTGGTGAACAGGCGGTTGAGCGGATGCTCGGCGTTGATGTGGAGGAACTTCTCCACCTTCAGGATTGCCAGGCCGTGGTCGACGGCATGCGTGACGTCGCCCCGCGCGAGGAGCCGGCCCGCCGAGTAGCAGGCGTACACCAGGAGGATCAGCGGCAGCTCCGTCCACCAGCGCAGACGGGTTCGCGAGGCAGCCTCGATGCCTGGTGTCTCGGCGTGCGGCATCCGATCGCCTCCCCCTTCTTGTCGCGGCGTCCGGTTGCCCGGTCTTACCACTTTACGGTGTATGTGTTCGCCCCTGTTGAGGGCCCCCGGCCCTCTAGGACGCAGAGATCGCCCGACGGGTTGCCCCCGGACAGGGTGCGGGATGATGGGTGTGGCCCGCCCGCGTTTTTCCTCGAAAGGTCCTTCCGCCCATGGCACCGCGCATCCTGCTGGCCCGGCACGGACAGACCGAATGGTCGCTGGCCGGGAAACATACCGGCAGGACCGATGTGCCGCTCCTGGAGGAGGGGCGCCGGGGCGCCAAACTACTCGGTGAGCGTCTGCACCGCGCACCGCTCGACGGCCTGCCCGGCGTCGAGGTCCGCACCAGCCCGCTGGCACGCGCGCGTGAGACGTGCGAGATCGCCGGCTTCAAGGAGCGCGCGACCGAGTGGGACACGCTCCTCGAGTGGGACTACGGCGCGTACGAGGGCATGACCCCGGCCGACATCCAGAGAGTCCGCCCCGGGTGGCTCATCTGGCGCGACGGGGTGCCCGAGGGAGAGACGCTCGCCGAGGTGACGGCCCGCGCGGACGAGGTGGTCGCCTGGGCCCGCGCGGCGGACCGGGACGTCCTGGTCTTCGCGCACGGGCACATCCTTCGGTCCATAGGCGCACGCTGGCTGGGCCTGCCGCTCGACTTCGCCGCACGGATCCGCCTCAACCCGACATCGCTGTCGGTCCTTGGCTGGGCCTACGGCGAGCCGGCGATCGAGAGCTGGAACGACCTGGGGCATCTGGCGGGCTAGGCCGATCTCGGCACGCTCGCGTGCCGTTCCAGGAACGTGGAGACGCCCGACGCCCTGCGGTGCGGCAGCAGTACCCGCGCCGTCCCCGCCAGCATCGACTGGATCCGTGACGACTGGACCTGACCCAACAGGTCCAGGACACGCATCCCCGCCGCCGCGGCCTCGTCGGGCCGGCCGCCGCGGGCCAGGTCGTCCGCCAGTTCGGCCGTGTACAGGGCGATGTTCCGGCTGAAGTGGGGGTCCTGGAACTCGGCCGCGCGGTGCGCGTGGCGGGCCGCGCGCGGCCAGTCGCCCAGCGTCGACCAGCACTGCGCCTCCAGGCCCTCCAGCTCGGCCTCGCCGTAGAAGCTCATCCACTCGGGGTCGGCGTCCGAGGGGCCTCTCTCGTAGAGGGCCTGCGCGCGGACCAGCGCCTGTTCGCAGCCGGTGCGGTCGGCGAGCCCCGCCCAGCCGCCCGCCTCGCGCAGCGCGAGCAGCGACATCAGCCGCGCGGAGCCAAGGGGCCGTCCGACGCGCTGCGCGGCCTGCGCGGCGCGCAACGCCTCCCGCGGGCGCCCCGCGTCGCGCGCGAGGAACGCCGTGTTGCAGAAGGCGTGCGACTCCAGGGCCGCGTCGCCGGTCATCCGGGCGGTCGCGAGCGCCTCCGCGTAGTGCGAGCGCGCGTCGTCGTAGCGCCCCGAGTCGTGCGCCAGCCAGCCCACCGAGATGGCGAGCTCACCCGCGCCCGAGTGCAGGCGGTCGGCGGTCGTCTGCCGGGTGGCTCCGGCGTCCAGCAGCGCGTACGCGGCGCGCAGCGGGGTCGCCGCCCGCCGGTACAGTCCGTCCGCGCCGTGCCGGTCGTCCAGCAGCCTGATCCTGCGGACCGCTTCGTCCAGGGCGTCCACATCGCTCGCCCCCACGCGGCGCACATGGCGCACGGGGCGTCCCGCGGCGGCGGCTTCGTGGGCGAGCCCGACGGGGCCCAGTGAGGCGGCGGCCGCCGTGGCGCCCCCGCCGGTGATGAATGCGCGACGCAGCACGTCGCTCTCCTCGTTGTCGTACGTCTCGTAGGGGTCCTGCGTGTCATACGGCTCGTACGCCCCCCTCGTCTCACCCGCGGCGTGCACGGGAGTTGAGACGCATACCGGGGGCGCGACCTCGGTGGTGCGCGCCCCGCGTCCGCGTACGGACGAGCGGGGGGCGAACCCCAGGTCGGTGAGCGTGCGGCCGGGGAACATGTGCAGGAACACCCGCTCGTACGCGTAGTTGGGGCAGCGGATCTCGCCCGCCTCGACCCGGCCCACATAGCGCGCGTCACAGCTGACCCGCTCGCCGATCTCGCGGGCGGCCCGGCGCACCGCCGCGGCGAACTCGGCCGGGGAGCGCTGTGCGCGCAGCTCCCGGAACGCGAGGTTCGGCCGCGGTGGCCGGGGGTACTGGGACGAGGTCATCGTTGACGACGCCATGGCCGGGTCCTCTCGTGAACCGTCGAACCATGCCGGATTCGGGGTGAGTTGTGCGTGTGACACCCTGTTTCCGGCGGGCAAGAACGTACCCTCTGTGCCCGACCCGCCACGCAGGGTTTGGCTACAAACCGGATATCTCATCCGGGATCTGCCATGAACTGCCATCCTTTGCGGCTGACTTGCGCCGTAGCCGTTGACGCCGCCGTGCGTTGAACTCCACAGGACCGGGAGCCGCCCGACTCCCGACCCGCTCGTTACGAGGAGGGGTTCCGTGGTGGTGGAGGCCGGGATGGAGACCAGCCAGAGCATCGAAGTGTGTACGCCGCCGGCGGATCGCGGCGGACCATCGGCCCCGGAGGCCGGGTGCGATCTCGTCACGGTGCCGACCCGGCAGGGCCTGGAAGCGGTCGACATCCTGCGGCGCGGGGCGGGGGACGCGGTGGGGCCGGTCCTGCACGACGACGGTGGCGACACCCTCGGCTTCGTCGTCCCGCCGGGTACGGCCGCCGCGTGGGACGTACCCGGCAGCACCTGCACGGAGACCGACGGGCGGGGCCTGCGGCTGAACCCCGAGCCACCGGTGGAGGGCTCGGACTGGCTGCTGCCGCCCGGTGAGGCGGACCTGGCGACGGACCCGGCGGTGCTGCGGGCGGCGCTGGGGGAGGCGGCCCGGCTGATCGAGGCGGCGGACAACTGCCGGTGACAGGTCGGGGGCCCGGCGCGGCCGCGGACCGCGAGCTGCCCCGGCGGCACGACCGCCTGCCGCTTGCGACAATGCCCCCATGGGAAAGTCCAGGAGCGGCCGACGCGGCCAAGCGGTCGCCGAAGCCGTCGTAGAAGCCGTCGACGGCGGCCTCGCCGAGCTCATACCCGACCGGGAGCGCGCGCGTGCCTGGACGCTGCTGATCGACGGGGCGCCGCAGTCGCACGTCGACCTGGACGACCCGGCGTATCTGTCCTTCGAGTACCAGCGCCGTCTCGGGCACGTCATCGACCTGGTCGCCCCGCCCGGGAAACCCGTCCACACCGTGCACCTCGGGGGCGGCGCCCTCACGCTCGCCCGGTACGTCGCCGCGACCCGCCCCCGCTCCACCCAGCAGGTCGTGGAACGCGACGCGGCCCTCGTACAACTGGTCCGGCGCGAGCTGCCGTTGGATCCGAACGCCCGGATCCGGGTCCGCTCGACGGACGCCCGCGAGGGGCTCGCCAAGGTGCCCGACGGCTGGGCCGATCTCGTCATCGCGGATGTGTTCAGCGGGGCCCGGACGCCGGCCCACCTGACCTCGACGGAGTTCCTCGACGAGGTCCGCAGGGCCCTCAAGCCCTCCGCCGTCTACGCCGCCAACCTCGCCGACGGGCCCCCGCTCGCCCATCTGCGCGGCCAGATCGCCACGGCCGCCGCCCGCTTCGAGCACCTCGCCCTGATCGCCGACCCGACGGTCCTGCGCGGCAAACGCTTCGGCAACGCGGTCCTGGTCGCCTCCGACGCCCCGCTCCCCGTCCCCGAACTCACCCGCCGGGCCGCCTCCGACCCCCACCCCGGCCGCGTCGAACACGGCAAGCCCCTCACCGACTTCACGGGCGGCGCCGCACCGGTGACGGACACGGCGGCGGTCGCCTCACCCGCGCCGCCGCCGTCGGTCTTCCGCTAGTACACCCCGTACGTCTAGTACGTCCCCACCTCGACCCGAGGCGCGCTGTCGTGCCAGGTGCAGAACACCGACACCCGGTCCGCGCCCGAGGCGAACTCCACCCGGATCCACGTCTCCGTCTTCCACACCTGCATCGACCAGCCCGCGCCCGGAGTCGCCGACACAAGGGTCGCCGAGGTCTTGCCGAGGTCGAAGACCGCCCGGCCGCCTTCGGTGTCGTAGCTCTTGACCTGGCCCGATGTGGAGGGGGA
>NZ_JABERD010000276.1 GCF_013044505.1 Streptomyces sp. S3(2020) | reverse complement strand
TCGCCGAAGAGGTGCGCGGCTGCGCCTGCCCACCTCCGTGGCGGACCCGAGCGGTCGCCCTCAGCCCCGCCGCCCTGACCCCCGTCGCGAACCCCACAGCCGTCCCCCTCCCAGTCCGCCCGTCCATCAGGCTTGTCTGGTAGGGAAGTTACGGATCCGACCGCGTCGTCCACGTCCCGCCGGGGAGCCAATTCACGACGTAGCTCTCAGGTACTACGGGTATCAGAAGGGCCAGGTCAGCCCCGGCTCAGCGCCACGTCACGCGCCATCACCACGCCAGGGGCCCCCAGCCCGCCAGGGCAATCACCACGCCAGCCACAGTCACCACCCCAGGACCGCCACCCCGCCACGCGCCACCACACCGCCGGGACCATCACCCCGCCGGCCACGCTCACCACGCCAACTGCGCGATCTCCTCCACCACCACCGCACACGCGTCCGCCGCCGGATCGATCAGCGGGAAGTGACCGACGTCCTCCAGCAACGTCAGCCCCACCACCTCCCCCGCCTTCGCCGCCGCGTCCGCGTACGACTCGGCGACGGCCTCCGGCACATCCACGTCCGTACGCCCCTGGACGAGCGTCGTCGCGATGCCGGTCGGCAGCAGCAGCGCGGGGTCCGCGTACGGCCGCCGGTCCCCGAAATGCGCCTCCCCGCCCAGGAGTTGCAGCGCGGCGCCCCCGCACACGTCCAGCTTCCCCGCGACCGTGAAGTCCGCGATCGGAGCCAGCGCCACCACACCCCGCAGCGGCGTGGGCCGGTCCGTGCGCCAGGGGGCGTCCGCGGGCAGCACATGACGAGCCGCGGCCCACAGCGCCAGGTGACCGCCCGCCGAGTGCCCGGTGACCACCATGCGCCGCGGATCGGCCTGCGGCAGGAACTCCCGTACGAGATCGGGAAGCGCGTCCAGCGCCGCCGCGACATCGTCGAACGTGTCCGGCCACCGCCCCGCGACAGGCCCCGCGACGGACCCCGCACCCGTGCCCGCACCACCACCGGACGCGCCGTCACCCTGCCCCGGCAGCATCGCCCCCCTGCGGTACTCGACGTTGGCCACCGCGAACCCCCGCCGTGCCAGGAAGTCCGCGAACGGAGTGATGTGGCGCCGGTCGTACGGCGCGCGCCACGCGCCCCCGTGCAACACGACCACGAGCGGCGCGCGGCTGACGTCACTCTTCGGTGTGTAGAAGTCGATCACCTGGTCGGGGTGGTCCCCGTATGCCGCGCTGGTGTCGGGGTCGACGGGCGGGTGGGAGAAGGCCGACTCCTCCTCGGCGGCGGCCCGGGCTGCTGCGGAGTCGTCCGGCATGCTCCAACCTCTCAGCGACGTAACGTATTTGGACGAGACGGATGTGGCGGACCTGGAGAGAATTCGGCCGTTGGCGGGGACGGTATCAGGCCGGTGACGTGCACGGACAACGCGGATGTCACGCTCGGTGAGGGGTAAACGGTTCTGCTGTGTCGTTACCCTGGCGCCGGAAGCCCCGCACGCACCAAGGAGGCCGTTATGTCCGCCGAGCCCGGCACCCTGCGTCCCGGAGGGCGTACCGCACGTGTGCGCGCGGCCGTGCTGCGGGCGGCCGGTGATGTGCTCGCCGAGCAGGGATTCGCGCATCTCGATCTCGCGGACGTCGCCCGCCGGGCCGAGGTCGGCAAGACCACCGTGTACCGGCGGTGGGGCTCCGTCACCGCGCTGGTCGCCGATCTGCTCGCCGACATGGCCGAGCAGTCGCTGCCGCGCGAGGAGACCGGGTCCGTCCTGGGCGACCTCCAGGCCAACTCCCGCCTGGTGCAGCGCACTCTCGCCGACGCCCGCCAAGGCGCCCTGTTCCGCGCGGTGATCGCGGCGGCCACCTGCGACGAACGTACGGCACAGGCCCTGCGCCGCTTCTACGACGTCCGGGTCGCGGAGTGGGCCCCCTGCGTCGAACAGGGTGTGCGGCGCGGGGAGTTGCCTCGGCACACCGACGCGGAGTCCGTCGTACGAGCGGTGTCGGCGCCGCTCTACTACGCGCTGCTGACCACCGGGACACCCCCGGACCCGGCGGCGGCCGACCGCGCCGCCCGCGCGGCCTACGCGGCAGCCCTGGCGGGGGTGTACGCCACCGACGGGTGACCGCCCCGCCCCGCACGGGAACCGGCAGGTGCACCGGAACCAGCGGGCTGTCGCGACCCGGCGTTCAACCGACCGCCGCCGGGCGGCGACAGCACCCCCTCACACCACACCCTCACGCCACACCACACCGTCACACCACAACCTCACGCCACGGCCTCACATCACGACCCCACGCCGCAGCCTCAGGCCACGACCTCGCCCAGCACCCGAGCCGCCCGCTCCACGTCCCCGAACCCGACGTACAGCGGTGTGAACCCGAACCGCAGCACGTCCGGGGACCGGAAGTCGCCGACCACACCCCGCTCGATCAGCCGCTTCATCACGTCCCCGGCGTCCTCGCAGCGCAACGCCACCTGGCTGCCGCGCTCCTCGTGGGCCGCCGGGGTCACCGACTCCACCCGCCCCGCAGGCGCATACCCGGCCACGCACTCCAGGAAGAAGTCCGTCAGCGCGAGCGACTTGGCGCGCACCGCCTCGACCGAGACGCCGTCCCACACTTCAAGTGCCGCCTCCAGCGCCAGCATCGACAGGATGTCCGGCGTACCGACCCGCCCGCGCAGCGCACCCGGCGCCGCCTCGTAGTCGGGCCGCATCCCGAAGGGCTCCGCGTGGGAGTTCCAGCCGGGCAGCGGGGAGTCGAAACGGTCCTGGAGAGCGGATCGCACATAGAGGTACGCCGGTGAACCGGGGCCGCCGTTCAGGTACTTGTAGGTGCAGCCGACCGCCAGGTCGACCCCGTGCTCGTCCAGCCCCACCGGCAGCGCGCCCGCGCTGTGGCACAGGTCCCAGACCACCACGGCACCCGCCGCGTGCACGGCCGCCGTCAGCCCGGGCAGGTCGTGCAACCGGCCCGTGCGGTAGTCGACATGGTTCAGCAGCACGGCCGCCGTACGCTCACCCAGCGCCCCCGGCACCTCGGCCGGTGTCACGGGACGCAGCGTGCAGCCGGTCATCCGGGCCGCTGACTCGGCGATGTACCCGTCGGTGGGGAAGGTGGTCGCGTCGACCACGATCTCGTCCCGACCGGGCCCCGCCATCCTGACCGCCGCCACAAGTGCCTTGAAGACATTGACACTTGTGGAGTCGCCGACCACGATCTGCCCGGCCGCCGCCCCCACCAGCGGGGCGATCCGATCGCCGATCCGCTCGGGCGCGGTCCACCAGCCGCTCTCGTCCCAGGACCGGATGCGCAACGCACCCCACTGCCGTCGTACGACGTCCTCGACCCGCCCCGGGACGGCGGCGGGCAGCGCGCCGAGCGAGTTGCCGTCCAGATAGACGACCTCGTCGAGCACGAACTGCGCACGCAGGCCCGCCAGTTCGTCGGCGGCGTCCAACTTCTCCGCGCGTACGGTGAGTTCAGACATGGGACCGCGCCGTCCACAGCTCGGGGAACACGTTCTTCTGCGCGCGCTTCTCCAGCCAGGCCACCCCGGCCGAACCGCCCGTGCCCGCCTTGGCGCCCATCGCGCGCCGGGTGGCCACCAGATGGTCGTTGCGCCAGCGCCACACCAGCTCGGCGACATCGGTCAACGCCTCGCCGAGACGGGCGACTTCATCGCCCGCGTCTCCGGAGTAGACGGCGGTCCAGGCCGCCTCGACCTCGGCCGACGGCTCGTACCGCCGCGACACGTCACGGCTGAGCACCGGCTGCGGGATCGCGTGCCCGCGCCGCGCCATCAGCCGCAGCACCTCGTCGTACAGGCTCGGCTCGTGCAGTGCCTTCTCCAGCTCGGCGTGCACCCGCGGCGCACCGCGGTGGGGTACGAGCATGGACGCGGACTTCTCGCCGAGCAGGAACTCCATCCGGCGGTACATCGCGGACTGGAAGCCGGAGCCCTCGCCGAGGGCGGCACGGTAGGAGTTGAACTGGGCCGGTGTGAGCTGTCCGAGCGGCTTCCAGGAGGCGTTCAGTGCCTCCAGCTCGCGTACGGAACGCTTCAGCGCGTCGACCGCGACCGGCACGTCGTCGGAGCGGAGCGCTCGCGCGGCGGTCTCCCACTCGTGGACGATGACGGTGAACCACAGCTCCATGACCTGGGTCGTGACCAGGAAGACCATCTCTCCGGGATCGTCGGAGAGGGTGTGCTGGAGGTGGGTGAGCACGTCCGCCTTGACGTAGTCCTCGTACGGCGTAGTGCCTTCGAAATCGAGATGCGGAGTCTCTGGCTCCTGAATGTCATGAGCCTCGTGGGACATCGCTGTCTCCTGTTATGTACTCCGGGTAGCGGTCCGCCCCTGCCGTTACCGACACGGGGGCCCCGGTCCCCGCCAGGCATCCTCTTCGATGGTCCCGCGAAAAGGCAAGGTTCGCCCGGTCACACCGGGCGGGACCCGGCAGCGCCGCCTGTACTACGGTTCTGGAGCGCGCGGAAGCGCGCCGGGGGCAGGTGTCTGTGCTGGGGGAGAAGCGTTGAGCGCTCGGATTCTGGTCGCGGAGGACGACGAGAAGCAGTCCCGTCTGATCCGGATCTACCTGGAGCGGGAGGGGAACACGGTGCACGTCGTGGCCGACGGCCGCGCGGCGCTGGAACGGGCCCGTTCGTCCAAGCCTGATCTCATCGTCCTCGACGTGATGCTCCCGCTGGTCGACGGACTCGACGTCTGCCGCATCCTGCGCACCGAGTCGGCCGTCCCGATCCTGCTGCTCACCGCCCGCACCACCGAGGAGGACATGCTCCTCGGCCTGGACCTCGGCGCCGACGACTACCTCACCAAGCCGTACAGCCCCCGCGAACTGACCGCGCGGGTAAGGGCGTTGCTGCGCCGCTCCAGGAACTCGGGCGGTGCCGCGGAGCCGGCGGTGCTGCGCGTCGGCGCGGTGGAGCTGGACACCGCGCGCTTCGAGGTCCGCGTCGCCGGACGGCCGGTGCCGCTGACCGCGAAGGAGTTCGCCATCCTGGAGATGCTGGCGCGGGAACCGGGCCGGGTCTTCACCCGGGCGCAGATCATCGAGCGCGTCTTCGGCTTCGACCGGGACGTGCTGGAGCGGACCGTCGACGCCCATGTGATGAACATGCGCCGGAAGGTGGAGGCGGACCCGCAACGGCCACGCCTCCTGGAGACGGTGTACGGCCGGGGCTACCGCCTCGCGGACGGCTCGGACTCGACAAGCCCCTGACACCAAGCCCCTGACGCCGGACTCAGCGCGCCCCTGAAGGCAGAGTGACCGTGAAGGCCGTACCGACACCCACCTCGCTCCGTACCTCGATCGTGCCCCGATGGTCGGTGACGATCTGGCGGGCGATGGACAGTCCCAGGCCGCTGCCGCCGGTCGCCCGCCCCCGGGAGGCGTCCGCCCGCCAGAAGCGGTCGAAGAGACACGGAAGGTCCTCGGCCGATATCCCCTTGCCGGTGTCCCGTACCTCCACGACGGCCAGCTCGCCCCGCAGGTCCAGGGCCAGCGTCACCGTCCCGCCCGCCGCGGTGGCCCGCAGCGCGTTGCCGACCAGGTTGCCGACGACCTGGCGCAGCCGGTCCGGGTCCGCGGTCACGATCACGGGCCCCGGCGCCTGAAGCTCCAGCGCGACGCCCGCCGCCTCGGCCTGGGCGCGGTGGGCGGTGCGGCCGGCCTCCAGGAGGTCGCGCAGATCGACCGCGACGGGGTGGTAGGTGAGCGTCCCGGCCTCCGCCAGGGCGAGATCCTGGAGATCGTCCACGACCCGCTGCTGCAACAGCGCCTCCTCGTGGAGCGAGGCGAGCAGGTCCGGGGTCGGCTCGACGACACCGTCCCGCAGCGCCTCCAGATAGCCGCGCAGATTGGCCAGCGGGGTGCGCAGTTCGTGGGCGATGTCTCCGGTGAGCCGGCGCTGGCGCTCCTCGCCGGCCTGGAGGGAGTCGGCCATACGGTTGAAGGCGCCGCCGAGCTGCGCGATCTCGTCGCGGCCGAGGACGGGTACGCGCCGCGCCAGATCGCCCTCGCCCAGCCCCTTCGCGGCCAGGGTGAGGGCGCGGACGGGACGGAGCACGGCCCTGCTGAGCAGCAGGGCGCCGAGGATGACCGCGAGGGCCACACCCACCGCGACGGCCACGGTGGGCGCGGCGGCGAGGGCGGGCGGCGACTCGTCGCGGACGCCGAGGCGGATCTCCAGGCGGGGTGGGGCGGTGGCGCCGACGCGCTCGTTGAACACCCGCTGGAGGCAGGCGGCGATCGGCTGCTCGGACTCGCACGGCCGGAGCGCGTCGAGGTCCTGCTGGATCCGCGGATCCGCTGTTCCGGTCGGCTCCGGGCACTGCGCGGGGCGACGGTCCGTGCTGATCCGGGGGACACCGGTCGCGCCCGGCCGGGCCGTCACCTCGGCTCCCGCCCGCGTCAGACAGGCCGCGTACGCCACGGTGGCCCGGTAGTCGGAGATCGCGGCGGCCGTCTGCTTCAGCGACATCCGGGGCACCTTGCCCTCGGGAACGCTCAGGACGGGGCGCGCGTCGACCAGCACCGCGGGCCGGCCGCTCAGCGCGCGGGGGGCACGCCCTGCGAGGGCGTCGGAGTCGGCGAGCAGGACGTCGGTCTCCGTGGCGACCCGGATCCGCTGGCCGGTGTCCCGCGCGAGCTCGGCCACGGTGGGCGACAGTCCCTCCCAGGTGCCGTGGGCGTATCCGTACGCGCGCAGTTCGCCGGTGATCCGCGCGACCTCCTGGCGGCCGGCCGTGGCGGTCTCCCGCACCTGACGGTTGGCCTGCTTCAGGGTCAGCCAGGCGGTGGCGGCGGTGGCGGCCAGCGCGACCACCATGAGCAGCCCGAGAACCCTGAGCCGGAAGCTCATCGCGACCCGCTCTCGGCTGCCGGAACGCAGGGGTTCACCGGGACTCCTTCGGTCGGGCCCCGGCACCCGGGGACCGTCTGACGGTACTCATGTGCCGGCCAGCGCCTCCGTCGGCGCCAGCCCGCTCGCCCGGACCGCCGGGTACAGGCCGGCGATCACGCCGATGAGCAGGGTCGAGGCGACACCCGCCGCACTCGCCCAGACCGGGACGACCGTGGGCCAGTCGCGGCTGAGGGCGTAGCCCGCGGTGATGAGGGTGCCGAGGACCGTTCCGGCCAGGCCGCCGATGAGGGAGAGCAGCAGGGACTCCGTCACGAACTGGGTGCGGATCTGCCCCCTGGTCGCCCCGAGGGCGCGGCGCAGGCCGATCTCCGGGCGCCGCTCCAGGACCGAGATGACCATGGTGTTGCCCACCCCCACGCCACCGACGAGCAGGGCGACCCCGCCGAGGCCGAGCAGCAGTCCGGTCAGCGCGGACTCGGTGGCCTCACGGGCGGCGAGCGCGTCGGAGGGCCGTGAGATCCGCACCTCGCCCGGTTTCTCGGGGTGGGCGGTGGCCGGGAGCACCGCCCGTACCGCGGTGACCTCGCTGTCCTGGGCGCGGACGTACACCGTCGACGGATGGCCTTCGAAGCGCAGATAGGTCCGGGCCGCCGACCAGCCGACCAGGGCGGCGCTGTCGAGCTCCGGCGCGAGCGGCACCGGATCGAGGACGCCGATCAGCGAGAACCAGCGGCCGCCGAGCCAGAGACGGGTTCCCGGGGTGTACACGTCGAGCCGCTGGGCGGCCGTGGCGCCGAGGACGACCGCGGGGTACTCGTCGGTCGCGGAGTCCAGCCAGCGGCCCCTGCGCACCTCGCCACCGACGGCGGGAAGGAGTTCGCGGCCCGCCGCGAGAACCGTCAGTGAGCCGGTGCGGCCGATGGCGATGCGCTCGTTGCGGTACACGTGGGCGTCGGTCGCGCCGGTGGCCGCGACCTGCCGTACCGGCGGAATCCGGCGGATCATCGACACGGCCTCATACGGCAGTTCGGCCTTCTCCCCCGCGAGGGACTCGCCGGGGGCGACCCGCAGCAGGTTGGTGCCGAGGGCGTCGAGGCGCCGGTCCACCTCCGCCTGTCCTGAGCCGGAGATACCGACCACCGCGATCATCGCGGCGACCCCGATGGCGATCCCTAGCGCGGACAGGAAGACCCGCAGCGGCCGGGTCCGCAGACCGGTCCCGCCGAGCCGTACGACATCGGCGGGCCGCAGCCGCGCGGCACGCAGCGGTCCGGAACGCGTCCCGCCGCCGCCCGTCACCGGTGCGCCCCGCTCGTCGTGCTCGTCGTGGTCCGCGCCGTGTCGCCGACCAGTCGGCCGTCGCGCATCTCGATACGGCGGGGCAGCCGGGCGGCGATCTCCCGGTCATGGGTGATGACGACGACCGTCGTACCGCCCGCGTGCAGTTCACGCAGCAGTTCCAGTACGGCGGCCCCCGACCCGGAGTCGAGGTTTCCGGTCGGTTCGTCGGCCAGCAGCACCGACGGTCCGCCGACCACCGCGCGGGCGACCGCGACGCGCTGCCGCTCGCCGCCGGAGAGCTGGTGCGGCAGATGGTGGACCCGGTGGCTGAGCCCGACCCTGGCCAGCGCGGCCGCGGCCCTGGTCCGGCGGCGGCGCGCCGGGACGCCCGCGTAGAGCAGCCCGTCCGCCACCGAGTCGAGCACCGGCACGCCGACCGCCAGATGGAACTGCTGGAAGACGAAGCCGATCCGGGTGGCCCGCAGTGCGGAGACCTCGCGGTCGGAGAGCTTCGCCACGTCGTGGCCGTCGATCAGGACCCGGCCCGCGGAGGGCCGGTCGAGGCTGCCCATGAGATGGAGCACGCTGGACTTGCCGGAGCCCGACGGGCCGACCACGCCGACGAGTTCACCGCGCCCGATACGCAGACTCACGTCACGGACCGCGGCCACCGGACCCGGATACGTCTTGGAGACCGCGTCGAACTCCACGACCACGGGCGGACGTTCACTCACTCCGGGACCGCTCACGCTCACTCCGGGACCGCTCACTCCGGGATCCTCACCTTCATGCCTTCGCGGACCGCGGGCCCGCTGACCTCCACCTCGCCGTCGGCGAAGAGCCCCGTCCGTACGGCGACGAACCGGCCCCGCTCCGTCTCCAGACCGTGCCCGCCCTCGGCGAGAGCGACCAGCGCGGCCACCGGAACGGCCAGGACGTCCTTGGCCTCGCGGCCCACGTACTCGACGGTGACCGGCCCGCTCTCCAAGCGCCCCACCGACTCCTGGTCCCCGATGGTGACGGTGACCGGCACCGTGGCACCGGCCTGCCCCGAGCCGCCCTCGCCACCCGCCTCGGGCGCGGTCGCCTGCCTCCCGACCGACGCCACCTCGCCCTTCACGGTCTTCCCGTCGGGCAGCTGTACGCGGACCCCCGTACCGCGTACGGCCCAGGCGGCGTCCGTGGCGGAGGCGTCGACGACGACCTTCCGGGCCGTGCCGGTGTAGGTGAGGGTGTTCTCGCCGGCGGCGTCGCCGAGCCGGACACCCGGCCGGCCGATCCGCACCCTGCCGGTGGAGTAGACGACGTCACCGATGGCGACCGTCCCGGTCTCGGGCAGCCCGAGCGACTTCTGCCAACGCTCCACCGCCCGGGCCGTCTTGGCGGTGTACGTCTCGTCCACGGTGAAGCCGGAGTAGCCGAGCGCGGCCAGGTTGGTCTCGAACTGGAGGACGTCCATGCCCTTGAGCTCGGTCGGCGCGACGGGCTCGGCATCCTCCTGGGCTGCCGCATCCGTCTCCCCCGCCGCATCCGTCTCCCCCGCCGCGTCCGGTGTGGCGGTGAGCCCCAGGTCCCGGTACATGGGCAGCCTCCCGTACAGAAGCACCACGGGACGGTCGTCGACGCGCAGCAACACGTCCCCGCGCCGCGCCGTGGCCCCCTGCTCCGGCAGCCAGGTCACCGTGCCCGTCGCCTTGACCGGCAGCGGTATCTCCGTGCCGTATCCCAACCGGCCGTCCACCTCGGTGCGTTCGGTCAGCGTCGTGCGGGTGACGGGGACGAGAGAGCCGGCCCGGGACGGTGTGCTCGGGCCCTCCTCCTCGCCACCGCCGAGCCCGAGGGCCCCGACGACGGCGACGGCCGTCACGACGAGGGCGACGGCGCAGGCGACGAGCGCCGAACGCCTCCTCGGCCCGCCGCGCGGCGGCCGCGGCACCGCATCGGCTGTGTCCGCGATGTCAGATGTGTTCGCCATGCTCAGCCCTTGCCGGGGCTCGGGGTGGCCGGAACCCCGATGATGGGCCCGCAGACACGGGTGGCCCGCTTCGCACCGGCCGAGGTCTGGTCCCATTCGCCCTGGCCGAGACCGTCGGGCCCCGGGTCGGGGAAGTCGGCGGCGCCGTTCTTCTGCATGCACGCGGCGTACCGGCGCTCCACCTCGATCTGCTCGGCGGAGAGCGAGGGCTGGTTGCCCTTCTCGATGCTCTCGGGCACGGCGGGCAGGTCCTTGCCGCATTTCTGCGTGGCGGCCAGGAACTTGGGGTCCTTCTTCAAGGTGCGCACGATGTCGCCGCCGCCGAAGTCGATGTCCCCCTCGGCGTCCGGGTCCGGAGCGTCGATGCCGTTCTCCCGCAGGCACTTCACGTACTCCCGGCGGGCCTGCACATACGCGGCCACGTCGTCCCCGCCGCTCGGCGAGGCCGACACTCCGGTGCCGCCGTCGGCCGTCGGGACCCCCGCCTCCTCGCCACCGCCCCCGCAACCGCCCACCACGAACATCACGACCGCGGCCGCCACGGCCGGCAGTATCCGATACGTCCCCATCGGTCCCCCCGCTCTCCTGTCGAACCCGTCCGCGAACGCGCCGGGCAGGCCGACCGTAGGGCGGAGCCGATGAAGAACTCTTGAAGAACCTGTCAGCCGATCATGCGGCCGCGGTCGTGATGTTCGTGGTGGGCGGTTGCGGGGGCGGTGG
>NZ_JABERD010000275.1 GCF_013044505.1 Streptomyces sp. S3(2020) | reverse complement strand
GGGCCGATGGGGTCAATGGGGTCGGCGGGTCCTCTGGCGCGGGTGGGGGCCGCACGGAGGACGGTCGAAGCGCCTGGGTCCGTGGTGCTGACGCCGGACGCCTCCGGTCCGCCGGCTCCGGTGTGCCTGTCCTCCCGGTCGCAGACCTGTTCGACCGTGAGTGGAGCCTCGCCGAGCTGGCCGACGCCTATGCCTATCCGCAGGCCACCGCTGGGCGAAGCGTGCCATGGCTGCGGGCCAACATGGTGTCGACCCTCGACGGTGCCGCGCAGCACGACGGGAAGTCGCAGCCCATCTCCATCCCGGCCGACATGCGGATCTTCGGCACGCTCAGGGCGCTGGCGGACGTGGTCGTCGTCGGCGCGGAAACGGTACGGCAGGAGGGCTACCGGCCCGCACGCGCGCGTGCGGAGTTCGCGGAGCGCAGGGAGGCGGCCGGACAGGGACCCGCGGCGGCGATCGCGGTGGTCAGCGCCGGACTGGAGCTGGACTTCTCCCTTCCGCTGTTCACCTCCCCCCTCGTCCCCACCCTGATCCTGACCGGCGCCGCGGCCGCCCCCGACCGGATCGCGGCCGCGGAGAAGGCCGGCGCCCGGGTCGTGATCGCCGGTGACGGCGTCGGCGTGGAGCCCGCCCGTGCCGTACGGGCTCTCGCGGACCTGGGGTTCACCCGGCTGCTGACCGAGGGCGGCCCGCGGCTGCTCGGTCAGTTCGTGGCCGCCGGGGTGCTCGACGAGCTCTGTCTGACCGTCGCCCCGATGCTCACCGCGGGTGATGCCCAGCGCATCGCCGGGGGACCGTCCGTCGCGG
Source organism: Streptomyces sp. S3(2020) (assembly GCF_013044505.1). Classification (GTDB taxonomy): domain Bacteria; phylum Actinomycetota; class Actinomycetes; order Streptomycetales; family Streptomycetaceae; genus Streptomyces. Next base: position 10,108 of record NZ_JABERD010000275.1, on the reverse strand, counting down.
TTCCGCAGCGGTTCGCACTGGTGTCCCTGCTGGAGGAGGAGGGGTTTCTCTTCGGCCGCTACCAGCGCACTTGAAATTCGTTCAGCGGTACCGCCGGTCCCGAAAACGGCGGAATCTACCGTTCCGTTTAGCTTCGGACGGGCACACTAAATCTCGCAGCCCCGTGAGATCACGGGGCAGGATGGTTTCCGCAGAAGGGGTGCGCGGTGTTCACAAGCGTACTGATGATCGAGAAGGCCCTGACCTCAGCCGACGTGGAGTTCGTCACCACCCTGCACGGTGACGAGCAGGTCTCCTTCCATGTCCTGCTCCAGCCGCGCGGCGACCAGGCGGACCGCCTGCTGCGGGCCATCGACGACGTCGCGCTGGGCGAACTGGACGAGGCGGCGAAGGAGCGTGAGGTACCCGAGGGCGACGCCGCGAGGCCCTTCGGGGAGCGGGCGCTGGAGGTGTCCCTGACGGCGCTGCGGGGCTCCGGGAACACGGCGGAGGGGCGGTTGATCGAGGACCACCCGCTGGACGCGCTGAAGGGGCTGGTGGAGGAGGTCGGCGCGGACGAGGTGATCGTGCTGACCGATCCGCACTACGTGGAGGAGTTCTTCCACCGGGACTGGGCGTCGCGGGCCCGGCACAAGGTCGGGGTGCCGGTGCTGAAGCTGTTCTCGCACAGCAAGGCGTAGCTCGTCGGGTGCGGAACCTGCTCCGTCATCGCAACGAATAGGCTGGGGCGCTGAACGTCCGCCGTATCTGTACGCACAGGGAGACATCACGTGGCACCCGGCACCCTTCCCACCGCCATGGACCGACCGCACTTCATCGGCATCGGCGGCGCCGGGATGTCGGGGATCGCGAAGATCCTCGCGCAGCGCGGGGCGAAGGTGGCGGGCAGCGACGCCAAGGAGTCGGCGACCGCCGAGGCGCTGCGCGCGCTGGGCGCCACCGTGCACATCGGGCACGCGGCGGAGCACCTCGCGGACGACGCGAGCTGTGTCGTCGTCTCGTCGGCGATCCGCCAGGACAACCCGGAGCTGGCCCGCGCGGCCGAGCTGGGCATCCCGGTGGTGCACCGCTCCGACGCGCTGGCCGCGCTGATGGAGGGCCTGCGCCCGATCGCGGTGGCGGGCACCCACGGCAAGACCACGACCACCTCGATGCTGGCGGTCTCCCTGTCGGAGCTGGGCCTGCGGCCGTCGTACGCGATCGGCGGAGACCTGGACGCCCCCGGCTCCAACGCGCTGCACGGCGACGGCGAGATCTTCGTCGCCGAGGCGGACGAATCGGACCGCAGCTTCCACAAGTACGCGCCCGAGGTCGCGATCATCCTCAACGTCGAGCTCGACCACCACGCGAACTACGCGTCCATGGACGAGATCTACGAGTCCTTCGAGACGTTCACCGCGAAGATCGTCCCCGGCGGCACGCTGGTGATCTCCTCCGACCACGAGGGCGCGCGGGAGCTGACGCGCCGGGTGGCCGGTTCGGTGCGGACGGTGACGTACGGAGAGGCGGAGGACGCCGACGTACGGGTGCTGTCGGTGGTCCCGCAGGGTCTGAAGAGCGAGGTCACCGTACTTCTCGACGGACAGGAGCTGACCTTCACGGTCTCCGTCCCCGGCCGCCACTACGCGCACAACGCGGTCGCCGCCCTCGCCGCGGGCGTCGCGCTCGGCATCCCCGCGACGGACCTCGCCCCCGCCCTGGCCGCGTACACGGGCGTGAAGCGGCGCCTCCAGCTCAAGGGGGAGGTGGCCGGTGTCCAGGTCATCGACTCCTACGCCCACCACCCGACCGAGATGACGGCCGACCTGGAGGCGATGCGCGGGGCCGCCGGCGACGCCCGCATCCTGGTGGTCTTCCAGCCCCACCTCTACTCCCGCACCCAGGAGCTGGGCAAGGAGATGGGCCAGTCGCTGTCCCTCGCGGACGCCTCGCTGGTCCTGGACATCTACCCGGCCCGCGAGGACCCGATCCCCGGTGTCACGAGCGACCTGATCATCGAGGCGGCGCGCGCCGCGGGCGCGGACGTGACGCCCGTCCACGACAAGGCGGACGTCCCCGCGGTGGTCGCGGGAATGGCGAAGCCCGGCGATCTCGTTCTCACCATGGGCGCGGGCGACGTCACGGACCTCGGCCCGCGCATCCTGGACCGTCTCGCGTAGTGGATAGGGGCTGAACACCATGTCGTACGACGTCGAAAAGCCGGACGAGCAGTGGCGCGCGGAGCTGAACCCGGCCGAGTACGCCGTGCTGCGCCAGGCCGCCACGGAGCCCGCCTTCACCGGTGAGTACACCGACACCAAGACGACGGGCGTCTACTCCTGCCGCGCCTGCGGCGCCGAACTCTTCACCTCCACCACGAAGTTCGAGTCCCACTGCGGCTGGCCCTCCTTCTACGACCCGAAGGACACCGACGCCGTGGAACTGATCTCCGACCGGTCCCACGGGATGGTGCGGACCGAGGTGCGGTGCGCTCGGTGCGGGTCTCACCTCGGGCATGTGTTCGAGGGTGAGGGGTATGCGACGCCGACGGACCAGCGGTACTGCATCAACAGCATCTCGCTGCGGCTGACGCCGGACGAGAGCTGAGACGGGAGGCCTGTCGGCAGGCCAGGTCACTGAAGCGAGACGAGCACCGGTACCAGGCCGGTCCCGGAGTTCAGGGTGTCCATGGCCTTGCCGATCACGCACCCGAAGGCGCGAGCGGAGTCGGTTGCCTTCATCGCGTGCCCAGGCACGGCGGAAGTGGTCAGCAGGTCGCCGACGTCGATTGGCGCGGTGTCCGCCTCCGCTCGGCACCAGACGGTACCTGCCAGCGCCACTGGTACTCGTGTGCTTCCGGTCGTGGAGCGGCGTCGGCCGAGGACGATACCGGGCCGTTCGTCCTGCAGACCGGACACAATGCCGGCCGCCCGCCGGTCGTACGGCCGCTCGCAGTGGTGCAGTTGCCGCCTGCCGCCGATGACCATGACCGTACCTGGCTCCACCCTGCTGTCGGTGGCGATGTCGAACTCCTCGGCGCAGTCGGCCCCGACCAGGATCACGTCCTCCGCGACCCGGATGCTGCCGTTGACGTCCAGGGTCGCTTGAGGTGCTGTCGTGCCGATACCGACGTTGCCCGTCGTGTTGATGATCAGGTTCTTGTTGGCGACGGGCTGCCCGCCGGCCCCGCCGATGCTGACGAGTTCCAGTGCGGTGCCCGGTCCGCTGCCCAACTGCCGTAGCTGCCAGCTGCGTTCGGTCCTCAGATCCAGCAGGACGGCGCCGTCGCCGCGGCGTCTGACAGTGATGCCGCCCCAGACGTCAAGGGTGTCGTTGGGGGTGGTGAGGCCGATGCCCACACGGTCGTCTGCGAGAGAGAGGGCGCTCGCGTTGCCTACGGCGTCCTTGACCGGCTGGGCGGTGCCGCTGATGTTCTGATCGATCTGCAGATCAACCATGGCTCCTCCTGGAGTTGGGGTCACGCGGGTGCGGTAACCGGGTAGGGGAAGGCCATCGAGCCGAGTTCCGACTGCTTGGACGAGGAAAAGACCCGCCGCCCGTTGACCAGGAGCGTGAAGCGCCGCAGCCGTACGACCCCGAAGAAGTCGTCGGCCTCAAGTGCGATTGCGCTGATGTCCCCCAGGCGCAGGTCCCCGTAGGTGTCGGCGACACTCAGCCCGTCGAAGGGGCCGGTCAGCCGGTAGCGATGTCCGGCGCTCACGCGCAGGAACAGCGGGACGTCGGAGAGCGGTACCGGGACTGGCCCGAAGGGTGGTCTCCCGAACTCCGCGTCGCCCTCCAGCTCTACGCCGAGGACGTCCACCACGGTGTGCTGCAGCGGCGCCCGCAGACCCGCTCCGGCGTCGAGGCCGTACCGGAGCAGTGCTCGGCGTGCCCGCACCTCGTGCGTACCGACTCCGGGCCCGCCCATGCCGCGCAGTGACTCGCGCAGCCGTAGTTCCTGGTGGCGTGCGTGGCGCACGACGATCCTGTCCACGTAGCGCAGGGCGCCCGCCTCGTTCGGATGCAGGAAGGACGCGATGACCGCCGTCTCGATGCGGGCGATCTCCGTGTCGAAGAGGTCGACCGCAGTGTCGGCGCTGGCGGATTTCGTTCCTGACTGCCTTACGATCAAGGCCAGTTGGCGCCGCAGTGATCTGGGGCCGTCGAGGCCGGCACGCAGTCGGCTCAGCCGCTCCACGGTCGCTTCGCGGGTGTCACGGGGCAGGGCGGGGCCGAACCGCAGCAGGCCGGCCAGGTCCCGTCCCTGCCGCAGGTCGGTGAGCTGTCCGCCCCGGGGGATCGCGGCCACGCGTTCGCCGAGCAGCGCGTCCCGGACCACGTGGCTTCCGTCTCCGGGCGGCCGGTAGCCCTCGTGGAGGAACGGTGTACCGCCCGCGAACAGGGAGTTCTCCGGACGGAATCCGGAGGGAACGAAGAAGATCCCGGGTCCGCGGTCACGGGACTCGTACAGGTCCGCGACCGCCCTGCGCAGCCAGTACAGCGCCTGCCCATGGGCGAACTCCGCGCGCCGGATCGCCCTCCGGGCGATGTCGTCCGGATCCACGCCGAGTCCGAGCAACTCGTCCAGCAGCTTCACGGACGGCGTCAGCCATGAGAAGGGCGAGTTGATGAAGTCGTTGAATGCCTTCTGCCAGCCCGGGCGGTCGCTCATGTACTTCAGCAGCGAGTAGAGCCGGTCCAGGTCGGTCCGGGCGGAGAACGGCGCATAGTAACCGGTCACGGCCATCACCGCGTTCGGGAACGTCGTACGCGCCGCCCCGAGTACTTCCTTCATGCGGTCGAAGGCGAAGGTCCTGACCGCCCGGGCGATGTCGTCCAGGGATGGACCGTCCTCCGGGTCCAGGACGTTGCGCAGCCCGACGTCGTTCACGCTGCCGTCGATGAGCACCAGGTCGACCGCTGCGGCGGTCCTGCCGCCGGCCCGTGCCACCTGGTACTCGATCGTCGGGAACGTGCTGGGCACTTCGGGGCGGATCGCGTCGGCCATCGACTCGTCGCGCCCGGCGAAGAAGTCCAACGCCTGTGCGTCGGTGGTGAAGAAGGCCGGGAACGTGTCGTAGAAGGCGTAGTGGTCCCCGCTGGGGACCCGGCGCGTGGTGCCCGACGGAAGCTGGACGGTCCGCCGTCGGTTCCTGTCGTCGGTCGCGACCAGCTTCGCCCCCGAGCGGGCCGAGGAGATCGCGACGACCAGGGTCCGGCCGGACGCGGCGGCGATACGGCGGGCCGCAAGCACGGCGAACTTGTCCTGACTGCGCAGCCCTTGACCCCACATCGCCGAGTCGCCGATGACAGCCACGCGCAGTGAGTCTCCAGGCATGGTTCGACTCCCTTTGGGGCGGTGAGTGGTAAGGCTCCGGTGGGCACCCCCGCTGTACGTCCACGCCCACCGGGTGCTTCCAGGGTGCTGCCCCAATGTCCCGTTGCACATGGGGCGACGCGTCCCGGGAGGCTGGGAATCCGCCGGGCATGGGTTGTGCCCGGCCATTGCGGGCCCTGCCCGGCCGCCCCATGATGTGAACGTGCGGTTGCCCGGCGTGACGACGCTGCCGACCCGGGTTCCATTCGCCACGGTGCTGGCAGGGGCCCTGATCACACTGGGCTGTTGGGGCTTCGTACTCCGTATGACCACTCCCTGCGACGGGACGGACGTGCGGTACTCCCGCGTCGACTGGCTCCCGCAGGGCCTCGGCGTCGACAAGTGGTTCCCCAACGCGCACGGCATCGAGGACGGCGACGTCCTGGTCGCCATCGAGGGCCGCCCGCTCGACGCGGGAGTGGGTTCCGTCTCCCGTGACACCCTCCCCGGCGAGGGCCCGCTGCACTACCTGCTGGTGCACGACGGGGTGACCAGAGAGATGGACTTGACCCTGGTCCGGCCGGTGGTGGGCGAGCTACTGGTCTACTTCTCAGGCCTGTTGCTCTATCTGGCCGTCCTCGGCCTGCTCGCGCTGTGGTTGCGGGCCCGGCGCCCCGCCGCTCCGCTGGGTACCCCGCTGGTGCTCGGCTTCGCCGGTACGTTTCTCTGGCTGGTCGCCGGACCGGTGACGGGCGTCACGGCCCTGGACGTGGCCACGGCAGGACCGCTCTTCTGGCTCTACCACATCGCGACGCTGGGCGGCGGCAGTCTGGCATGGGGAGCGATGGTGGCTCTCGGACTGGTGCCGCTGCGATCGGTGTGGCCGAACGCCTACCCACTGCTTCGAGCCGCGGCCTACGGTGGGCCCCTGGCGATCCTCGGCCTGTGGGCGGCCGGTGTCCTCGCCCTCGGACCGTCCGGAATGACCGCGGTCGGGCTGATCCACGCAGGTCAGGAGGCCATCACCGTCCTGTGCTGGACAGTGGCCGGGTACCTGGCCCTCCAGGTCTACATACGTGCATCCCCACCGCAACGCGCCTCCTTGCGCTGGGTATTCGGGGGCGGGCTGCTGTCAGGGCTCGGGCTCTTCGCCCTGTGGCTGGTGCCGGACATTGTCATCGGCTACCGGCCCACTGCCATCAGTTGGGTGGGGCTGGCCGGACTGCCCATCCTGATCGGCATCCTCGTGGCCATCCTGCGCCACCACCTCTACGCCATCGAGCGCGTCGTCAGTCGTGTGCTCTGGCACGCCCTGCTGGGTTCGGTCCTGTTCGCCTGCTATCTGGCCGTCGTCACGCTCGCCACCCTGACCACGACGTCCGGCGCCCTCTCCGCGGGGATGGCGGCCACGGTGACTGCCCTGATCGCGCTGCCCGCCAGGGAGGCGCTGCGCCGCCGCCTCAGCCAGTGGTTCTTCGGGGGACGTGACGAACCCGCCGAGGCGCTGCGCGCACTTGGCCGGTCGTTGGCCCGGATCCCCGCCCCCCAGCAGGCGCTGTCCCACGTGGTGGTCGCGGTGGCGGAAGCGCTCCGACTGCCCTATGCAGCAGTGGAGTTCGCCGATTCACAGGCACCGGGCGGGCACCGCGTCGCGGAGTCCGTGGGCAGCCCGGTCGGTGTCTGCTACACCCAGCCGCTCCGTCACCACGGGCGTGCCGTCGGCCGGTTGGTGGTCTCGGCGCGGGAGACGGACGAGCCGCTGTCCGCCTCCGACATCGGTCTGCTCGGCGAGATCGCCGGTCAACTCGGCGCCGCCGTGAGGTCGGTGGCCCTGCATCAGGAGGTGCTGCGTTCCCGCACGTACGCCGTCACCGTCCGAGAGGAGGAACGGCGCCGACTGCGTCGGGACTTGCACGACGGACTGAGCCCCACGCTGACCGGACTGTCGCTCAAGCTGGAGGCCGCGCTGGTCCGGCTCGCCGGAACCCCGGCAGACGCGCGGCTCGCCGACGCCCGCAGTCTGCTGAGTGACAGCGCCGGGGGCATGCGGACGGCTGCCCGCGGGCTGCGGGACCTCGTCGACGGCCTGCGTCCGCCCGCGCTCGACGCACTCGGTCTGACCGCGGCGATCCGGCGCGGGGCACGGGAGTTGACGGCAGGGAGCGGTCCTCGGGTGGACGTGTCCGGGCCCGCGCGGGACCTCCCGCTGCCGGCGGCGGCGGAGGTCGCCGCTTTCCACATCGCAATCGAGGGTTTGACGAACAGCGTCCGCCATGGCCAGGCGTCCTGTTGCACGGTCCGGATACGGCTTGTCCCGCCCTTGCTCCCAGACGACGGCTTCGACCGGGACGGACTCCTGGGCGAGGGACGGCAGTTGTGCATCGAGGTGCGCGACGACGGCCGGGGACTTCCCGATGAAGGCGACAGGCCCCGGATCGGGGTCGGGCTCCGATCGATGAGAGAGCGGGCGGAAGAGCTGGGCGGCAGGTGCGTCGTGCGCTCGGAACCCGGTGACGGGACCGTCGTACGAGCGGTCCTGCCGTGCGGGACGGGCTTGGAGCGTACGCGGTGAACCCGCGCCGGATCACCGTACTGGTGGCCGAGGACCACCCGGTCTTCCTCGAAGGGCTGGTGGCCCGCCTGTCGGTGGCCGAGGACATGACGGTGGTGGCGACCGCGCGCACCGGCACGGAGGCGGAGCGACTGGTCCTCGAACACGGCCCCGACGTGGCTGTGCTCGACATCGAGATGCCTGAGCGCAACGGCATCGAGACCGCGCGTCGGCTGCGTACAGCCGTACCGGCCGTGGCGGTGCTCGTCCTCACCGCGTACGACGATGACGAGCGGCTGGAGGCGGCCATGGACGCCGGTGTGCTCGGCTACCTCTCCAAGCATGCAGAGCCGGACACGGTGCTGGAGGCGATCCGGACAGTGGCGCGCGCCGCCATGTTCTTCGATCCGTCGCTCACCGACCGCATCCGCGAGCGGCTGTGTGCCGGATCGGAGAGGTACCGCCCGTTCCGTCAACTGACTGACCGGGAGCACCAAGTACTGGCCCTGCTGTCCGGCAACTGCTCCAACGAGACCATCGCGGAGCGCCTGGGGATCAGCCCCAAGACGGCTCGCAATCACGTCTCCGCCATCCTGACCAAGCTGCCGGCCCGGGACCGTGGCCAGGCCGCACAGATGGCGAGGGAGGCCGGGGTGGCGCCGCGGTCGGGGTGAGGCGAGCCCGGCGTTGAGGGCATGGGCAGTCCAGGCCCCCTCTGCCGCGGGTCCCGCCCGGAACCCGGGTCCGTGGGTCGCCGTGCCCCATGCGCGCCGGGTCGGCGGGACAGGAGTGTGATGCCCGAGACACAGGGCGGCGCAGGCCGCCCGTCAGTCAACGGGAGACACGATGAAGCACACCTGGACGACCCGATGCGCGGTGGGCGTCGCCCTTGCCGGGCTCACGGCGACTGCGGCCGCCGCGAGCCCGGCATTCGGCGCATCAAGGGGTCCTGCGGAGATCACCGACTATACGATCAAGCGCGGTTCGTACACCTCCAACAACTCCGACAACTACAAGTCCGCAGACGCCAGGTGCCCGACCGGCACCGTCGTGCTGGGCGGTGGGGGAGAGATAAGCGGAGCGGCCGGCCGAGTCGCCCTGCGGGTGGTGAATCCGCATCGCGAACAGAACGGCCAATACCGCGTCACGGCGGCCGCCGCCGAGATTTCGCTCGGCACCACCCAGAAGTGGCAGGTGCGGGCCTACGCCGTGTGCGGAAAGCGCCCGGCCGGCTACTTCATCACTGACTGGGCAACCTCGGTGGAAAACCACAGTGATGCCGCCAAGACCGCCACCGCGACCTGCCCGGTGGGCAAGAAACCGCTCGGCTACGGAGCCAAGGTCAAGGGCGCCGACGGCAACGCGTCTCTGCGCACTTTGCAGGTCCTCGCGTTCCAGCCACGAACCGTCCTGGTCTCCGCGTCCGAGGCGCCGATGAACACCCTTTCGCCCTGGAGCGTCAGCAGCCGGGCCTTGTGCGCGAACGTCTCGGTCGGCCAGAGGGAGAAAGTCGGTGGCTTGTCCGCCACGGGATTCGCCGCGGTGCCCTGCCCGGCGGACCGGAGGCCGCTGGGCGCAGGCGTGACGCTGAGCGCCAATGCGCAGACCCGTCGCTACCTGTTGATCAGGGCCCTGTACCCGTTCCTCCTCTTCGGCGGGAGCGGTTCAGCGGCCCAGGTGTCCGAGTACGGGAACGGCACCTCCGGTACCTGGAAGGTCGGAGCCCGCGTGATCTGCGCCCCGTGACGCGCGCAGGCTGAGCCGCCGTCCGTACGGTGGCTCAGCCGGCCCGCGGTGCGGTCGGTGGGAAGCGCTCGACCATGTCGCGGTTGTGGACAGTGTCGTCGTCTGCGCCTGCTGCGCTGAGGTGCTTCTGGTGGCTCGCGCTCCCCACGCGCCTGGGGACTGCCCAAGTTCCCCGGCCAGAGCCTCCTCCCGTCCCTGTGAGGCAGGGCGGCGGCCGAGTCTCTACGATCCACGCAACTCCGATGCGTTGGAGCGTGTGGAGGATCGGTCGCATCGGATGGTGCGGACTGAGCTGCGGTGTGCTCGGTGTGGATCGCATTTGGGGCATGTATTCGAGGTGGAGGGTTACCCGACTTCGACTGATCAGCGGGTACTGCATCAACAGCATCTCGCTGCGGCTGACGCCGGACGAGGGCTGATCCGACGGGTCACGGCGTCAGTGGCCCGGGCACGGTGACGTGTCCCGGGCCTCGCGCAGCTGCGGGGCCGCGCGCTGGGCGGGGGTGTAGGGG
>NZ_JABERD010000274.1 GCF_013044505.1 Streptomyces sp. S3(2020) | reverse complement strand
TGGGGAGCGCCACCGGCCCTAGAGCCGCAGCTTCGTCGGCAGGGTCAGATGTGTATAAGAAGCAGGGGCAGAACGAGCCCAGGGCCGCCGTCAGCGGTTCGCGGATCCGTGCCGCGGATGTCGTCTCGGGACCGCTCGCCCGGATCGCGTAGAACTCGCCGTCGGCCGCCTCGAAGCGGTGGTCGATGACATGGCGCGCGCCCTTGTCCTCGTCGTCGTAGCGGTAGGACAGCTCCGACCAGGAACCGCCCTCGTCCCGGTCCAGTGCCTGGTAGCCGGGCTGGCGGGCGAAGCCGTAGCCGGGGTCGTTCTCGGCCAGGCGCAGGGAGTCGGCGGGGCTGTCCTCCGAGAGCCGGAAGATCTGCAACTGGCGGCCGTCGGCGGGGGCGTCGTAGAAGACCACCGGGGCCTTCTCGCCCTCCTTCTGCCGGCGGATCCAGTCCTCCGGGACGAACAGCGTGTAGCCGACGGGGTCCTGGGCGCGCCGGTAGCCGACGGCCGGGGTCGGTGGCGCGGACCCCAGGAGTGAGGGCGGCGGGGTGGAGGCCCGCGGGGTCTCGGGCGGTGTGGTCCCGGCGGGTGTGGTCGGCGGGAGCGAGGTCGTGACGGCGACGCTCGTGCCCGGGGTGGCCCCGGGGCTCGTCGAGCCTTCGCGGGTCAGGAACCAGACACCGGCGCCGATGCCCGAGCCCAGCACGGCCATCGCGGTGAGGATCACGAGGAGGCGGCGGGGGCCGGGAGGCGGTGGTGGTGGCGGCTGTACGTACGCCGGGGGCGGCAGCGGCAGTGGCGTTCCGCCGAGCTGCGTCTGGGCCGACGCCCAGGGCGGCGGGGCCGTCGGTGCCTGCGGCTCGGCCGCGGCCCAGGGCGGCGGCGCGTGCGAGGTCTGTGTCTCCGCCGATGCCCACGGCGGCGGGGAGCCGCTCTGCCCGTGCGTACCGGTACCCCAGGCCGCCTGGCCTCTCTCCTCGCTCGGCTCGTGCTCGCCGGAACCGGAGCTGTAGCCGTGTCCGTGGCCGTTCCCATGGCCGTTGCCGTTCCCGTGCCATCCGCTGTTCATCGCGAACCCCCCGAATCACCTTGGCGGGTAACGTTCTTGACGGTAGCGGTGAAAACGGGCGCGGGCCCCGCTCCGGAAGAAACCGGAACAGGGCCCGTGCAGGCTCGTGACAGAAGCCGTCAGATACGGCTCGGTACAGCTCGGTTCGACTCGGTACGGCTCTCAGATGAGACCGAGACCGCGGACCGCCTCGCGCTCCTCCGCGAGCTCGGCGACGGAGGCGTCGATCCGGGCGCGGGAGAACTCGTTGATGTCCAGGCCCTGGACGATCTCGTACTTGCCGTCCTTGGTGGTGACCGGGAAGGAGGAGATCAGGCCCTCCGGGACGCCGTAGGAGCCGTCCGACGGGATGCCCATGGAGGTCCAGTCGCCGTCCGCGGTGCCGTTGACCCAGGTGTGGACGTGGTCGATGGCGGCGTTGGCGGCCGACGCGGCGGAGGACGCGCCACGGGCCTCGATGATCGCGGCGCCGCGCTTGGCGACGGTCGGGATGAAGGTGTCGGCCAGCCACTGCTCGTCGTTCACGACCTCGGCGGCGTTCTTGCCGGCGATCTCCGCGTGGAAGATGTCGGGGTACTGGGTGGCGGAGTGGTTGCCCCAGATGGTCAGGCGCTTGATGTCGGCGACCGTGGTGCCCGTCTTCTTCGCGAGCTGGGTCAGCGCGCGGTTGTGGTCGAGGCGGGTCATCGCGGTGAAGCGCTCGGCCGGCACGTCCGGGGCGGCGGCCTGGGCGATCAGGGCGTTGGTGTTGGCCGGGTTGCCGACGACGAGGACCTTGATGTCGTCCGCGGCGTTGTCGTTGATGGCCTTGCCCTGGGGCTTGAAGATGCCGCCGTTGGCGGAGAGCAGGTCGCCGCGCTCCATGCCCTTGGTGCGGGGGCGGGCGCCTACGAGCAGGGCTACGTTCGCACCGTCGAAGGCGACGTTCGGGTCGTCCGTGATGTCGATGCCCTGGAGCAGCGGGAACGCGCAGTCGTCCAGCTCCATGGCGGTGCCCTCGGCGGCCTTGAGCGCCGGGGTGATCTCCAGGAGGCGGAGCCTGACCGGCACGTCCGCGCCGAGCAGCTGGCCGGAGGCGATGCGGAAGAGCAGGGCGTAACCGATCTGGCCGGCCGCGCCGGTGACGGTGACGTTCACGGGAGTGCGGGTCATGGCGTTCTCCGTATGACAGCTGGCGGTGGGGCGGCACTGCCCCGGGCCCGGGTGGGACGTACAGATGATCGATCTCTTGGCATCAAGAGATCCACCGGTCAGGCTATCGCGCATCCGGGATCCCGGACCGCCGGGTTCCTGTGGCCCACCCCACAGAACCGCCCCGGAGACAGCGACCGGAGACAGAAGGAGGCGGCCGCCCGTCCGGGAGAGGGGGACGAAGGCGGCCGCCGTATGGGGGTACCGACATGGCCGGACTCCCGTGGGGGTACCGTGCGCGTGCCCACGATTCGTCCGGCCATGCCTGTCGCCCCGAAATTGTTCCGAGCCACGCCGGCTCCACGCCGGCTAAGCGGCGGCGGCTACTGGGTGCACCCCTTCTCCCCCGCCGCCAGCGTCACGCAGGCGGTGGCGTCGTCGGCGTCCTTCACCGCGACCATCGGCGTGTACGCGATGGTGTCGCCGGCCGTGCCGATCGAGCCGGTCTGCTCGGTCTTGCCGACGGTCACCGCGACCTTGTCGCCCTGCGCGGCCTGCGTGATACGGCCCCACGCGGCACCGCAGGTCTTGCTGTAGCGAACCTCCACGACCGTCGTGCCGACGGTGGCGGTCTGTGCGGTGGTCACCAGGTCGCCGCTGCACCCCATGCTCTCCGCGTCCTTGCCGGTGCAGGAGTCACCGCTGCACTCGACGCCGGGCGGAAGGTCGACGGAGGTGCTGACGCTCGGGGAGGGCGAGGCGCCCCCGCCCTCGTTCTTCTTCTCGCCACCGCCGCTGGTGAGGAAGTACGCGGCGCCGATCACCACGAGCACGCCGACGACACCCGCGAGGAACATCGTCAGCCGCCGCCCGCCTCCGGACCTGGCGGGCGCGGCACGGCGGGGCCCCTGCGGGGGTTCGCCGTACGACGGGCTCGGGGCCGGCGTCGGCACCGGGCGGGCCGGACTCTCCGGGGCGCGTCCGCCCGACGGTGAGGGTCCGTTGTACCCGGCCAGTCCCCAGGAGTTCGTGCCCTCCCTGACCTCCGGCATCGAGTCCCTGACCTCGGGCGAGGCCGGCTGCGGCGGCACCGTCGGGGCCACGCCCGCGGGCCCGGCCACCCCCGGGGTCGCCGTGGCGCTGGTGCCCTTGCGGGCGGTCCTGCCGCCCTTGGCGTTCGCCGGGGGCGCCCCGAACTCGCCGAGCGCGGCACGCGCCTGGGAGATACGGATGGCCTCCATGGTCATGTCGTGGCGCATCTCGGAGCGGCTCCAGGCGCGCTCGGCGAGCTCCCACATCGTGGTCAGATGGATGGGATTGGTGCCGGTGACCTCGGCCAGCGCCACGATCGCGCCCTTGGGCGCGAGCAGCCGGCCGTTGAGATAACGCTCCCAGGACGTCTTGCTGTAGCCCGTGCGGTCGGCCAGCGCCGCGACGCTCAGTCCGCTGCGGTCCACGAGCCGCCGCAACTGGCTGGCGAACTCCCTGACCTGCGGATCCAATTCATCGGGCAAGGCCCTCCAACGAGGCATTGCTTCCCCCCTCTTCCCCCCGGTCCGTGCTGGCTGTTGCTGTGTTTCCCCCGCGCGTGGTGCCCTCTGCCGAGACCCCGTCTGGCTACCCACAGGGATGCGCCCACTAAGGATCTCAGTTCCCGGGGTGGGGGCGCACGGGTGCATCGGGGCTGTGGGCATGCACCGTTGCACGCCCACCACGCCGCGGTCCAGTCTTCCAGCGGCGGGACGTCCCGGACCGTCCCGATTGGCCACGCTAACTCGGTTGTTGAACGACTTCGTTGCACATCCGCGAACTTGTCAACACATCGACACACAGAACGCACACACTTTGTCACACGTGCCACTTCAGTAAGAAACTCACCCAAAAGCCACGACGCCGCCGACCGCGACAAGGAGGAGCAGGAGCAGCAGCAGTCCCGCGTACCGGAGCAGACGGCCGCCGTCCCGCTTCTCCGCCTTCTCCTCCGGTGGCGCGTCCCACCACGGCAGCGTGGGGTCGTCCTCGTACTCCTCGGCCCCCGGCGCCCCCTGTGGCGGCGCCGGGACGGTCGCCGCCCGGGGCCAGGCCTGGACGGCCAGCTCCCAGCGGACCTTGACCCGCTCGACGTCGGCGTCGGTCAGACCGACGATCCGGCACAGAGCGGTCACCGCCTGCCGCGGCGGCGGCTGGGTGGCGTTGAGATAGCGGTGCCAGGAGGACTTGCTGTACGCGGTGCGCGCGCCCAGCGAGGCCAGGCTGAGGCCCGTACGGTCCTTGAGCCGCCGCAGCTGCTCCACGAAGTGCCGCACCTCAGGCGGCAGATCGTCCGGCAGCGGCTGCCAGGCACCCATCCAGCTCACCTCCACGGTGTCGGACGACGTCAGGGAGGTGACCGGTTCCCCTTGTGGCAGGGACCGGACACCGTAGCGGAACGGTCACTTCCGTGCCACAGCGCACTGACAGCCGTTGAACGGGGCGTTCGCCGTGCAAGAAGGTGGACGCAGACGGCGACCCGTCCTTACTCGGGGGAGAGGACGGGCCGCCGTCGCCGTACGCGGGGTGCACCTAGCTGTCGACCGTGAAGTGCAGGGTGTCCTTCAGGAACGGGATCTCCAGCCACGGGTCCGGCTGGGCCATCATCGACAGCAGGACGATCACGGCGCCCAGCACACCGTAGGTGACGATGTCCGTGAAGCGGGAGCGCACCGCGAGCATGCCGACGTCCCGCACCAGCCAGCGCAGCACGGCTCCGGCCACCAGCGCGGCACCGATCAGCATCGTGCCGTAGCGGAAGACGTCGAGCGCGGTGAGCAGCAGGCCGACGGCGACCGCGCCGAGCACGGTGAGGATCGGCCACTGCCGCGCGGGGGCCGGGGCGTCACCGGGCGCAGCCCGGCCGCCGCCCTCGGGGCGTGCGGTGTCCCTGGTGAACAGCGGGAAGCGGCGGGTGGTGCGACGCGGTCTGCCCTCGGCGTCGGGGGCGCTGATCGGGTCGCGCACCTCGATGTCCGCGTCTTCCTCCGCGCCCTGTCGCGCGCCCTGTCCCGCGCTCTGTCCCTCTGGGGGAGTCGTGTCAGCCTGCACTGCGCTCCGCCGCCTCGACCACGTTGACGAGCAGCTGGGCCCGGGTCATAGGGCCGACACCGCCGGGGTTCGGGGAGATCCAGCCGGCGACCTCGGCGACGCCGGGGTGGACATCGCCCACGATCTTGCCCTCGGCGCTGCGCGAGACACCGACGTCGAGAACGGCGGCGCCCGGCTTCACGTCCTCGGGGCGGATCAGATGGGCCGAGCCGGCGGCGGCGACGATGATGTCCGCGCGCTTGAGGTGCGAGGACAGGTCGCGGGTGCCGGTGTGGCACTGGGTCACGGTCGCGTTCTCGCTGCGGCGGGTGAGCAGCAGCGGCATCGGGCGGCCGATGGTGACACCGCGGCCGACGACCACGACCTCGGCGCCCTTGATCTCCACGCCGTACTGGCGCAGCAGGGTGAGCACGCCGTTGGGGGTGCAGGGCAGCGGGGCCGGCTCGTTCAGGACCAGGCGGCCGAGGTTCATCGGGTGGAGGCCGTCGGCGTCCTTGTCCGGGTCCATCAGCTCCAGGATGCGGTTCTCGTCGATGCCCTTGGGGAGGGGCAGCTGGACGATGTAGCCCGTGCAGTCGGGGTCCTCGTTCAACTCCCGCACCACCGCCTCGATCTCCTCCTGCGTCGCCGTCTCCGGCAGTTCGCGCTGGATGGAGGCGATACCGACCTGGGCGCAGTCGCGGTGCTTGCCGGCGACGTACTTCTGGCTGCCGGGGTCGGTCCCGACGAGGATCGTGCCGAGGCCGGGCGTGATGCCCTTCTCCTTCAGCACCGCCACGCGGGCGGTCAGATCGGACTTGATCGCGGCTGCGGTGGCCTTGCCATCGAGAATCTGGGCGGTCATGACCCCATCCTCGCGGATGACCGGGTCCCGGTTCCAATCCGGGTTCCGTCACCGGCCCGCACAAGATCGACGAGGTTGCACTTGCACAACACATATGGATAGCGGCTGGACAACGAACCGGCCACTGAAGAACGATTGAGGCCACAGTGCCGCGGGCTGTACCGGGGGGACGAACCGCATCTGTTGAACATTCCTCCGAACCGTGCCGCTCGTCGTCCCCGCACATTCGGTATACGGAGGAAGAACCGCCATGAGTTACGGCGATCCGAACAACCCCTACGGGCCCCCGCCCCAGCAGCCGCCCGCCGCTCCCCCTGGTTACGGCTACCCGCAGCAGGCCCCGCCGCCCGGCATCCCGCCGCAGCAGGCGTATCCCGGTTACCCGCAGCAGCCGGCGTACCCCGGCTACCCGGGCGTCAACAACATGGTGCCGGAGTCGATGCCGGGTCTCCTGGTGACGGCCCGTGTCTTCCTGTTCATCATCTCGGCGGTGCAGATCATCGGCGCGCTGGCCTTCCTCTACTTCGCCGCGTTCGCGAGTGACGTGTCGGACGGCGCCGACGAGCTCGGGTTCAGCACCGGAAGCGACGGCGCCGACATGGCGGCCGGTGTCTTCGGCGTCTTCGCCCTGGTCGCGGCGGCTCTGGCGACCCTGTCCATCACCCTCGGCGTCAAGTTCGGCCGGGGTGGCCAGGGCATCCGGATCACGACGGTGATCTACGGCGCGCTCGGCGCCATCGTCGGACTGCTCGGTCTCTTCGTCGGCCTCGACTCCGGGTTCGCCTCGGCGGTCGTCGGCCCGCTGCTGTGGCTCGTCTTCGGCGGCATCATCGCGGCCGCCCCGGTCGTCCCCAGCGGCACGGCCTGGTTCGCGCGCCCGCGCTACTGAACCCGCGGCGCTCCTGTCCAAGGGCCCTGCTTCCCCTCGTACGGGTGAGGCAGGGCCCTGGTACGTCGTTCTGGTCCGATGTGTCAGGGAATTTCTCCCCGAACCCTCCACCTGACACGCCGTATCAGGAAGAAGCTTCGGACTCTTCGAGGAACGTCCCCTACCCTCCCCTTCGTTGGACTGGGGGAGGGTGGCCCTCATGGAATCGGGCGAGGGGACGAATCCATGTACAGCGTCATCGTCGTACCTCCGGCATGCGCGCGGCCGGACGACCAGATCAGGATCGCCACCGGTGAACGGCTCGAGTTCGGCAGGGCCGCGACACCCGGCCTGACCATCGCGCACGAGGGAGTGCCCCGGATCGCCGGGGAGATCTCCGCACAGGGCACCTTCTGGCTGCTGAGCAACCGCAGCGAGCACCAGACTTACGTGGTGGAGAACCCGGAAGGCGCCGGGGAGCACATCAAGGTCGGCCCGGGCCGCGTGGACGCGCCGGTGCCCTTCGAGTTCTCGCGGGTCGTCCTGCCCGCCGCGGGCGACCTGCTCACCTTCGACGTCTGGGCGCCACGGCACGTCTTCCGCAGTGTCGCCCCGCACGGGCTCTCCGGAGCCCTGACCGCACCGGCGTTCACCCTCGACCGCACCAAGCGGTACTTCGCGGTACTGGCCGCCCTGTGCGAACCCCGGCTGCGCGGCGAACCGCACGCTCCGCTGCCGGCGGTCGAGCAGCTGGTGGAGCGGCTGCGCCCCGGCTGGCCGGCCGTCAGCCGCTCGGCCGTCTACTGGAACATCGACTACCTCGCCCTGAAGCTGCGGCTGCGGCCCGGCCCGGACACCGCGGAACCGGGCCTGCGCGTCAACGGCAAGAAGGAGTCGCTGGTCTCCCTCGCGCTGCGCTTCGACCTGGTCCGCGAGGACGACCTGGCGGTGCTGGCCGGGCCCGTGAGCGAGGTGCGCCGACGAGCGGGAAGCGGACGCATCCCGTCCGTGTCCCGAAGGGGTACCGGGTCGGCCGCTGGGAAGTCGGCGAACCCATCGCGTCGGGCGCGTTCGCCACGGTCTACGCCGCCGGACTCGTCGGCGACGAGCGGGCGGGCCTCCCCCGCCGTGCCGCCCTGAAGTTCCTGCCCACCGGCACCCGCACCCCGCACCGGCTCCACCATCTGCGTGAACTGGCCCAGCGTGAGGTCGAGTTGCTCGGGCGGCTGCGGTCACCGCGGCTGATCCGGATGTACGACACCCTCGTCGTCGACGACCCCGGGCACCCCGAACTCGACGGTGCCACCGTCCTCGTACTGGAACAGGCGAGGGGGTCCATCGACGCCGTACCGGATCCCGGTGATCCCGGATCCGTGCTCGCGCAGATCTGCGAAGGGCTCGCCCAGCTGCATCGGGCCGGGTGGGTGCACGGGGACCTGAAGCCCGCCAACGTGCTGCTGATGCGGGACGGTTCGGTCCGGCTGGCCGACTTCGGTCTGGCCGCCGAGATGGAGGGCGCGCACGCCTACGTCCCCGTCTTCGTCACGCCGGACTACACCCCGCCCGAACTGCTCTGGGCCGAGGTCGACGAACGAGGCGCCCGGGTCCGTCCCTCCGCCGACGTCTGGGCCTTCGGGGTCCTCGCCCACGTCCTGCTGACCGGCGCCTTCCCCTTACCGGGCGGCACGCCGGAGGCACGCTCCGACGCGGCGCTGCGGCATGCCCGGGGCGCGCAGAAACTGCGGCTCTCACCGGGCCTCCCGGACGCCTGGCGGGAGATCGTCCGCGACTGTCTGGCCCCCGCGCACGCCGGACGCCTCGGTACCGAGGCACTCCTCGCAAGGGTCGAGGCCGCGGTCGGTGTCGCTCGCGTCCCCCGCCCGTCCGGCCCTCGCAGTCGCCCCGCTCTCGCGGGCGCCGTCGCGACCGCACTCCTGACCGTGTCGGGGCTCGGGGTCGCGGCGGACGTCACCCACCGGTCGGCCATGACGGGCGAGGGGACGCCGGAGCACCGGCCCGTACTGGTCGCGTCGGCCTCCCGGTCGTACGTGTCACCGCTGCCGGACGGACCGCGTCGGCTTCGTCGGTGAGCCGGGGCACCTCGGCGGGCGGGTGGTGAGCGGGCCCGCGTCCCGCAGCACGGTGCTTGGTGCTGCGGGACGGACGGTTGGCGTCACCGCAACCGCATAGGGCCCGCCTCCACCACTTGGGCACGCTAGATTCACCTCAACTGGCGTGACGCCTGCGCATGTTGAGGCAGAGAAGCACTCGGGGGACAGATGACGGACCAGCGGCACCCCACGCCGCCGTACCGCACCGCGCTCATACAGGCGGGCGCCGATCCACTCCAGCCCGCCGACCCCGCCCGGATCGGCCCGTACGTACCGCTCGGGCGGCTCGGCAGCGGCGGGATGGGGCGGGTCTTTCTGGCACGGCCCGCCGACGACACCGCGGGGCTCGCCGCGGTGAAGGTGATCCGGCCCGAGTACGCCGAGGACCCGGAGTTCCGGCGGCGGTTCGAGCGGGAGGCCGCCGTGCACCGGCGGGTCGACACCCCGCACGCGCCGCGGCTGCTCGGCACCGGCTTCGAGCACGAACTGCTCTGGATGGCCACCCAGTACGTCCCCGGCGTCAACCTCGCCGACGCCGTGCGCCAGGGCGGCAGGCTGGAGCCGGCCGGAGTGTGGCGGCTGGTCTCGGAGCTCGGGCAGGCCCTCTCGGCGCTTGCCGCATCCGGGGTCGTGCACCGGGATCTCAAGCCGTCGAACGTGCTGCTGTCCACACAGGGCGTGCATGTCATCGACTTCGGTATCTCGCAGGCCGTCGACAGCAGCGCGATCACCGGCACCGGCAGCCGTGTCGGCACGCCCGCGTTCATGTCCCCCGAGTATCTGCGGGAGGGCCGCTGCGACGGTGCCTCCGACGTCTTCTCCCTCGCGGGCACCTTGATCTACGCCGCCACCGGACACGCCCCGTTCGGCGACGGGACCGGGGTCGACGTCATGCACCGGGTGGCCTTCGAGGAGCCGAAGGCGGAGGTGATGTCCGAACTCGGACCCGTGGACGGCCCGTTGGCGACGCTCCTGGCCGCCTGCCTCGCCAAGGACCCGGCCGGCCGACCCACCCCGCGGCAGCTGATCGACGCCGCCACGACCGCACTGAACGGCGAGGCCTCCGCCTGGCAGGAGCCCCTGGCCGGCCGCCTGCTCGCCCGCCGGGAAGGCTGCGCCTTACTGGAGGAGGCCTCGGCCGAGCAGACCGTCCACCTCCGCGCACCGACGACACCACCGGCGTCACCATCACCGGCAGCGCCGACTCCGGCGGCGGCTCCCGTCCCCGGCCCGGGTTTCGGCCCCGCGACACCGCCCGGCGCGTACGGGCCCGCCACACCGCCCGGCCAGTACGGCGGCTGGGCCGCCACCCCCGGGCAGTACGGCAGCCTGTCCACCCCGCCCGGCCAGTACGCCCCCGGCGGGCACGAGACCCGACGCGACCGGAGGAAGCCCGCCCTCGCCCTCGCGGCGGGCCTCGCCGTGGTCGCCGTGGCCGCGGGCGCGTTCTTCCTCACCCGCCCGTCCCACGACGGGACGACCTCGGCCGCCCCGACCGCGAGCACGAGCACCGGCCCCGCCTCGGACGCCGAAGCGGCCTCCGCCCTGCCCGGCTCCTCCGTCTCCGCGTCCCCGAACGCGGCGGAGAAGGAGAAAGCGAAGGAGAAGGAGGAGGAGAAGCAGACGGCGTCGGACGGCGACTCCTCCGGATCCGACGGCGGCACCGCCGGTACGCCCTCCACGACGGCCGCCCCCGGCGGGACCGGCGGCACGAGCGGCGGCACCGTCACGATCTACGCTCAGACCGAGATCGTGAAGGACCTCGTCGCCCTCCAACTGGCCGACGGGCCACCGCTGTTGTTCGAGGCGGAGGCGCTCGCCATCGAGAAGCCGGAGTCCGCGACACC
>NZ_JABERD010000273.1 GCF_013044505.1 Streptomyces sp. S3(2020) | reverse complement strand
GCGCCCCCACCGCGGCGGACAGCTCGATCGGTGGCCCGCTGTTCTGGCCGGCGGAGGAGGCCTGGCCCACCTGCCCCGAGCACGACGGCCCCGCCCACCTCGGCCACACCCTCGCCGACCTGCGCCTGCGCCGCCGTATCCTCGCCGAGGCGCACAGCCGGCCGCGTGCCGAGGGCGCCGACTTCCTCACCCGGGAGGAGCGGGCCGTCGTCGACCGGGCCACGACCGCGCGCCGGATACCTCAGGAGGGCCCTGTCCCGCTGATCCCCGTCGCCCAGCTCTACGCCCACGACGTCCCCGGACTCCCCCGCCCGCCCGGCACCGACCTGCTGCAACTCCTCTGGTGCCCCTTCGACCACGAGGGCTGGATGCCCCGCACGGAACTGCGCTGGCGGACGGCCGCCGAGGTCGTCGACCCGCTGCCCGATGCGGCGGCCCCGCACCCGTCGGTGATCGGCAGGGACCGCTACCTCCCCGAGCCCTGCGTCCTGTACCCGGAACCCGTCATCGAGTACCCGGCGCCGCACGAGCTGCCGGAGGAGCTGGCGGACCGTGTCGAGGACTGGGCGGAGGAGCACGGCGCGGTCTACCAGTACGACCTCGCCGTCGCCCCGGGCTGCAAGGTCGGCGGCCACGCCCCGTGGAGCTACACCGACCCCTTCCCCCTGTCCTGCGAGGAGTGCGGCTCGGCGGTGCGGCCCCTGCTCACCATCGACGGCTGGGAGTGCGACGGCGGCAGCCGCAGCTGGTTCCCGCTCGACGACTCCGGCCCGGCCCAGCCCACCCACCTGAGCATCGGCCGGGACCACGCCCTCCAGCTCTACGTCTGCGAGATGTCGTACGACCATCCCTCGCTGCGCAACATCCAGTGACCCGGCGTCTTGTCGGCGGTCGTACAACGCCCCGATGATCACGCGCGTGTACAGACGAAGACGCGTCCTCGGCACCTGTCTCGCCGTATCCCTCGCCGCCGTCCTGCTCCCCGGCATCTCTCCGACAGCCGACGCCCCGCCCTGGCGGGAACCAGCTGCGGCGATCGGCCCGCAGCCGGAACCTGCGCAGGGCAACGCGAAGGGGCCCGTACGACCGAAGTCGTACGGGCCCCTTCAGGAGCTCTGGGAGCTACCAGGCGTTCAAGCCAACAAGACTTACTTGTTGATCTTGGTGACCTGGCCGGCGCCCACGGTCCGGCCACCCTCACGGATGGCGAACTTCAGGCCCTCTTCCATGGCGACGGGCTGGATGAGCTCCACCTTCATCTCGGTGTTGTCACCCGGCATCACCATCTCCGTGCCCTCGGGGAGGGTCACAACACCGGTCACGTCAGTCGTACGGAAGTAGAACTGCGGACGGTAGTTGTTGAAGAACGGCGTGTGGCGGCCACCCTCGTCCTTGGACAGGATGTAGGCCTGGGCCTCGAACTCGGTGTGCGGCGTGACCGAACCGGGCTTGATGATGACCTGGCCGCGCTCGACGTCCTCGCGCTTGATGCCACGGAGGAGCAGACCGACGTTCTCACCGGCCTGGCCCTCGTCGAGCAGCTTGCGGAACATCTCGATGCCGGTGACCGTGGTGGTGGTCTTCTCCTGCTTGATGCCGATGATGTCAACGGTCTCGTTGACCTTCAGGACACCACGCTCGATACGGCCGGTGACGACCGTGCCACGACCGGTGATCGTGAAGACGTCCTCGACGGGCATGAGGAACGGCTTGTCGGTGTCACGCGGCGGGGTCGGGATCGCCTCGTCGACGGCGGCCATCAGGTCCAGGACCGTCTGGCCCCACTCCTTGTCGCCCTCGAGCGCCTTGAGCGCCGAGACCTTGACGACCGGCAGGTCGTCGCCCGGGAACTCGTACTCGGAGAGGAGCTCACGGACCTCGAGCTCGACGAGCTCCAGGATCTCCTCGTCGTCCACCATGTCGGCCTTGTTCAGGGCGACGACGATGTACGGAACGCCGACCTGGCGGGCCAGGAGCACGTGCTCCTTGGTCTGCGGCATCGGGCCGTCGGTGGCGGCGACAACGAGGATGGCGCCGTCCATCTGCGCCGCACCCGTGATCATGTTCTTGATGTAGTCCGCGTGACCGGGGCAGTCGACGTGGGCGTAGTGACGCGTCTCGGTCTGGTACTCGACGTGCGCGATCGAGATCGTGATACCGCGCTGGCGCTCCTCGGGAGCCTTGTCGATCTGGTCGAAGGCCGAGGCCTCGTTCAGGTCCGGGTACGCGTCGTGCAGCACCTTGGTAATGGCGGCCGTGAGGGTCGTCTTACCGTGGTCGATGTGACCGATGGTGCCGATGTTGACGTGCGGCTTAGTCCGCTCGAACTTCGCCTTCGCCACTGGGTCCTCCTGTGGAGTGGTTCTGGTACGCCTTGCTCATCGGCGCCAGGGTGATCTTTGCTGGGATGCCGCCCGCCGGGATTTCCGTTTCCGGGTGAATCCCGGCGGTCGGTGTCAAGCCTAAAGCGTGTAAACGGAGTGTGTTACTCGCCCTTGGCCTTCGCGATGATCTCCTCGGCGACGTTCCGGGGAACCTCGGCGTAGGAGTCGAACTGCATCGAGTAGCTTGCGCGACCCGAGGTCTTGCTGCGGAGGTCTCCGACGTAGCCGAACATCTCCGAAAGGGGCACGAGGCCCTTCACGACGCGGGCGCCGCTGCGCTCCTCCATGGCCTGGATCTGGCCACGGCGGGAGTTGAGGTCGCCGATGACATCACCCATCGACTCCTCGGGCGTGGTGACCTCGACGGCCATCATCGGCTCGAGCAGCACGGGCTTGGCCTTGCGCGCGGCCTCCTTGAACGCCTGCGAACCGGCGATCTTGAACGCGAGTTCGGAGGAGTCGACCTCGTGGTAGGCACCGTCGAGAAGCGTGACGCGGACGCCCGTCATCTCGTAGCCCGCGAGGATGCCGAACTGCATGGCCTCCTGCGCACCGGCGTCCACCGACGGGATGTACTCCCGCGGGATACGGCCACCGGTGACCTTGTTCACGAACTCGTACGCCGGGCCGTCCGACTCGGTGATCGGCTCGATCGCGATCTGCACCTTGGCGAACTGACCGGTACCACCGGTCTGCTTCTTGTGGGTGTAGTCCACGCGCTCGACGGCCTGACGGATCGTCTCACGGTACGCGACCTGCGGCTTGCCGACGTTGGCCTCGACCCGGAACTCGCGCTTCATACGGTCGACCAGCACCTCGAGGTGCAGCTCGCCCATACCGCCGAGGATGGTCTGGCCCGTCTCCTCGTCCGAGTGAACGTGGAAGGAGGGGTCCTCCTCCGCGAGACGCTGGATGGCGACACCCAGCTTCTCCTGGTCACCCTTGGACTTGGGCTCGATGGCGACCTGGATGACCGGCGCCGGGAAGTCCATGGACTCCAGGATCACCGGGTTCTTGTCATCGCAGAGCGTCTCACCGGTCGTGGTCTGCTTCAGACCCATCACGGCGACGATGTCGCCGGCGCCCACCGCGTCGATCTCCTCACGCTTGTTCGCGTGCATGCGGTAGATCTTGCCGATGCGCTCCTTCTTGCCCTTGACGGAGTTCAGCACCGCGGTGCCGGTCTCCAGGCGGCCCGAGTACACCCGGACGAAGGTGAGCTTGCCCAGGTGCGGGTCGCTCATGATCTTGAACGCGAGCGCGGACAGCGGCTCGTCCACGGACGGCTTGCGCTTGACGACGACCTCGGGGTCCTTGACGTCGTGGCCTTCGATGGCCTCGACGTCGAGGGGGGTCGGCAGGTAGCGCACGACCGCGTCGAGCAGGGGCTGGACGCCCTTGTTCTTGAACGCGGTGCCACAGAACACCGGGGTGACCGTGACGCCCTCGGACTTGCCGGACGCGATGGTGACACGACGGATCGCGGCGTACAGCTGCTCCTCGGTGGGCTCCTGGCCCTCCAGGAACAGCTCCATGATCTCGTCGTCGTGCTCGGCGACGGTCTCGACCAGCTGACCGCGGTACAGCTCGGCGGCCTCGACGTGCGTGGCGGGGATGTCGACGACGTCGTACATCTCGCCCTTCGCCGCCTCGGCGGACCACACGAGCGCCTTCATGCGGACCAGGTCCACAACGCCCTTGAAGTCCATCTCGGCACCGATCGGCAGCTGCATGATGATCGGAACGGCACCGAGCCGGTCCTTGATCATGTCCACGCAGCGGTGGAACTCGGCGCCGGTACGGTCCAGCTTGTTCACGAAGCAGATGCGCGGCACGCCGTAACGGTCGGCCTGACGCCACACCGTCTCGGACTGCGGCTCAACGCCCGCGACACCGTCGAACACGGTGACGGCACCGTCGAGGACGCGGAGCGAACGCTCCACCTCGACCGTGAAGTCCACGTGACCCGGGGTGTCGATGATGTTGATCGTGTAGTCGTCGTCCTCAAGCGGCCAGTGACAGGTGGTGGCAGCAGAGGTGATCGTGATGCCACGCTCCTGCTCCTGCTCCATCCAGTCCATCGTGGCGGCGCCGTCGTGGACCTCACCGATCTTGTAGCTGACGCCGGTGTAGAAGAGGATCCGCTCGGTGGTGGTCGTCTTGCCCGCGTCGATGTGGGCCATGATCCCGATGTTGCGGACCTTGGCCAGGTCAAGTGAAGTGGTAGCCATAAGGCTTCGGTCTTCTCTCGGTCTCGATGTGGGTTGCGACTACCAGCGGTAGTGCGCGAAGGCCTTGTTGGACTCGGCCATCTTGTGGGTGTCCTCGCGCTTCTTCACAGCGGCACCGAGGCCGTTGGAGGCGTCGAGAAGCTCGTTGAGCAGACGCTCGGTCATGGTCTTCTCGCGACGGGCGCGGGAGTAACCGACCAGCCAGCGCAGCGCGAGCGTGTTGGCACGACCGGGCTTGACCTCGATCGGAACCTGGTACGTCGCACCGCCGACTCGGCGGGACTTGACCTCGAGGGTCGGCTTGATGTTCTCCAGCGCGCGCTTGAGGGTGATGACCGGGTCGTTGCCGGTCTTCTCCTTCAGGCCCTCCATGGCGCCGTAGACGATGCGCTCGGCGGTGGAGCGCTTGCCGTTGAGCAGCACCTTGTTGATCAGGGAGGTCACCAGAGGGGAACCGTAGACCGGGTCGATGATGACCGGGCGCTTCGGGGCGGGGCCCTTACGAGGCATTTTCTACTTCTCCTTCTTGGCGCCGTAGCGGCTGCGGGCCTGCTTGCGGTTCTTCACACCCTGGGTGTCAAGGGAACCGCGGATGATCTTGTAGCGAACACCCGGCAGGTCCTTCACACGGCCACCACGCACGAGCACGATGGAGTGCTCCTGCAGGTTGTGTCCCTCACCCGGAATGTAAGCGGTGACCTCGATCCCGCTGGTCAGACGCACACGCGCGACCTTACGCAGGGCCGAGTTCGGCTTCTTCGGGGTGGTCGTGAACACACGCGTGCAGACGCCGCGACGCTGGGGCGAACCCTCGAGTGCGGGCGTCTTGTTCTTCTCGACCTTGTCCTGCCGGCCCTTCCGGACCAGCTGCTGGATCGTAGGCACTACTTCTCCGGTTTCTGTGTGCCGAATGGTGAAGCTAACCTGGAACGTCGCCGACCCACGCGGTCGGGTGTGTCGGATCCCGCAGACTTCCACCCGAAGGTGAGAAGGGCGCGGATTCACGGTGGCCGATGGAGGCTCGCCATGCGGTTGATGGCACGCACGAGAGCCAGGGCACACCCCAGGCACAAGGTCTGAGCGTACCTACCTCAAGGACTTCGGTCAAAACAAATGGAGCGGGCCCCGACACGCCGGACTCTTCGACCGTCGAGGGGCACGGCCGGCGCCGGTGGCCGATTCGCGCTCTTCCGTCCCACGCGATCTTGGGCGTTCAGTACGTTGACCGGTCTTCACGACGGGGCCCGCATGGGGATTCGGGGGATGAGGCATGACGACGTGGACGCCGGCGTACTCACCGGACGACGGTGGCCTGGACGACCGGGTGCCGTTCCTGGCGCGGCTGGAGAGCGAGGACCGCTCGACCCTGCTGGCGCTCGGCCGCGGCCTGGACTTCCCGCCGCGCACGGTCCTGCTCCGCCAGGAGGAGCCGTCCGCGCACGTCCTGTTCCTCGTCCACGGCTGGACCAAGGTGACCGCGTCCGCCGCCAGCGGCTACGAGGCGCTGCTCGCCCTGCGCGGCCCCGGTGACGTCGTCGGCGAGTCGGCGGCGCTGACGGGCCGGCCACGCGGAGCGACGGTGACCGCGTTGGAGCAGGTCAGGGCGGTGGCCGTCGACCGGGAACGCTTCCGGGGCTTCCTGCACCGCTCCCCCGCGGCCTCCTTCGCCCTGCTCGGCCTCACCGTGGACCGCACCCGCGCGGCCGACCGTCGCCGGCTGGAGTTCGCGTCGATGAACGTGCGGGAACGCTTCGCCGTCCTGCTCCTGGACCTGGCCCGCACCCACGGCCGCCGCACCCCGGACGGCATCGAACTCGCCGTCCCCCTGAGCAAGCAGGAACTGGCGGGCTCGGTGGGCGCCTCACGCGAGATGGTGCAGCGCCTCCTGAAGGAGCTACGGGACAAGAACGTGGTCGCGACGGGAAGGCGGGCGATGCTGATCATGCGCCCGGACGTCCTGCGCCGGATGGCGGCGCAGCCGCCTTCAGGGGCGCGGGGAACTGCGCGACCGGCCACGACGGCGCCGCACCCGTCCGACGACCTGTAGCCGCACCCCCTCCCCCGCCCACTTCTGTGCACACGGTCACATTCCCACTGCGTCATCCGTCCTCCCTGCCACAGCCCCCTCTCCATCACGCTTCTCGTCTGCACGCCCCACCCCCCTCGAGAGGCGACCATGAGCGACCCCGTGGCCCGGACGATCCTGCTGGTGGACATCGAGAGGTACAGCGACCGGGACGACGTCGAGCAGGCCTACCTCCGGCGCATGCTCTACGACATCACCGACCGCACCCTGCAGAGCGCCGGCATCGACGAGACCCTCCGGCTGCGCGCCGACCGCGGGGACTCGGTCATGGAGCTCATCGACGCGAACGCCCCGGTCACAGCGCTGCTGCGAGCACTGCTCGGCGAGGTTCCGGCACAGCTGAGGGCGGTCAACCGCATGGCCTCCCGCTCGGCGCAGATCCGGCTGCGGGCCGTCGTCGCCACCGGCTACGTCGCCGTCGACGAGCACGACGGCTGGGTCGGCTCCGACCTGAACCACGCCTGCCGTCTGCTGGACGCCGACATCCTGCGCGCCGCCCTGCGCGAGCGCGCCGACGACTTCGCGCTGTGCGTCTCGGACCCGCTGTACGGCGGAGTCGTACGGCACGACCACCCGGGAGTTCCCGCCGACGACTTCCACGAGGTCAGCGTGGACAGCAAGAACGGCCCGCTGACGGCGTGGCTGCACGGACCGGTGCCCGGGGCGGCGACCGGCCAGGACCACCGTGAGAAGGGGGAGGCGCCGGGCGGATCGGGGGACCGCCCGGCGCCGCGGGTGCCCGAACAGGGCGGCCCCCACGAGGACGGCCCGGCGCCGGACGGAAACAGGGGAGCCCCGGCGCCGGGCTCCACCGTCGACGTGCGCGGGGGCACGTTCCACGGCGGTGTCTTCGGCGGCACCCAGAACGGCGGCATCAGCGGCGGCACCTTCCACGGCAACGTCACCTTCGGCGGCGGGCGGGGTGAGGGCGCGTGAGCACACCGGAGGCGCCGGCCCCCGAACGCCTGGGGGCCGCCAACGCCGTACCGCAGCAGCCCGGCGGCGACGCCGAGACCGCGGACGGCGCACGGCCCGCGGCGGAGGGCGAGCCGGAGGAGCGGGACCAGCCGCAGAACGCCTGGTCGGCCCGGCGCGACCTCGTCGACCACAGCCCGCGGATCATGAACGTGGGCGCGCGGGCCGCCTTCAACGGCGGGCTGCACGGCGGCACCCAGAACGGCGGCATCAGCGGCGGCAACTTCTCCGGCGACGTCTTCCTGGGCAGCAGGACGGAGGTCTTCCACGTCAACTTCCCGACGCTCGCCTCCCCCACGTCCGGCGCCTCCGGAGAGGTCCCGAGCACCACGCTGGAGGAGCTCGCCGCGCACTTCGCCGCCGACGAGGAGCTCATGGCCCGTCTCGCGGAGCGGTTGCGCCAGGAACGGGTGCTGGTGCTCTCCGGCGGCCGTTTCACCGGCAGACGCACGGCGGCCCTGATGCTGCTGCACCGGCTCGGCGCCTCCCCCGTACGCGTACTGGACGGCGACACACGACCGGGTGAACTGGCCGACAGCCTCCCCGCGGAGGACCCGGACACATCCGAGGATCCGCCCCGTACCTGCGGCTACGTCCTGTACGACCTCACCACCCGCCGCGACAACCCGCTGCGCGAGCACCACCTCCTGGCCGTCCGCGACCGGCTCACCGCGCAGGACGCCTATCTGGTCGTCACCATCGGACCCGCCACGCCCGTCGAGGACGTCACCCCCGAGGAGTGGCCGCCCCCGGCGGCGGCCTCCGTCCTCGCCGCCCAGCTGCGCACCCGCACCGACCCCGGCCTCCTCACCCACCCTCAGGTCACCGAGTTCCTCGGCCGCAGCCACCAGCCCCGCGAGGTCGCCCGCTTCGCCGAGCTGCTCGGCCGGTACGCGACCGGGGAGGCGACCGAGGAGGCGGTGGCCGGCTTCTCGTGGGTGGCCCTGGAGAACCAGGTGCAGGAGTGGTTCGCGGAGGACGAGACCTCCCTGCACCTGCGCGACAAGGCGTTCCTGGTGGCGCTCGCCGCGTTCGACGGCGGTCCGTACCCGCTCACCGCCGAACTGAGCGACCTCCTCTACCGGTTCCTCCAGGAGACCGAGAACCCGGCCCGTGTCCCCGAGGTCCCCGTCTTCGGCACCCACGTCCGCAAACGCCTCCAAGTCGCCCGGGCCAAGGCCTACTTGGCGGAGGAGCACACGGAATGGGGGCCGGTGACACAGAAGAAGGCCGAGTTCCTGGACGAACGGGCCTCCGCGGTACTGCTCCGCGAGGTCTGGACGGGACACCCCTCCGCCCGCCCCGCGCTGATCCGCTGGCTGCGCCGCCTCGCCGACGACGGCCGCCCCCTGGTGCGCACCCGCGCCGCGTCCACCGCGGCCCTCCTCGCCCTGACCGACCTGCCGTCGGCGATGGCGCTGGTCATCCAGCCCTGGGGCACGTCCAAGCGGTTCCGGCAGCGGCTCGTCGCCGTCAACGCGCTCACCCTCGCCCACTTCGTCGGCACCCCCAACATCCCGCGCATCCTCGACGCCTGGTGCTCCGGCGACGACCCGCGGCTGCGCTGGGTGGCGGTCCGGGCGTACGGCCTGCTCGGACCGGAACGCCCGGAACAGGCCCTCGCCGCGTTACGGGGTGCCGTACGGCGGCTCCACGCCGACGCGCCCGACAGCACCGACGAGGAACTGGCCGTGGAACTCGCCCAGTCCGTCGGCCTGTTGCTGCTGTCCTCGGCGAGCGACCAGGTCCTCGCCGAACTGCGCGTCCACATCGACGACGACCGGGCGGTGCACGACCTCACCCTCGACGGCTTCGTGTCGGCCTGCGACCGCAAGGAGAACGACGAGCCCTACGGCACCCCCCTGGTCCTCGGCTGGTACGCCCGCGCCGCCACCGAGAGCGGCCCGGCGGCCCAGGGCGTGCCGTTCCTGTGGCGGACCGCCCTCAACGACCCGCGCACCACCCGGGACGCCCTCAAGGTGCTCCACGAATGGGTGCTGATCGCGAACCGGGCCACCGCCGTGGAGTGGGCCCTTGCCGCCCTCCTCCCCACCCTCGTCACCACGTCCACCGAGCACCAGCGTCTGAGTCACCTGCTCCGCACGATGTCCGGCGAGGACGGCGACCCGCCGCCCCCGGTCGCGGCCCGCCTGCTGACCACGCTGCCCAACCGCTGACCCGCACCGGATCGGTACCTCCGAGGAGACACGCCGCATGCCCACCTTCCGCCAGCCCGAGTGGCAGCAGAACGCCGACCGGCACACCGAGCTGATCGACCCGGTCCTGACCGTGCGTCAGCTGTCACGCTTCGAGTTCAACCTCAAGTCGTACGTCCGTATCGACCACGCCCTGGTCTTCGCCACGGCGAAGGGCGGCTACGAGGCCTACCTGCCGCCGCGCCGGCCTACCCGCGGCGAGATAGCCACCAACCGGTACACGGCGGTGTACGAGGTGGACATGGGCGTGCACCCGCACACCACCGAACTGCCGTTGCCCAGCGACAACGACGCGTTCGAGTTCACGGCACAGGTCGATCTGTCCTGGCAGGTGCTGGACCCGGCCCGCTTCGTGGCCTCCGGCCACCGGAACGTCCCGGGGCTCCTCCTCGGCGAACTCCAGCAGGCGGCCCGTCCGGTGACCCGCCGCTTCGCGATCGCCGACAGCGCGGCCGCCGAGCGGGAGATGCTGGAAGCGATGAACCTGCTGGGCCCGCTGGGCGCCCCGGCGGGCCTCCAGGTCACCTGGACCGTCCGGCTCCGCCGCGACCAGGACAACATCGACCACCAGCGCCGGCTCCAGTCCATCGACCACTCCGCCGAGGAACAGATGCGGGTGGCCCAGCGCGGCATGGACATCGACGCCCTCCAACTGGACCGGGCCATGGCCTACGGCGTCCAGCAGCAGGACCTCCTGCTCCAGCAGCAGCGCTGGCAGCACGAACAGGCCATGTTGCAGGGCCGGCAGATGCTGGAGCTGCAACAGATCGAGGCCCAGAAGATCGCCTTCTTCCAGCACCACCTCGAACAGGGCGGCGTCCACCAATGGGCCCTCCACCTCGCCCAGCACCCCGAGGACTCCCGCCTGGTCATGCAGAGCATGCGCGACGACCAACTCCGCATGATCCAGGCCCAGATGGACCTGGTGAAACAACTCCTCAGCAGCGAGGCCGCGGAGAGCTGGGAACTGGAGGGCCCCAAGCAACTCGCCCTGCGCACGGTCCACGACATCCTCAACCAACGCATGCCGGGCGTAGCCCAACAGGCACTGCCGGAGGGGGAGGGCCCTCCGGCAGTGCCTGTTGGGCTACGCCCGGCATGCGTTGGTTGAGGATGTCGTGGACCGTGC
>NZ_JABERD010000272.1 GCF_013044505.1 Streptomyces sp. S3(2020) | reverse complement strand
CTGGCGCCGCTCGACCGGCCGGAGGCGGTGCCTGGGGCGGTGGTCAGCGCGCTCGGGCTACGGGAGACCAAGCTGATCACCACCGAACTGACGGACCGGCAGGACGACCCGCTCGCCCTGCTCGTCGAGTACTGCGCCCTGCGCAGCCAACTCCTGATCCTTGACAACTGCGAACATGTCATCGAAGCGGCCGCCCACCTCGCCGAGACCCTCCTGACCCGCTGCCCCGGGCTCACGATCCTCGCGACCAGCCGTGAACCCCTGGGCGTCCCCGGCGAGTCCGTGCGCCCGGTCGAGCCCCTCCTCCCCGACCAGGCCCACCACCTCTTCACCGAGCGCGCGACGGCGGTCCGCCCCGACGCGGACGTCGTCCTCCGCGACACCGAGGCCGTCACCGAGATCTGCCGCCGCCTCGACGGACTGCCGCTCGCCATCGAGCTCGCGGCGGCGAGGCTGCGGCTGCTCACCCCGCGCCAGATCGCCGACCGCCTCGACGACCGCTTCCGCCTCCTCACCTCCGGAAGCCGCACGGTCCTGCCCCGCCAGCAGACCCTGCGCGCGGTCGTCGACTGGTCCTGGGACCTGCTCGACGAGCGGGAGCGGACGGTGCTGCGCGAGGCGTCCGTGTTCGCGGGCGGCTGGGACCTCGCCGCCGCGGAGGCCGTGTGCACCGGCCCCGCCGCCGAGCTGATCGGGGCGCTCGTCGACAAGTCCCTGATCGTCGCCGCCCCGTACGGGCGGTCCGGCGGCGACTCCATGCGCTACCGCATGCTGGAGACGATCCACGAGTACGCGGTCGAACGCGCCGCCGAGGCCCCGCACGCCCGGGCCGACGCCCTGCGCAGGCACCGCACCTGGGCGCGCGCCCTCGTCGCGGAGGCCGAGCCCGAGCTGCGCTCCGTCGGCCAGCTCCCGTGGATCACCCGCCTGGAGACCGAGCTGGACAACATCCGCGCGGCCCTCCACCGCGCGGTCGAGGCCGGCGACGAGGCGGAGGCCGGCGCCCTGGCCGTCGCGATGACCTGGTTCTGGTGGCTGCGGAACTACCGCAGGGAGGGCGCGGACTGGACCGGCCAGGTGCTGCGGCTGGGCGCGACCCTCGACGCGGCCGGGGGCACGCTCCCGACGGAGCCGGAC
Organism: Streptomyces sp. S3(2020); assembly: GCF_013044505.1. GTDB lineage: Bacteria > Actinomycetota > Actinomycetes > Streptomycetales > Streptomycetaceae > Streptomyces. The sequence continues at coordinate 10,138 of NZ_JABERD010000272.1, read as the reverse complement.
GCGGTGTGCTCCCTGATGACGTCCCTGGACCCCGTCGACGCTTTTCTCGCCGACCCGGACGGCGAGACGGACCACCCCCTGCACGCCCTGCGGATGGACCTCAGGATGCTGCATCTCTTCCTCATGGCCGAGGTCGAGCCGCCCCTGGACGGGCTGGACGAGCGGATGCACCGCTACGTGGCACGGATCCGGGACCACTTCGGGAGCGGCGGCCCCCAGGCGGCCCGGCTCCCCGGCCTCGCCTGGCCGGTGACGGTCTTCCTCCACCCCGCCCCGAGGGAGGACGCCCAGCCCGTCCTGGACAGGGCGGTCGCCAACTGCCGTGCCCACGGCGGCGACTGGGAGACCGGCGTCGTCCTGATGTTCCGCGCGCACATGATCGTCGACTCCCCGGGCGGCATGCCCGGCATCGACGGCGACCTGGCGGAGCTGCGGGTGCTGAGCCGACGGGTCGGCGACCGCTGGCTGCGGGCCCAGGTGTGCAGCGCCGCGGGCGAGGCGGCCATGGCACGCGGCCGCTTCGAGGAGGCCAAGGGGGGGAGTACGAGGAAGCCCTGCGGCTCGCCCACGAAGTGGGGGCCCACACCGAGCGGCCGTTCCTCCTCGCCCGGCTCGCCGAGATCGCCTACCGCGCGGGCGACCGTACGACGGCACTGGCCACACTGGACGAGGCGAGTGCCGCTGCCGAGCGGTACGCCGTCGCGGACTCCCGGGCGTTCGTGCTGCTCCAGCGGGCTCTGATGGCGCTGGACGAGAAGGACATCGACCGCGCGCGCGACCTGTACGAAGAGGCGCGCGACGCCATCGGGCGGGCGACGCCGCCACCGCAGTTCAAAGTGATGCTGCTGTCGGTCGACGCCATGGTGGCGGTGGCCGTGTCCGGTCCCGCGACCGCTCTGCCCAAGCTGGCCGAAGCGCTCAGGACGGCGATCGAGACGCGTTGCTCCGACGCGATGAAGGCGGCGCTCGCCGACGGTACGGCGGACCTGATGTCCCGCCTCGGCGACCATCCGCGTGCCGCCCGCCTGCTCGCCGCGGCCGCCCGCTGGCGTGACGGCCACCCGCGCCCCATGCCGGAGGGAGCGGACGCCGAACGGGCCGAGGCCGACGCCCGCGCGGCCCTCGGCGACGAGCGCTACGCGGCGGAGTGCGCCAAGGGTTCGGTTCTCACCCCGGACGACGTCCTCGGCGAACTCGACGAGGCTCTGCGCGCCCTGCCCACCGCACCGAACCCCGCCGTCCCGAACTCTGCCGCACCGAACCCCGCCGTCCCGAACCCGACCACTACGAGCACCTGAACTTCGACTCCGCCCAGTCCGCGAGCGCCAGGTCGTCGAAGGAGCTGTGCGGCTCCACGACCAGCCGTACGGTCTCGCGTCCCGCGAGGTTCACATGGACCGGCACCGCCGCGTCCCCGCCCTCGACCAGCCCGGACTTCCACAGCTGCACCCCGTCCGCGTAGACGGAGAAGTAGACCTTGCCGAGCCCCAGCGCCATGTCGTCCACGCCGGCCATCGCGTCGTAGGAGGTGCACTCGCGGTTGAGGTCGATGGTGACGGAGGACCGGCCGTGCACGGTGACGCCGTGCTCGTACCGTGTGCCGCCGACCGAGACGCCGTACCGCTGCCACACCCAGCTGCTCTCGGCGATCCGCATCTCGGGCTCGGAGCCGTCGCCGTTGACGTCGTACGCCAACTCGCTCCACTGGTAGACGGCCGGCGCGGGCGCGTGCTCCTTCTTGGGGGGCTTGGGCGTGTTCTCGGCGGGCTCCACCACCGGTGTGGTCCTGGGGGGCTGGGCCTCGGGCTTGTTGTCGACCGGCTTGTCGTTGCCGGACAGGGCGAGCGCCACCACGACACCGGCCGCGACCAGCGCACCGGCCGCGATTCCGACCTTCACCGGCATGCCCACGCCCTCCGAGGCCGCCGCACCGCCGCCCGCGGCCGCGCCGCCCGACGAGCCACCGCTCGCCGCCGCCACACCCGCGACACCCGCCGCACCCGCTCCCGTGCCACCGGCGATGAGCGCGGCGACCTTGGCGTACCCGGCGGCACCGAACCAGCCGATGACCGCGACCGGCACGACGGCGGGGATGCTGCTCGCGACCTCCGAGATCTGGGCGGCCGCGAGGCGGCACTTGGCGCACTCCTCCAGGTGCTTGCGCAACCCGCGTTCGGCACGGGTGCGCAGCCGGCCGCGGGCGTAGGTGCCGAGCTGGTCGGCGTAGCGGGCGCACTCCTCGTCGTCGGCCAGCGAGGCGCTGACGTGGGCCTGGAGATAGGCCTGCTTGAGGCCCTCGCGGGCGCGGCTGGCGAGCACGCGCGTGCCGTTGGCGTCGAGCCCGAAGAGCGTGGCGACGTCGCTCGGCGACTCGTCCTCGACCTCGGTGTGCCACAGCACGGCCTGCCAGCGCTCGGGCAGCGAGCGGAAGGCCTGCATGGCCATGGACTGCTCGGCCTCGTGCATGGCGCGCACATCGGCGCCCAGGTCCAGTGTGTCGTCGTCGGAGACCTCGGTCACGCGCGCGGACTGCGCGGCGAACACCGCGAAGTCGTCGACTAGTTGTTCCCGTTTGGCTGACTTCGTCCAGTTAGCGGCCACGCGCCGGACCGTCGTCAGGAGATACGCGCGTACGGCGTACTCGGGGCCCGAGCCGCCGCGCACCGCCTGGAGCATCCGGGCGAAGACCTCGGCGGTGAGGTCGTCCGCGGTGTGGGCGTCGCGACAGCAGGTGCGGGCGTACCGGCGGACCGCGTCCGCGTGGCGCCGGTACAGCTCCTCGTAGGCGGTGTCGTCGCCCGAGCGCATCCGGCCGATCAGGTCGGCGTCACCGGGCGGCAGCTCGATCGGCGGCGGCAGCACGCTGTCCTCGCGGCGGTCGCGCTGGGTCGGGACGCTGCCCTCCATCGGGTCACCGCCGACCGGCGGGCGGCCCGCCCGGCCGCCCTGGCTCGGCACCTGGGGCGACGCCAGGCCGCCGGCCTCCGCGTCACCCTCGCCCTGTGACTCGTCCCGCCCGTCAACGCCCATCGCGGAAAGCCCCCGCCGCCTGCCCACCAGTCACCAGCACCGGGTCAGCGTGCCATATTGGCTTTTGGTCAGGACCCGGCAGTGCGGGGCTACCACTCGTCCGTGGGGATCTGCCGCACCGCAGTACTAGCCGTCACCCATCCGGGGAAGGCTCAACTGACGTGTCCTGAAAGGAAGTTGGGGACATGCCGGGAAAGCCGGGCATGCGAACGAGGCGCGGGCGGCGCAGCACCCACACCCCGTCGTCACCTGATCGGGGCACCACGTCAAACGGCCTTTACTACGGACGCGACCGCAGACCCTCCAGCAGGATGTCCAGCAGCCGCGCCGAGGCCGCCGCCTGCTGCGCCGCATCCGGCAGCGAGGGCGCCGCCGTCGCGATCACCAGCAGCACGTCCGACACCGACACATCGGCCCGCAGCTCACCCGCCGTCCGAGCCCGCTCCACGAGCTGACCCACCACGTCGAGCAGCGCCGCCGCCCCGGAGTCGTCCTCGGCCGCGTTCCCCGAGTCCTCCGGGACCAGACGCAGCTCACCCGAGCCGGACTGCGTCCGCTGCTGCGGCACCCGCGCCTCGTCGTACCCGGCACCGTCGTCGTGCTCGTCGGACACCCCGACCCGCAGCACCTGCGGCGGCAGCAGCCGCCCGGCACCCGAGGCCACCGACGTCCGCAGGAAGCGCGACAGCGCCGACCACGGCTCGTCCTCCTGACCGAGCGCCGTACGCGCCTGGTCCGTCAGCCGGGAGGTCTCCTCCTCGGCTATCCGGCGCACCAGGACGTCCTTGCTCGGGAAGCGCCGGTACACCGTGCCGACACCGACCCGCGCGCGCCGCGCCACGTCCTCCATCGGCGCGCCGTACCCCAGCTCGCCGAAGACCTCGCGTGCCGCACGCAGCACGTGCTCCAGATTGCGCTGTGCGTCCACGCGCAGCGGCGTCGAACGCGAAGCGTCGCGCCCGTTCCCCACCGCCGCGCTCATCGCCCCGCCACCGGTTCCGATGCCAGACGCGGAAGCCCAATGAGAGTCCTGAACATGCATAAGCGATCCCCCGGTAATGACGTCTCCCCCCGGAGACTCTCCCCGCCACTGAAAGCCGGAGCGTTATGGGGAACAAACCGCCACACGGACCGCCCGTCGCGGATCCGATGAGTGCATCCCCCTACACCCCGTCGACACACGAACATAGTTGAGAGGGGGTCAATTCAGAAGGGGCAGGTTCCGCACGGAGCGCCCCCCGATCGGAGTACGGGTCGTATACGTCCCGATTGCACCCCCTCAAGACCCCCGGCGCACACCCGCTGACCTGCAAACCTTCCCCGTACGCCGTCGATTCGGCCAACCCCGCCCGCGCGAAACGGGCGGTCACACAAATTGCCGGGGCTGTGGACAAACTCAAGCGCCGGGTGCGTCATGGGGTGGTGAAGGAACGCGCGCGCATTCTCGTTGTCGGCGGCGGCTACGTCGGGATGTACACGGCCCTGCGTCTTCAGCGGAAGTTGAAACAGGAACTGAGGCGCGGCGACGTCGAGATCACGGTCGTCACCCCCGATCCGTACATGACCTATCAACCGTTCCTTCCCGAAGCGGCCGCCGGCTCCATCTCCCCCCGCCATGTGGTCGTCCCCCTGCGCCGCGTCCTGGACCAGTGCCACGTCGTCATCGGCGAGGCCACCGCCATCGACCACGCCAAACGCACCGCGACCGTGACCACCCTCGCCACCGAGGAGGAAGGAACGGGCGCCCGGCAGCTGACGTACGACGAACTCGTCCTCGCCCCCGGTTCGATCTCCCGCACCCTGCCCATCCCCGGCCTCGCCGACCACGCCATCGGCTTCAAGACCGTCGAGGAGGCCATCGGCCTGCGCAACCACGTGATCGAGCAGATGGACATCGCCTCCTCCACCCGCGACCCCGCGATCCGCGACGCGGCCCTCACCTTCGTCTTCGTCGGCGGCGGCTACGCGGGCGTGGAGGCGCTCGGCGAACTCGAGGACATGGCCCGCTACACCGCGCGGTACTACCACAACGTCCAGCCCGACGACATGAAGTGGATCCTCGTGGAGGCCTCCGACCGCATCCTCCCCGAGGTCGGCGAGGAGATGGGCCGCTACACCGTCACCGAACTGCGCCGCCGCAACATCGACGTACGCCTGAACACCCGCCTCGAATCCTGCGCCGACCGCGTGGCCGTCCTCAGCGACGGCGCCCGCTTCCCGACCCGTACGGTCGTGTGGACCGCCGGCGTCAAACCCCACCCGATCCTCGCCGCCAGCGACCTCCCGCTCACGGACCGAGGTCGGCTGAAATGCACCCCCCAGCTCACCGTCGAGGGCGCCACGCACGCGTGGGCGGCCGGAGACGCCGCCGGCGTCCCCGATGTGACGGCCGCCGAACCCGGCAGGGAGACCGCTCCCAACGCCCAGCACGCGGTACGCCAGGCCAAGGTCCTCGGCGACAACATCGTGCACGCGCTGCGCGGCGAGGAACTGGAGACGTACTCCCACAAGTACGTCGGCTCGGTGGCCTCCCTGGGCCTCCACAAAGGTGTCGCACACGTCTACGGACGCAAGCTGAAGGGCTACCCTGCCTGGTTCATGCACCGCGTCTACCACCTCAGCAGGGTGCCCACCTTCAACCGCAAGGCCCGCGTCCTGGCCGAATGGACGCTGTCCGGGCTCTTCAAAAGGGAGATCGTCTCGCTGGGTTCCCTCGAACATCCCCGAGCGGAGTTCGAACTCGCGGCCGGTGGAAAGCCTCCTCAGGACCCCACGAACGACCCGAAGGGGTCGTCCTGACCGGACCCAGGAACTCCACCGGCGGGGTAGGCGTCTGACGGATGTCGACCCGGTCGGCCACACTGCCACACTGATGCCCGACCCAGGACGGGTGGACGCCCGCTCCCCGCACCCATGAGGACCCCAGGCCGGGTCCGGAGCCGGCCGAAGACGACGACACGAGGCAAGGATTCGTGAACTTCACGCGCTGGAGCGCCCGGCTCCCCGGAACACAGCGCCGCGCCGCAGCGCGGACCGACCACCCGGTCACCCCCGACCGACTCGGGGAGGGCGCCGTACCCGCTGCCCGCGCCGAACGACCCACCGACGAAGCACCGCCCGTGCCCGCCGTCGACGAACTCCCCGTGCGCGAGGTACTCGACCGCGTCCCGGCCCTCGTCGCCCTCGTCCACGGCACCGACCACCGCCTCGCCTACGTCAACGACGCCTACATGACGGCCTTCGGCCCCCGAGACCCCGGCGCCCCCGCCCGCGAAGCCCTCCCGGAGCTCGACGAGATCGGTCTCCTCCCCCTCCTCGACCAGGTCCTCCGTAGCGGCAAACCCCGCACGGTCAAGTCCCGCAAGGCCCCCGACGGCCGCTCCTACACCTTCACCTGCACCCCGGTGACGGAGGGCGACACCGGCGGCGTCCTCGTCTTCGCGACGGACGTCACCGACCACGCCGAAGCCGCCGAACGCCTCAGAGCCAGCGAACGCCGCCAGCGCGAGACGGCCGTGACCCTCCAGCGCTCCCTGCTCCCCCAGGTCCTGGAGGAACCCGACGACCTCCGCATCGCCGCCACCTACCTGCCCGGCGGCACCGAGGCCGCGGTCGGCGGCGACTGGTACGACGTCATCACCCTCGGCGGCGGCCGCACCGCCCTCGTCATCGGCGACGTCATGGGCCGAGGCGTGCGCGCGGCAGCGGTCATGGGCCAATTGCGTACGGCGGTCAGGGCATACGCCCGCCTGGACCTCCCCCCGCACGAGATCCTCCAGCTCCTCGACGGCCTCGCCGCGGAGATCGACGCCAACCAGATCGCCACCTGCGTCTACGCCATCCACGACCCGAACGAGGGCCGACTGGTGTACGCCAGCGCCGGCCACCTCCCGATCCTCGTCCGCGACGAGAGCGGGGCGGTGCTGCGCGCCGACGAACCGACAGGCCCCCCGCTCGGCACCGGCGGCTGGATGCACGCGTCGGGCTCCATCCCGCTCGGCCCCGGCTCCACGGCCGTCCTCTACACGGACGGCCTGGTCGAACGCCGGGACGAAGACCTGGACGAGGGAATCGCCTCCCTGGAGCGCGCCCTGTCCGGCGCGACCGGCACACCCCAGGTCGTCTGCGACCGCCTCGTCCGCTCGGCCGGCGTCACCGCCGACCACGACGACGACGTGGCCGTCCTGGTCCTCCAGCACCCCGCCCGCACAGGCCCCGACAGCGACCTCTTCCGCAACGCCGCGCTGGAACTCCTCGGCGGCATCGAGGCGGCTCCACGCGCGCGTGCGTTCGCCTCCGGCGTGCTCACCAGCTGGCGGTTCCCGGCGGAGCTGCATGACCTGGGGGTGCTCGCGGCGAGCGAGCTGGTCGCGAACTCGCTTCAGCACGGGACGCCGCCGATGCGGCTGCGCCTACGCAGGACCGACCGCCGACTGATCATCGAGGTCACGGACGGCGACGATCATCTGCCCCGGCGCCGGCGGGCGGAACCGGGGGACGAGTCGGGTCGGGGTATCGCGATCGTGGCGACGATTGCCTCGAACTGGGGCTCTCGTCGGACACCGGGCGGCGGGAAGGCCGTCTGGTGCGAGTTCGTGCTGCCCAAGGAGTAGCGGCTCGGGGCGCGTGGGCGGCTACGGGTGCGATGTGGCTGATCGCGCAGTTCCCCGCGCGCCTGACGGCGTTGCCGTCAGGCGGCGATCGATTCCACTCTTGCTCCACCCTGCGCCACCACACGGCTCTTCGCTCGCCACGGGTGGTCCTGGACCGGAGTCAGCTGACGGCCCAGCTTCAGCGCCAGGTAGGTGATCCCCACCGAGAAGAGCAGGAACGTCACGATGTACGGCCCGTGCAGCGCCGCGCCCATCGGGCCGCCCACCGCCGGGCCGACCGCCAGGGCCAGCTGCTTGACCAGGGCGAAAGCCGAGTTGTATTGACCCGCCATCCCGCTCGGCGCGAGATCGGCGACCAGAGGAGCGACGGTCGGGGACAGCATCGCCTCGCCCAGCCCGAAGAGGGCGTACGTCGAGACGAACGCGGCCGTGGCCATGGCCTGGCTGGTGTGGCCGAGGCCGGCGTAACCGGCGGTGATCCACGCGACGGCCCAGATGATGCCGACCGCGGCGATCACCCGGGAGCGCCGACGCCGCTCGACGAACTTCAGCACGGCGAACTGCGCGATGACGATCATCGCGGTGTTGGCGGCCAGGGCCGACCCCAGCGCGGAGGTGGAGATCCCGGCGGCCTCGACGCCGTACGCCGCCAGGCCCGACTCGAACTGGCCGTAGCAGGCGAAGAACAGCACGAAGCCCAGGACGCACAGCTGCACCATGGCCCGGTTCCCCAGAAGCTGCTTCCAGCTGCCCTTGGTCGAACCGGCGGGCGCGCCTCCGATCTGCGGCGAGTGCGGCATCCGTACGGTCGCCATCACCACGGCCAGCAGCAGGAACATCGCCGCCTCGATCGCGAAGAGAACGGTGAAGGAGGAGACCTTCGTCGTGTCGACGAGGTGACCGCCGATGAGACCACCGACACCCAGCCCGAGGTTCTGAAGGAAGAACTGGGTCGCGAAGGCACGGGAGCGGGTCTCGGACGTGGAGCAGTCCACGATCATCGTGGCGAGCGCCGGCTGCATCACGGCCTGCCCGGCGCCCAGCGCGGCCGCCGACAGCAGGACGGTCGTCGCATTGCCAGCGAGCCCCAGGCTCAGCGCGCCGATCGCGGCGGTGACCAGGGCGACGAGCAGCACCGGAAGCGGGCCGCGCCGCACGATCGCCCGGCCGGCGAACGGCAGCACGATCAGCGCGGCCACGGCGAAGACGGCGAGGACGAGCCCCGCCGTCATGGCTCCAAGGCCCCGCACCTGCGCCACATAGACGTACAGGTAGGGGACGGTGAAGCCGAGCCCGAACGCGCTGAGTGCGTTACCCACGTGAATCCGGCGCATCGCTGCGCCCATCGCCCTGGTCACGTTCACCTCAATCAGGTAGTTGGAGTCCCTCAGTACTTAGAACCGAAGACTTCAAAGCTAAAGTTAGAAGCTAAACAGTACACCTAGAAGAACTTCAACGCCAAGCAGCCCCATGCGATACTTCGGCCCATGGGTGACACCCCCGGCAGCATCGGCATCGGCAGTGAGCCGACCCTCGAAGAGCAGATCGCCGCCTACCAGCGCGAGTTCCGGGACCTCGACCCCCAGGTCGAGCAGATCGTCTCGGCGCTGTCCCGGCTGAACCGCCGTATGAACGTCGCCTACGGCCGTCAGACCTCCGCCCTCGGCATCAGCAACGCGGAGTGGGAGGTCCTCAAGGCCCTCGTCCTCTCCGGCGCCCCCTATCGGATGGGTCCCGGCGACCTCGCCAAGCGCCTCGGCCTGACGCCGGCCGCCATGACCCACCGCATCGACCGGATGGTCGCCGAGGGTCTGGTCACCAGGGAACGGGACGAGTCCAACCGTGTCCGCGTCATCGTGGAGCTGACGGACGAGGGGCGCGAGAAGTGGTTGGAGGCCATGCGCATGGCCTCCGTCTTCGAGGAGGACCTCCTCCAGGACCTCTCCCCAGGGGAGCGGACCAGCCTCGGCGATGTCCTCACCCGTCTCCTGCGCCGGGTGGAGCACGCCCAGCCGGACGCCGGTGGCCGACTCAGCGACCTGGACTGACGCGTCACCCGAAAAGATCTTGACAGGGAGCGGTTGACAGCCCCCTCCACGATCCGTAAAGTTCTTCGGGTTGCCGCAGAGCCGTAACGGTTCTTCGACAGCACCTCCCGCCGCATCAGCGGCACACAAACCATCAGCACGATCTCCCAACGGGATCGAATTCGGCGTGCCCGAATTCAATTCGATTTGGGTTCGGCAGCTCGATTAGGAACTGCCGAGAGGATCCGCTAGGGTTTGAGACGTCGGAACGGCCCAACAGCCGGGAAGGCAAGCCCCTCTGACTGGGAGTCAGGCCCGAAGGGATCTGATAGAGTCGGAATCGCCGGAAAGGGAAACGCGAAAGCGGAAACCTGGAAAGCACCGAGGAAATCGGAACCGGAAACGGTCTGATAGAGTCGGAAACGCAAGACCGAAGGGAAAAGCCCGGAGGAAAGCCCGAGAGGGTGA
>NZ_JABERD010000271.1 GCF_013044505.1 Streptomyces sp. S3(2020) | reverse complement strand
CCCCCGAACGCCCCCGTGCGTGCCCCCGTGCGACTGACCACGATAGTGCGGGCATACGGGGAGGTCGGCGATGACCGTTCTACGGTTCCGTAACGGACGGATCCGGTTGCGTCACCGGGGGGCCGAGCCGCTCCAGCACCGTCGACAGCCGTTCCATGAGCCGTACGGCGTCCGCCAGCTCGTCCTGGCCGAAGGCCTCGGCGAGCCGGTCGGCGAAGGCCGCGTGCCCGGGGTCGATCCGGCGGACCGCCGCGAACCCCTCCTCGGTGGGCGCGAGGAGCTTGGCACGGCGGTGGGCGGGGTTGTCCCGGTACTCGGCGAGCCCGCGTTCGACCAGCAGATCGGCGATGCGCTGCACGCTCTGCCGTGTGATCCCCATCGCCCGGGCGATCCCGGCCACCGGCAACGGCTCCCCGAGCACCGCCCCCAGCACCTGCCACCAGGCGGCGGTGAGCCCGGCGGGCTTCGCCAACTCCTCGGCGACGCCCAGGAACTGCCCGTTGAGCCGGAAGACGCCGAGCGCGCCGCGACTGAGCAGTTCCTGCCGCTCCTGGCTCACCGGGCCCCCTCCAGTACGGCGTACGCCTCGACGTCGGAGTCGTGGAACAGCCGGTACCAGGCGTCCAGCACCTCGCCCTCGTACACGCCGAGCAGCCCGAAGATCTCCCGTGCGAAGGCGACGGGTTCGGTGGGCCCGGCGGTGATCAGTGCGCCGTCGGTCACGGCGTCGGCGTCCACGTAACGGGAACCGCCCTGGTATCCCGTGGCCGCCAGGTAGAAGGAGATCGCGCTGGTGTGCTCCCGGTCGTCGAGGAGCCCCTCCCGCGCGAGCCCGGCGGTGGCTCCGCAGATGGCGGCGACCGGCACCCCGGCGGCCAGGAACTCGCGCGCCTTGCGGGCGAAGGGGGCCAACTGCTCGCCCGCGTCCCACAGATCGGCGCCCGGCAGGATCAGCAGGGAGCTGTCCTCCGGCCGTACGTCCTCCAGCGCGCCCGCGGGCTGGACCCGCAGTCCGCCGACGGAGGTCACCGGCTCCGGGCCCGGGCCGACCGTACGGATCTCGTACCCGGCGCGGGCGAGATACGCCGTCGCGTGGCCGGTCTCCCAGTCGGCGAAGGTGTCGTACACGGCGAGATGTACGGGCTTGCGGCTCATGACTGCCTCCTGGATCGCTGCCGTCCCCTTGATGACAACATGCTGTCACTTCGACAGGATGCTGTCAATAGACATGCGTCGGCGTCCCTGGACAACCTGTCGTGGAAAGCCCGCGACCACAGACAGGACGCCGATACCGCTTCCGTATCGCGGACATTTACGCTCAGGCGCATGACCCCTCAGCCAAACCCCGAGGTCGGCGCCGCCGTCAAGGCCGCGGACCGTGCTCATGTGTTCCACTCCTGGTCCGCGCAGGAGCTCATCGACCCGCTCGCCGTCGCCGGCGCGGAGGGGTCGTACTTCTGGGACTACGACGGCAAGCGGTACCTCGACTTCACCAGCGGGCTCGTCTACACCAACATCGGCTACCAGCACCCGAAGGTCGTCGCCGCGATCCAGGAACAGGCCGCGACCCTGTCCACGTTCGCGCCCGCCTTCGCCATCGAGTCCCGTTCGGAGGCGGCCCGGCTGATCGCCGAGCGGACGCCCGGCGACCTGGACAAGATCTTCTTCACCAACGGTGGGGCGGACGCCGTCGAGCACGCGGTGCGCATGGCCCGGCTGCACACGGGCCGCTCCAAGGTGCTCTCCGCCTACCGCTCGTACCACGGCGGCACCCAGCAGGCGATCAACATCACCGGCGACCCGCGCCGCTGGGCCTCCGACAGCGCCTCCGCCGGTGTCGTGCACTTCTGGGCGCCGTACCTGTACCGCTCCCGCTTCTACGCACAGACGGAGGAGCAGGAGTGCGCGCGGGCGCTGGAGCACCTGGAGACGACGATCGCCTTCGAGGGCCCGGCGACCGTCGCCGCGATCATCCTGGAGACCATCCCCGGCACCGCCGGGATCATGATCCCGCCGCCCGGCTACCTCGCCGGTGTGCGCGAGATCTGCGACAAGTACGGGATCGTCTTCGTCCTGGACGAGGTCATGGCCGGCTTCGGGCGGACCGGTGAGTGGTTCGCGGCCGACCTGTTCGACGTGACCCCCGACCTGATCACCTTCGCCAAGGGCGTGAACAGCGGCTACGTCCCGCTCGGCGGTGTCGCCATCTCCGCCGAGATCGCCGAGACCTTCGCCCGGCGCCCCTACCCCGGCGGTCTGACGTACTCCGGGCACCCGCTGGCCTGTGCCGCCGCCGTCGCCACGATCAACGTGATGGCCGAGGAGGGCGTCGTCGAGAACGCCGCCCGGCTCGGCGCCGAGGTCCTGGAGCCCGCGCTGCGGGATCTGGCCGAGCGCCACCCGTCGGTCGGCGAGGTCCGCGGTGTCGGCATGTTCTGGGCGCTCGACCTGGTCAAGGACAAGGAGACCCGCGAGCCGCTGGTGCCGTACAACGCGGCCGGTGAGGCCAACGCCCCGATGCTCGCGTTCGGCGCCGCCGCCAAGAAGCACGGCATCTGGCCGTTCATCAACATGAACCGCACCCATGTCGTGCCGCCGTGCAACGTCTCCGAGGCCGAGCTGAAGGAGGGCCTGTCGGCGCTGGACGCGGCGCTCACCGTGGCGGACGAGCACACGGTGTAGCCGTGCGGGCCGTGTGACGGACGCTACGCGGGTAAACACGGCAAAATCCCGAACGCGTAAGGTGGCGTGCTCGTAGACATACGTGTACGTGTACGAGCACGCCCACCCGACCGCCATCAGGGAGAGGCCGACCATGCCCGGCAGCAGCGGCAACGGCGCCGTGACCCGCAGCACCCTGCGGCAGCAGATCGCCGACGCGCTTCGCGACGAGGTGCTCGCGGGGCGTCTCCAGCCGGGTCAGGAGTTCACGGTCAAGGAGATCGCCGAGCAGTACGGGGTCTCCGCGACCCCCGTCCGCGAGGCGCTCGTCGACCTGTCCGCTCAAGGTCTCCTGGAGGCGGACCAGCACCGCGGTTTCCGGGTGCACGAGTACTCGCTGGCGGACTACCGAGGCATCATCGAGGCTCGCAGCCTCGTCATCGACGGCATGTTCCACGCGCTGGACGGCGGTCACCAGGGGTTCGTCCACGACCCCGACAACTCCCGGGTCCTCGCCGCCCTCGCCGGGGTGCGCCGGCGCGGCGAGGAGGCGCAACGGGCCGCCCTCGCCGGGGACCTCACCGTGCTGATCGGCTACGACCTGCGGTTCTGGCGCGAGTTGAGCACCGTGTTCGGCAACCCCTACCTCGCCGACTTCCTGCACCGGCTGCGCGTCCAGTCCTGGGTGTGCGCGGTACAGCATCTGCGCCGCCTCACCGACCTGCGCGGACAGCTGTGGGCCGAGCACACCGAACTGGTCGACGCCCTGGTCCACCGGGACACCACGGCGGCACGGGAGATCGTCGCCGCGTACAACACGCACTCGCTGGCGGTGGTCGAACGGCTGACCGGCGGATGATCCGTCATACGTGAGCCGCCCGGGTGTGGGTATGGGACCTGCGACAGAGCAGCCGACCCCGCCCAGGGGGAAGCCACGGCACGCCGGACCGATTACTCTTCCCTGACCGCTTCGCTACACCGTGCTATGCGAGGAGCCTTCTTTGGCCTGTGACCTGTGGCTGGTACCGCTCGTCGACGTGTTGTGCCACACGCCCGACAACCCGTTCGCCGAGGAACTCGCGCAATACAACAAGGTGCTCGCCGAGTCCGGACTGCCACCGGTGCCGGTGTACCAGTACATGCCGGGCCTGTCCGGCGAGGTCGCCCCGGTGGCCGGCTTCGACTACGACGCGCTGCATTTCCTGCGCCGCGCGTATCTCCTCCAGATGTGCGGTCTGCCGGTGACGCCGGTGGACGAACTGGGCGGGGACTACGAGCAGTTGCTGGAGATGTTCGAGACGACGGCCCAGCAGTCCCACCTGGTCTGGCACTACGACCACGCCGGTGCCTATGTCCCGGTGGACTTCCCGCACCCGTTGGCCAACGACGAACTCCTGGCCGGTGGCGGCCCCCTGGGTTCCTCCCAGGCGCTGCTGCGGGAGCTGGCGCTGGTGGCCCCCTCGATCGGCATCGACCCGGCCAACCCCCCGGCGGCGCCCCAACCGCCGCTGGGCCCCACGGAACTGGAGGAACCGGCCGTCCCCGCGCCGTACGACCCCAGCCCCTTCGCCCGTGAGCGGCATGTGTGGCTGGGCCTGCACGCGGCGGCGACCCGGAGCCTGGCACAGGGGTCGATGATCATCTTCAGCTGAGGGTCACTGCCCCAGCTGCGAGAGGCCCTTCTTGACGTCGTCGAGGTTCATCAGCGGCGTGTAGAAGATCTTCGCGCCCAGGTTGAGGAAGAACGGCTCGCTGATCGCCGGGATCTGGGAGACGTCCTCCAGGTCGAAGACCAGGTAGGCGGTGCGGTTGCCGTCCTCGGCGGTGAAGTAGGCCGCCTCGGGCTTGATCTGCTCCACCGACTCCTGGATCAGTTTCCCCAACGTGCCGCTGCGAATGGCCTCGTTCGACCTCTCGGTGTCCAGACTCGCCTTGAGCAGTACGCGCATCGCACTCACCTTCCCCAGTCCGCCGATTTGCGTACCTTTACATCGTATGCCCGACGTGTCTGATGCGCGGCTTCGTCCTCAGGAAGGTCGAGTACGCGCGAGCGAAAACCTGAGTACGGCTACTCACGCCGTCTCGGTCCGGCGACGGCATCGTGGAGATCACCACAGACGATCTCCAGGGGGTTCACCATGAACGACTCACGCTCCTTCGCCGCGACGCTCCGCGACCACCTCGTCAACCCGGTCGCCCTCGGCTATCTGGCGCTCGTGGCCGCCGTCGTCGGCTGGGTCGGCGTCGACGCGCTCTTCGTCGAGCACGCCGACGCGAGCCTTGCCGGGGTGTGGGCCTTCCTGGTCACCGCCCCGACGTCACTGCTGTTCGTGATGCTGCCCGGCGCCCTCGCCTGGTCCGGGGTCGTCGTAGGGGCGGTCGTCAACGCGGCCGTACTCGGTGCCGTGTACCGGAAGTTCGGCGGTCGCAGCCTCGCGCACGGCTAGGCGCTTCGCCGGCGGTCCCGCGCGGCGGAGCCGCTGATGTCTCCCGGCCCGCTCAGAACACCGGTGTGCCGTCCTGGGTCAGCTTCCAGTTGGTCACCGCGAAGTCGGCCGGGTTCAGCGTTCCCTTCGACGTCACGTAGTCGATCATCAGCTGCCGGATCTCGTTCGTCGAGCTGTAGGCGATGTCGGCGGTGGCGATGTGCGGGTACCCCGAACCGCCGTTGGCCCGGTAGTTGTTGACGGCGACGACGAAGACCTGGTCGTCGGCGACGGCCGTGCCGCCGTACGTCAGGTTCTTGATCCTCGAACCCTCCGCGGCCGCGATGTCGATGTCGTACGAGACGCCCGCGGCGGTGTCGTACATGTAGTCCCAGAAGCTGTTGGCGTTGGTGAGGGTCGCGGTGTCGGCCTTCGTGCCGACGGGCACCTGGTGGTAGTACTTCGCCGCGAACTCCAGGTAGTCCTTGAGCTGCGCGCCCGTGAGCTTCTTGCCGTACAGGGTGTTGTCGTAGATGTAGAGCCCGGCGATGTCCTTGATGGTCACACTGCCCGCGGGGATGTCGGCGGTGCGGGAGAAGGGCGCGGCGACCGAGATCAGCGGGAGGGCCGCGTCGGACGCCGACAGCCCGGCCTTGACCGTGTCCGTCTGGACCTGGTGGATGAAGTCCATGATCGGGACGTCCTTCCAGCAGGACTCGGCGGCAGAGAGGTCCTCGGAGCAGGTGCCCACGGCCGTGTTGACGTACTTCACCACCAGCTCGTGGTCGGCCTCCAGGAGCTTCCTGATCTCCGGGTCCTCGTCCACGGACTTGGGGTCGAGGGTCTGCGCGGTCTTCTTGGTGACCTTCCAGCGGCCGTGCTCCAGCTCGACCTCGAAGTCGAAGACGCTCAGCCGGTAGCCCCAGCAGTACGGCTCCGACAGCAGCACCTCGTCGCCGGTCTCGGCGTTCTTCACGGTGTACGAGGGCACCTCGACGTGGGTGTGGCCGACCAGGATCGCGTCGATGCCCGGGACCTGCTCGGCGACGAGGTTCGAGGCGTTCTCGACGTACGGGAGCGCGTCGCCGTAGGACGTCGATCCGTCGAGACCCGAGTGGTCGGTCAGGAAGACGACGTCACAGCCGAGCGCCCGCAGCCTGGGCACGTACTTCTTCGCCTGCTCGACCAGCCCCGGGAAGACCATCTTCCCGCTGACGTTGTCCTTGTCCCACAGCGCGATGCCCGGGTTGGTGAGACCGAGGATGCCGACCTTGATGTCGGGGGCGCCCGGCACACAGATCCGCTTCACGGTGTACGGCGCGAACGCCGGCCGCAAGGTCCTGGCGTCCAGCGCGTTGGCGCCGAGCAGCGGGAAGTGACACTGGCTCTCGAACTTGCGCAGCGTCTCGATGCCGTAGTTGAACTCGTGGTTGCCGAGGGCGGCGGCGTCGTAGCGCATGTGGTTCATGGCGACGGCCATCGGATGCTTGACGCCCTTGCCGGTGATGGGCTTCACGCGCGCGAAGTAGTAGGCGAGGGACGTCCCCTGGATGATGTCCCCGGCGTCGACCAGCAGCACCCGCTCCTCGCCCTTGGCCTCCCGCTGCTGCTTGATCAGCGTGGCCACCCGCGCGACCCCGACCGAGTTCCCCTTGCTGTCGCTGTAGGCCGCGTCCTTGTAGTAGTCCCAGTCGAAGACGTGGCTGTGCAGGTCGGTGGTACCGAGGACGGAGAACGACCAGGTCTTCGGCGCCTTGGCGGGCTTGCGCTCGGCGGCCTGTGCGGGACCTGCCGCGACGCTCCCCGAGGCGGCGACGGCCGCCCCGGTGACGGCCGACTTCTTCACGAACTGCCGACGGTTCATGGGACTGACGGACATACGGAGCTCCTGGGGCTGGAGAGGGAGAGGGGACACAACTACCCGCGTAGATCGTTGCCGCGCACCCGCGCGCCCGGAACCAGGAACAGGCCATGTCCGGGTCAATTTCCCGGCCGCGTAGGGGAAAGCACGGGTCAACGGATGCGGCCCCGCCCTGTCCCGCCGTATGGAAAGATCGCCGTCCATGCAGCCTCTGGTCCCTGACGACCCGTCGCACATAGGCCCGTACCGGCTGATCGCACGGCTCGGTGCCGGTGGGATGGGGCGGGTGTACCTGTGCCGGGGCGAGGACGGACGGACCGTCGCCGTGAAACTGGTCCGGACGGAGGTCGCCGAACAGGAGGAGTTCCGGCGCCGGTTCACCCGCGAGGTGGCCGCCGCGCGCCGGGTGAGCGGCGAGTGGACCGCCGGTGTCCTGGACGCCGACACGGAGGCCGAACTGCCTTGGGTGGCCACCGAGTACGTCCCGGGACCGACCCTCCGGGCCGTCGTACGCGGCGACTTCGGGCCGCTGCCCTCCGCCTCCGCCCACGTCCTGGCTCACCGACTCGCGCAGGCCCTCCAGGCCGTCCACCGTGCGGGGCTCGTCCACCGGGACCTCAAGCCGTCCAACATCCTGCTCACCGTCGACGGCCCGCGCGTGATCGACTTCGGGATCGCACGGGCCCTCGACGCCTCGTCCGACAGCACCCTCACGCCGGCCGGGTCCCTGCTCGGGACACCGGAGTTCATGTCCCCGGAACAGGTCAGGGGCGAGCGGCTCACCCCGGCCTCCGATGTGTTCGCCCTGGGCAGCGCCCTCGTGTACGCCGCCACCGGGCGCTCCCCGTTCCAGGGCGAGGGCACGGGCGCGGCGCATGCGCTGATGTTCCGGATCGCCTACGAGGACCCGGACCTCTCCGGCGTACCCGAGGCGATCGCGGACCTGATCCGGGAGTGCCTCGCCAAGGACCCGGCGGACCGGCCCACCGTGGGCGACATCGCGGAGCGCACGCGGCGGGCTCCGGCGGGGGCATGGCTGCCAGCCGCCCTTCTGGCCCGCCTCGACCGCGCCGCCGCCCAGCCACTGCCGGAGGCTCCGCGACGGACGGAGGCGGAAGCGGAGACCGGGGCGCCCGGACTCGCAGGCTTTCCGGACTTTCCCGAGCCGGTGGAACCCGACCGGCGCCGGGACGTGCTGGACGTGCCGGAGGTGGGCATCGCGCCGCCGCGGGTCCGGCAGGCGGCCACGGAGTCCGGCTCACGCGCGGGGCGGTGGGCGGGGGTCGCGTTGGGGATGGCGGCGGTGGCGATGGCGGGGTGGCTCGTCACGCTGGCCGTGACAGGGGTCTCGTGGTCCGCGCTGGCGGGAGGCGACGCGGAGCCGGGTCTGGAGGTGCCGGAGCCGTCGCCGCTCGTCGGGGCCTGGCGCTTCACGCTCGGGGAGGAGGGACCTCCCCTGCTCAGCGTCCGGCTGGACCTCGTCAAGGGTGCGGATCTCGGCGAGAGGGGTGCCCGGGTCGTGTCGGCCACGCGCGATGCGACCTGCACGGGTTGGGCGAACGTGGTGTCCCGGACGACCAACACCCTGGCCCTGGGCTTCAACATGAGCAGGACAGGGGCGGTGGACCGACCGTCCGAGTGCGGTCTGCCGGACGTCATGAGGCTCGTGGCGCCGCGGGACGACGTGATCCTGTGGGAGCGGTCCGACAACGTGTCCGTCGTGCTCGACCCGGCTTCGGAGCTCTCCGTCCCCGTCCCCGCCGGGCTCCGGGGAGACTGGTACGCCGCGGAGCGCGGTCTGCTGCTGACGGTCTTCTCCGGACGGGCCGGCTCCGTCGTCGTCAGCGGCGTCGAGGACCGTGGCGGCCGGCACTGCGAGTGGGAGGCCGCACTGCTGGACACCGGGACGAACAGGATCGCCACGACCGGAGGCCATGTCGTCGAGGGCCCGTCGGACCCCGGATGCACATCGAGCACGGTGACCTACGACTACGAGCTGCGGGGCAGCGACGACAGCCCCGTACTCGTCCGCAGCTCGACCCAGGAGACCACCACCCTCCGCCTGCGACACCGCCCCTGAACAGCCGTGCGCCCCCGGCAGGCCGAAGCCGGCCGGGGGCGCACGGGTACCGCCACGCGTCCTAGATGAACGAGTTGATCTCGATCGTCTCGTCGCGGCCCGGGCCCACGCCGATCGCGGAGATCGGGGCGCCGGACATCTCCTCCAGCGCCTTCACGTACGCCTGGGCGTTCTTGGGGAGGTCGGAGAAGGACTTCGCCTTGGTGATGTCCTCGGACCAGCCGGGGAGGCTCTCGTAGATCGGCTTCGCGTGGTGGAAGTCGGTCTGGGAGTACGGGAGCTCCTCGACGCGCTTGCCGTCGATCTCGTAGGCCACGCAGACCGGGATCTGCTCCCAGCCGGTGAGGACGTCGAGCTTGGTCAGGAAGAAGTCCGTCAGGCCGTTCACGCGGGTCGCGTAGCGGGCGATGACCGCGTCGAACCAGCCGCAGCGACGGTCACGGCCGGTCGTCACGCCCCGCTCGCCGCCGATGCGGCGCAGCGCCTCGCCGTCCTCGTCGAAGAGCTCCGTCGGGAACGGGCCCGAGCCGACACGGGTCGTGTACGCCTTCAGGATGCCGATGACCCGGCTGATCTTCGTCGGGCCGACACCGGCGCCGGTGCAGGCACCGCCCGCGGTGGGGTTCGACGACGTGACGAAGGGGTACGTGCCGTGGTCGATGTCCAGGAGGGTGCCCTGGCCGCCCTCGAAGAGCACGACCTTGTCGTCCTCCAGGGCCTGGTTGAGGAGCAGGACCGTGTCGGCGACGTACGGCTTCAGCCGGTCCGCGTAGGACAGCAGCTCCTCGACGACCTGGCCGACCTCGATGGCGCGGCGGTTGAAGACCTTGGTCAGGAGCTGGTTCTTGCCGTCGAGGGCCGCCTCCACCTTCTGCGTCAGGATCGACTCGTCGTACAGGTCCTGGATGCGGATACCGACGCGGTTGATCTTGTCCGCGTAGGTGGGTCCGATGCCGCGGCCGGTGGTGCCGATCTTCCGCTTCCCGAGGAAGCGTTCCGTCACCTTGTCCACGGTCACGTTGTAGGGCGTGATGACGTGAGCGTTACCGCTGATCAGGAGCTTGGACGTGTCGACGCCGCGCTCGTTCAGCCCGTTCAGCTCGGAGAACAGGACCGACGGGTCGATGACGACACCGTTGCCGATGACCGGAGTGCACTCCGGGGTGAGGATTCCGGAAGGGAGCAGGTGGAGGGCGTACTTCTGATCGCCCACGACTACCGTGTGGCCGGCGTTGTTGCCGCCCTGGTAGCGCACCACATAGTCAACGGATCCGCCGAGCAGGTCCGTCGCCTTTCCCTTGCCTTCGTCACCCCACTGAGCACCGAGCAGCACAAGTGCGGGCACGCGCGTACACCCCTTCCGGGCGGGGCATGTCCAAGGTCAGGGGCGTACGTGACACGGCCTTGTGCCTCGTACCCTGGCGACCTGCTTCGGCCACCTACGGCCGTCGTCGGCCGTGAACCCGTCGGACCCGGATGCCCCGGAATAGACGAAGCCCCTGGCGCAATAGCGCAAGGGGCTCTTGCACAAAGATGCTACCCGAGGAAGCGAGGCATGACCGAGGTGGCGACTTCAGCGACTTCCGATCAGCTGCTGGTGGTCATCGATCCGGTTGCCCGCAGGACGGACGGGGAGTCCGTCCGCATCGCGAAAGACGTGCTCAGCGCGGGTGCGGCGGGCACGAAGGTGTGTCTGCCCGCGGACCCGGAGGAGTTCGCCCGGGTGCTGGCCCGGCGCGGCTCCCGGCGGCCGGTGGTCGTCGGCGACGACCGGGCGCTGCTGCGGGCGGTGTCCCTGCTGCACCGGCAGCGGGAGCTGGCCGGATGTGTGCTGTCGGTCGTGCCGGTGGGCGGTGTGCTCACCGTCGCGCGGTCGCTGGGCGTGCCCACGGGTGCGGTGGCGGCGGCGCGGGCGGTCCTGGACGGGGCCGAACGCCGGCTCGACCTGCTCGTCGACGACAGCGACGGCGTGGTGCTGGGCGCGCTCCGGATCCCGCCGCTCACTCCGCAGGAGGTGCCGGAGGGTGTACCGGAGGGTGTACCGGAGGACGTGGCCGCCGGGCGGCCAGCCGCCCCGGGCGACCCCCCGGCCCGCCCCGCGGCACCCCCCCCGCCGCGCCCCACGCGCCGCGCACCCCACCCGGCAGCCAGCCGCCCGCGCCGCCGCCGGGCGGCCCGCCCCGCGGACAGGCCCCGGCCAGGCCCCCCCGCGCGGGCAGCACCGCAGCGGGGGGCAGGCGAGCGGGGCGGACAGCGCGGG
>NZ_JABERD010000270.1 GCF_013044505.1 Streptomyces sp. S3(2020) | reverse complement strand
CGTGCACTTGTGTCTCCGCTGCGCTGTGTCTCGGCAGCGTCTGATGTGTATAAGCGGTGGGGCCGGTGGCTCGCGGGAAGGCGCGGGCGGGTAGGCGTTTCTCGAACCAGTGGCTGGCGTAGACGTGGTCGACGTACGCCGGGATCTCGGTGTACCCGCACGCCCGGTACATCGCCCGCGCCTCGGTGAGCGTGGCGTGCGTGTCGAGGCGTACGACGGTCAACTTCCGTACGGAAGCCGCCTGTTCGAGTGCCGCCAGGATGCGTCGGGCGAGCCCCAGCCGACGGGCCTCCGGGTGCACCCACACATGGCGGATCTCCCCGACGCCGGGCTCCAGACGGCGCAGGGCCCCGCAGCCGACGGGCCGGTCCTCCTCGTACGCGACGAAGAACGCCCCGGCGTCCCCGGAGACCTCCTCCGGCCGTACGAGGTCGGACTTGTCGAAGCCTTCCGGGAAGCGGGCGTCGATGTCGGCCGCGTAGGCGTCGAGGCAGGCGCGGGCGTCCGGGGTGTGGCCGTCGACGAGGGCGACCGTGATGGCGGCGAGGCGCAGCAGGCGGCGGGTGGTGGCCAGGGCGCCGGTCAGGTCGGCGCGCTGCCCCTGGGTGAGGCCGGACAGCAGGCCTGCCGCGAGGGCGTCGGCACGGCGGTTCTGCTCCGTGACCTCGGTGCGGCCCGCCGGGGTCAGCTCGACCCTGCGCAGCCGGCTGTCCCCGGGGTGGACGCTGATCCGGACCATGCCCTGGGCCTCCAGGGTCTTCGTCATCCGGCTCAGATACCCGGCGTCCAGTCCGAGACGGCTCCTGAGCTCGCGCAGGGACACGCCCCCGCCGATCTCGAACAGCAGCCGTGCCGCGCCCAGCGGGCGGTCCTGGCCGAGGTAGTGGTCGTCGAGTGCGCCGATGCGGCGGGTGAAGTAGCGGTTGAACCGGCGGAGGGCCGCCACGTCGTCCGTCGACACAGGCTCGGTGTGTCCTGGCTTCATAGTTCTTTGACTTTAGTCAAAGGTTTCCGCCGGGTCCATGGGCTCGCGGGTGTGTCCGTGGGTTCTCGGTTGTCCCTGGAGTCTCAGGTGTCCCTGGGTTCTCAGGTGTTCTGAAGCTCCTCCTGCAACTTGCCCACGTCCACCGACTCGTCCGCCGAGGGGGTCGTGGTCGGCACCGGCTTGTCGTAGTCCGTGAAGGTCAGCGTCGTATGCGTGCCGTCGCCCCGCTGGACCGCCTTGACCAGTTGGTGCGGGGAGTCCGAAGTGACGTAGAGGACCGCCTTCTTGCCGTCCTGTGTGCCCGTCAGCGGGATCACCTTCGTGCCGTCGACGGTGGTCTCCTCGCCCTTCGTCAACGTGGTCTTCTCGGAACCGTCGTCGCCCTCGATCTCCTGCTGGAAGGAGGTCAGATCGCAGGTGTCGGCCATGCCCTTGAGCATGGCGTCGTTCGTGGAGCCGTGGATGTAGCGGTTCTTGAAGAGCTCGGCCACCGCCTCGCCCTGGCTGCCGGGCACCTGGGCCTTCCAGAAGGTCCCGTCCGGCTTCATCCACACCTCGTCGCCCTGTTTGACGATCTCGACGCTGCCGCCGCCCGAGCCCATCCGCATCGACCCCACGCAGTTGCCGTCCTGGTCGAGGGTGAGGTCCATCGACGTCGGCTGCGTCTTGCTGGTCGTCGCGTTCGTGCCGCGGTCCGTGAGCCTCAGGTGGACGGACTCGGCGTCGAGGAGATTGTCCTTCGCCTGGTCGGCGAGTTGCCGGGCGGTCAGATCGTCGCCGTCATCCGCGGCGATCAGGACCGGCGAGAGCAGCAGCACCGCCGTTGCGCAGATCAGCGCCTTGTGTGCCATGCGTCACCTCCATGAGCCACTCTTCAGCGTACGATTCACCCCTGTTTGTCCGCATGTTCAGTGACGCGGCGCACTTTCAGGCATCGATTGCGCATGCAATGCGGGAGTGAGGGCAGGCGGTGACGGTCCCCGTGAGTGACACCCGTGTGACTCAGGGGAACTGAACAGGAACGGAAGGCGACAGCGATCATGGCCGGACAGCACGCGCGACAGGCGCGGCAGACGATCCACGCGGGCGGCGAGTGGCGCGAAGCCGTCTCAGGGGCGACCCGCGACATCATCGACCCCGCGGACGCGCAGCCGTTCGCCGTCGTCGCCGAGGGTGACGAGAAGGACACCGACCTGGCCGTAGCCGCCGCACGGCAGGCCTTCGACCACGGCGACTGGCCGCGCACCCCCGTCTCCGAGCGTGCCGTGCTGCTGTACCGCGTCGCCGATCTGCTCGTTCGCGATCGCGAGCGGCTCGGGCTGCTGGAGAGCCGCGACGCGGGCAAGACGCTCGAAGAGGGCCGCGTCGACATCGACTGTGTCGCCGACGCCTTCCGCTACTTCGCCGGCCTCGTCGCCGCCGAGTCCTCAGGGCGGGTCGTCGACGCGGGCTCGCCCGACATCCACAGTGTCGTCGTGCACGAGCCCGTCGGCGTCTGCGCGCTGATCACGCCCTGGAACTACCCGCTGCTCCAGGCCAGTTGGAAGATCGCCCCCGCGCTCGCGGCCGGCAACACCTTCGTCGTCAAGCCGAGCGAGATCACACCGCTGACGACGATCGCGCTGATCGAGCTGCTGGTCGAGGCCGGCCTCCCCGCCGGAGTCGCCAACATCGTGACCGGGCCCGGCGGTTCGGTCGGGGCCCGGCTCGCCGAGCACCCCGACGTCGACCTCGTCTCCTTCACCGGCGGTCTGGTCAGCGGCACCAAGGTGGCCCAGGCCGCGGCCCCGTCGGTGAAGAAGGTCGCCCTCGAACTCGGCGGCAAGAACCCCAACGTGGTCTTCGCCGACGCCTGCGCCACGGAGGAGGGCTTCGACACCGCCGTCGACCAGGCCCTCAACGCCGCGTTCATCCACAGCGGGCAGGTCTGCTCGGCGGGCGGACGGCTCATCGTCGAGGAGTCCGTACGGGAGCGCTTCGTCGCCGAACTCGCCCTGCGCGCCGGGCGGATCCGGCTCGGGCGCGGCACCGACGACGGTGTCGAGTGCGGGCCGCTCGTCTCCGAGCAGCAGCGCACCAAGGTCGAGGGGTACGTGGCCTCGGCACTGGCGGAGGGCGCGGTGCTGCGGACCGGCGGCAAGCGGCCGGAGGGCCTGGGCGGGGGTTACTTCTACGAACCGACCGTCCTCGACGCCTGCCACCGCGAGATGAAGGTCGTACGCGAAGAGGTCTTCGGTCCCGTCCTCACCGTCGAGACCTTCCGCACGGAGGACGAGGCCGTCGCGCTCGCCAACGACACCGAGTACGGCCTCGCGGGCGCCGTCTGGACCACCGACGCCGGACGCGCCCGCAGGGTCGCGGGCCGGCTGCGCCACGGCACCGTCTGGATCAACGACTTCCACCCCTACCTCCCGCAGGCGGAGTGGGGCGGCTTCCGCAAGAGCGGCACGGGCCGCGAGCTGGGCCCCGCCGGGCTCGCCGAGTACCGCGAGTCCAAGCACATCTACCAGAACCTCGCGCCGAGGCCCGTCCGCTGGTTCGTCGGCTGAGACAACCCGCTCATCGCAGGCATCGCAAGTCTCGCAAGTCCTTGGAGTAACCCCCCATGCACCAGCACGAATACGACTACGTCGTCGTCGGCGGTGGCACCGCCGGCTCCGTCATAGCCTCCCGCCTCACCGAGAACCCGGACGTCACCGTCGCCGTCATCGAGGGCGGCCCCAGCGACGTGGGCCGCGACGACGTCCTCACCCTGCGGCGCTGGACGGGCCTGCTCGGCGGAGACCTGGACTACGACTACCCGACGGTGGAACAGCCACGCGGCAACTCCCACATCCGGCACAGCCGGGCCCGCGTCCTCGGCGGCTGCTCCTCCCACAACACGCTGATCGCGTTCAAGCCGCTGCCGTCCGACTTCGACGAGTGGGAGGCGAACGGCGCCAAGGGCTGGGGCGCGGTGCCCATGGAGGCGTACTACGCGCGCCTCCTCAACAACATCGTCCCGGTCGACGAGAAGGACCGGAACGCCATCGCCCGCGACTTCGTCGACGCGGCGCAGGAGGCGACGGGCGTCCCGCGCGTCGAGGGCTTCAACCGCAAGCCCTTCGACGACGGCGTCGGCTTCTTCGACCTCGCCTACCACCCCGAGAACAACAAGCGGTCCTCGGCGTCCGTGGCGTATCTGCACCCGGTGATGGACGAGCGCCCCAACCTGACGATCCTGCTGGAGACCTGGGCGTACAGGCTGGACCTGGACGGCACGCTCGCGCGGGGTGTGCACGTGCGGGCCGCGGACGGCGAGGAGTTCGTCGTACGGGCCAGGCGCGAGGTCGTGCTGTGCGCGGGCGCCGTCGACTCGCCACGGCTGCTGCTGCACTCCGGCATCGGCCCCCGCGAGGACCTCGAAGCGCTCGGCATCCCCGTCGTCCAGGACCTGCCCGGCGTCGGTGAGAACCTCCTCGACCACCCCGAGTCGGTGATCGTCTGGGAGACCCACGGACCCCTCCCGGAGAACTCCGCGATGGACTCCGACGCGGGCCTGTTCGTCCGCCGCGACCCCGATCACGCCGGCCCGGACCTGATGTTCCACTTCTACCAGGTCCCCTTCACGGACAACCCCGAGCGACTGGGCTACGAACGGCCTTCGTACGGCGTCTCGATGACCCCGAACATCCCCAAGCCCAAGAGCCGCGGACGCCTGTACCTGACCAGCGCCGACCCGTCCGAGAAACCCGCCCTCGACTTCCGCTACTTCACCGACGAGGACGACTACGACGGCCGCACACTCGTCGACGGCATCCGCATCGCCCGTGAGATAGCCCGCACCGAACCGCTGGCGGGCTGGCTCAAGCGCGAGGTGTGCCCCGGGCCGGATGTCGTCGGCGACGAGGAGCTGAGCGCCTACGCCCGCAAGGTCGCGCACACCGTGTACCACCCGGCGGGAACCTGCCGGATGGGCGCCGCTGACGACGAACTGGCCGTGGTGGACCCGGAGTTGAGGATCCGCGGCCTGGACGGCATCCGTATCGCGGATGCCTCGGTCTTCCCGACGATGACCGCGGTGAACCCGATGATCGGGGTGCTGATGGTCGGTGAGAGGGCCGTGGACCTGATCGGAGGCGGTGCGTGATGAGTACGACGGCAAGCACAAGTGAGAGCAGGGGTACGGCTGTTGACGGGCCGGTTTTCTCCGTCGACGGCCTGTGGAAGGTCTTCGGCCCGAAGGCCGACCGGATCCCCGCGGACCCGGAGCTCAAGGGGCTGGCCTCCGCCGAACTACGCGCCCGCACCGGCTGCACCGCCGCCGTCCAGGACGTCTCCTTCGACGTCCGCAAGGGCGAGGTCTTCGTGGTGATGGGGCTGTCGGGTTCCGGCAAGTCCACGCTCGTCCGCTGTCTGACCCGCCTCATCGAACCGACGGCCGGCACCATCGCCATCGACGGCGAGGACGTCCGCGCCATGGACAAGTCCCGTCTGCGCGAACTGCGCCGTCACCGCGCCGCGATGGTCTTCCAGCACTTCGGCCTGCTCCCGCACCGCACGGTCCTCGACAACGTGGCGTACGGCCTGGAGATCCAGGGCGTCGGCAAGTCCGAGCGCCGGGCGCGGGCCGCGGACGTCGTGGCCAAGGTCGGCCTGGAGGGCATGGAACAGCGCAGGCCGAGCCAGCTCTCGGGCGGCCAGCAGCAACGCGTCGGGCTGGCCCGCGCGCTCGCCGTCGACCCCCAGGTCCTGCTGTTCGACGAGCCGTTCAGCGCCCTGGACCCGCTGATCCGCCGGGACATGCAGGAGGAGGTCGTCCGCCTCCACCGTGAGGAGGGCCGCACGATGGTCTTCATCACGCACGACCTGAACGAGGCGCTGAAACTGGGCGACCGCATCGCGCTGATGCGCGACGGCCGGGTCGTCCAGCTCGGCACCCCGGAGGAGATCGTGGGCTCGCCCGCCGACGACTACGTCCGCGAGTTCGTCCGGGACGTGCCGCGCGAACAGGTGATGACCGTCCGCACGGCGATGCGGGCCGCGTCGGCCGCGGAGCAGGGCAGCGGCCCGGCCCTCGCGCCGGACACCACCGTCTCGGCGGCCATCGAGGCGGTCGCACGGGCGGGGGTCCCGGCCCGGGTGGTCGACGAGGGCCGGTGTGTCGGGGTGGTGGACTCGGACGCGCTGCTCGGGGTGGTGGCCGGGACCGCCAAGGAGGCGGTCTGATGGCTACCGTCACCGCTTCCGTCCCCCGTACGGTCCCCGCCGTCCTCCGGCACCGCGCGGTGCACAAGCTCCTGCTCCTCGCCGCGGCCGCCGCGATCCTCGTACCGCTGGCGAACGCCGCCTGGGCGAGCGGAACATGGCCCGACGCCCTCACCGTCGACCTCTCAGGACCGCTGAACACGGCCAGCGACTGGATCGTCGACAACCGGGACAGCCACCCCCTGTTCCTCTACTTCTTCGGCCACATCAGCAACGCCGTCGTCCTCGGCGTACGGGCCGTGTACCTGGTGCTGCTGGCGGCGGGCTGGGCCGGCGTCACCGCGGTCGGCGCCCTCGTCGCCTGGCGGGTCGCCGGCATCAGGCTCGCCCTCGGAACCGCCGCCGCGTTCCTCGCCTGCGGTCTGCTCGGCATGTGGGTGCCGACGATGCAGACCCTCGCCCTGATGGTCGTGGCCGTCCTCGCGTCGGTCGTCGTGGGCGCGTTCCTCGGACTCGCCTCCGGGCTCTCCGACCGCCTCGACCGCGCCCTGCGCCCGGTCCTGGACACCATGCAGGTGCTCCCGGCGTACGCCTACCTCCTCCCTGTCGTCATGGTCTTCGGCCTGGGCGTCCCCGCGGCCGTCCTCGCCACCGTCGTCTACGCCGCCCCGCCCATGGCCCGCCTCACCGCCCTCGGCCTGCGCGGCGCCGACAAGGGGGTCCTGGAAGCGGTCGACTCGCTCGGCGCCACCGCACGCCAGCGCCTGCTGACCGCCCGCATCCCGCTGGCCCGCAGGGAACTCCTCCTCGGCCTCAACCAGACGATCATGATGGCCCTGTCCATGGCCGTCATCGCGTCGGTCATCGGCGCCGGCGGCCTCGGCGACCGCGTCTACCAGGCACTCGCGTCGGTCGACGTCGGCGCGGCGCTGGCGGCGGGCATCCCGATCGTGCTCCTCGCCGTCGTACTGGACCGGGTGACGGCGGCCGCCGGAGACGGGACCGAGGGAACCGGCCGCAAGGGGTGGGCGTACGCCTTCGGCGCCGCCCTCGCCGTGGCCGTGGCCGGACGTCTCGTGGGCCGCCTCGACTGGCCCGACGCCTGGGTCGTCCAGATCGCCCCGCCCGTCAACCGCGCCGTCGACTGGATGACCGCCCATCTCTACTCCGGCGTCCCCGTCGTCGGCGGCACCGCCGACTGGGCCGCCCACTTCACCACCTGGGTCCTGAACCCGCTCCGGGACGGTCTCCAGTGGCTGCCCTGGTGGTCGGTGCTGCTCGTGGTCGCCACCCTGGCCTGGCTGATCGGCACCTGGCGCACCGCGCTCACCGCTGTCCTCGCCATGGCCGCGATCGGGGTACTGGGGGTGTGGGATCCGGCCCTGGACACGCTCTCGCAGGTCCTCGCCGCCGTCGCCGTCACGCTCGTCATCGGCTTCGCGACCGGTGTCGCGGCCGCCCGCAGCGACCGTGTCGAACGGCTGCTCAGGCCCGTCCTGGACGTCTTCCAGACGATGCCGCAGTTCGTGTACCTGATCCCGGTGGTGGCCCTCTTCGGCGTCGGCCGCGCCCCCGCGGTCGCCGCGGCCGTCGTCTACGCGCTGCCCGCCGTCGTCCGTATCACCACGCAGGGCCTGCGCCAGGTCGACCCGGCCGCGCTGGAGTCCTCCAGTTCGCTCGGCGCGACCGCCTGGCAGCAACTGCGCCAGGTCCAACTCCCTCTCGCCCGACCGGCATTGCTGCTCGCCGTCAACCAGGGCGTGGTCCTGGTCCTCGCCGTCGTCATCATCGGCGGCCTGGTCGGTGGCGGAGCGCTCGGCTACGACGCCGTGTTCGGCCTCGCCCAGGGCGACCTGGCGACCGGACTGGTGGCCGGCGCGGCCATCGTCTGCCTCGGACTGATGCTCGACCGGGTGACCCAGCCGACGGAACGCCGTACGAAGAAGGGAGCGTGACATGCGCGTACGTACGACCGCCGTAGTGGCCGGTGCCGCATCCCTGCTGTTGCTGACCGGCTGCGGTGCCGCCGACATGACCCGGCAGTCCTCGCCCTTCGCCAACGCGCAGGGCGCCAGGACCGTGACGCTGTCCGTGCAGTCCTGGGTGGGCGCGCAGGCCAACGTGGCCGTCGCGCAGTACCTGTTGGAGCACGAGCTCGGCTACCGCGTCGACACCGTGCAGGTCGACGAGGTCCCCGCCTGGGACGCCCTCAGTCAGGGCCGGGTCGACGCGATCATGGAGGACTGGGGCCATCCCGAGCAGGAACAGCGGTACGTCCAGGACAAGAAGACGATCGTCGACGGCGGTGGCCTCGGGGTCACCGGGCACATCGGCTGGTACGTCCCGACGTACTTCGCCAAGGCGCACCCGGACGTCACCGACTGGAAGAACCTCGACAAGTACGCCGCGCGGATGCGCACCGCGGAGAGCGGCGGCAAGGGCCAGCTGATGGACGGCTCGCCCTCCTACGTCACCAACGACAAGGCGCTGGTGAACAACCTGAAGCTCGACTACCAGGTCGTGTTCGCCGGTTCCGAGGCCGCCCAGATCACCCAGATCAAGCAGTTCGCCAAGGAGAAGAAGCCCTTCCTCACCTACTGGTACGCCCCGCAGTGGCTCTTCGAGAAGGTTCCCATGACCGAGGTGAAGCTCCCCGCCTACAAGGAGGGCTGCGACACCGACCCGGACAAGGTCGCCTGCGCCTACCCGCACACCCCGCTGCGGAAGTACCTCAACGCCGACTTCGCCCGCAGCGGCGGCAAGGCGGCGGCCTTCCTGAAGAAGTTCCAGTGGACGACCGAGGACCAGAACGAGGTCTCCCTGCTGATCGCCGACCGGAAACTGACACCCGAGGAGGCGGCGAAGAAGTGGGTGGAGGGCCATAGGTCCACCTGGCAGGCGTGGCTTTCGTGACCGAGGGCCGGGCCGGCGGGGAGGGGATCGGCGGCCCCTCCCCGCCGGTTTCCCGGCCGCGCGGTCAGCGCATCTCCTCGACCAGCTCCGCGAGGATCTCGGACGAGCGCCGCTGCAGGCCCGGCCCGAACGTGACCCGGGTGGCGCCCCGCCCGCCGAGTTCGGCGGGGGAGAGGCCGCTGCCGACCAGCGCGATCACATTGATCGGCCCGTGGATCGCGGCCCGCAGCAGCGGCAGCACCTTGGCCGGGGCGCTGATCGGATACACGCAGTCGGCTCCCGCCGCGGTGTACAACGCCGCCCGCTCGATGGTCGGTTCGGGATCCTCGACCCCGCGCACGAACGTATCGATCCGGGCGTTGACGAACAGCGCATCCCCGGCCGCGTACCGCACCTCGGCGAGCCACTCGGCGTGCTGGTGCGGGTCCTTGAGAACACCCCCGTTGGAGTCCTCAAGGTTGCAGCCCACGGCACCCGCCTCCAGCAGCCGCTCCACCAGCTCCTTCGGAGCCATCCCGTAACCGTCCTCGACATCCGCGGACACCGGAACGTCCACGGCCCGGGCGATCCGCGCGACCGCCGCGAACATCTCGTCGGCCGGCGTCGCCCCGTCCTCGTACCCGAGAGCGGCGGCCACCCCCGCGCTGGGCGTCGCGAGCGCCGGACAGCCGGCCTTGGCGAAGACGCGGGCGCTGGCCGCGTCCCAGGGGCCCGGCAGGACGAGCGGATCGTCCTGTGCCGGACGGCGGTGCAGCTTGCGGAAGATCTCGACCTTGCTCATGGTGTGTAGCCTCCCGGCGGGATGCGGCGGCTCACCATCACCCGGTTCCAGTTGTTGATGGCGACGATCAGGCCGGTGAGATGGGCGAGCCCGCTGTCGTCGAAGTGCTTGGCGGCCCGCTCGTACACCTCGTCCGGCACGAACCCGTCCGTGAGGACGGTCACCGCCTCCGTCAGCGCGAGCGCGGCCCGCTCCCGCTCGTCGTAGACGTCCCCGGCCTCCTCCCACGCCGCCAGCAGGTCCAACCTGCGCTCGCTCACCCCGTGTTCACGAGCGATCCGCAGATGCATGTCGAGGCAGAACGCGCAGTGGTTGAGCTGCGAGGCCCGGATCACCACCAGCTCCGCCAGCACGGGGTCCCCGAGCCCCTTCTTCGCGGCGGCGCTGAGCGCGGACATGGCCTGCGCGACGGCCGGGTCCAGCAGCCGCGTACGCCCCGTCACTTGTTCCCCGACTGGTAGTGCCCCGGAACCAGACGGCAGGTCACCCCGAAACGGTTCCACGCGTTGATGACGGCGATCGCCGCGATCAACTGCGCCAGCTCCGCCTCCGTGAAGTGCTTGGCGGCCCGCTCGTACACCTCGTCCGGCACGAACCCGTCCGTGAGGACGGTCACCGCCTCCGTCAGTGCCAGCGCGGCGAGCTCCTGCTCGGTGTAGAAGTGCTCCGACTCCTCCCACGCGCTCAGCTGGACGATCCGCTCGACGCTCTCGCCCGCCGCGAACGCCTCCTTGCTGTGCATGTCGACACAGAGCGCGCAGTGGTTGATCTGGGAGGCGCGGACCTTCACCAGCTCCAGCAGCTTCGGGTCCAGGCCCTTCCGCGCGGCGGCATCCAGGCGGACCATCGCTTTGAAGACCTCGGGAGCCTGCTCGGCCCAGTTCAGTCGGGGACTGTGCTCGGGGGCGTACTCCACGGTCGTAGGACTGTCGTCGGTGTGCGTCGTCATAGTGTCGACACTATGTCGGAGGCTGCCCACGGGTATGGTCCATTTCCATGCCGAAAACCTGGGCCACTCTGGGCGTCGACCTGCACCTGGAACCCACCGGCCCCGGCCTGCGCCGCGGCCTGACCGACGCCCTGCGCGAGGCCGTCCGCACCGGCCGTCTCGCCCCGGACACCCGTCTGCCCTCCTCCCGCTCCCTCGCCGCCGACCTCGGCATCGCCCGCAACACGGTCGCCGACGCCTACGCCGACCTGGTCGCCGAAGGCTGGCTCACCTCGAAACAGGGCTCCGCCGGTCCGCGCCGGGGGCACGGGGCCGGGGGGTGCGAGGACTCGCGGAGCGGGTCGGCGTCTCCGTCCGGTCCCGCGTAGTGCGCTGTTCAAAGCCCGTCGCCCGTCGTGGACGACGCGGCCAGGGGGCGTCTTGGTGTGACACGGCGGCTCCGCGCCTCGGCTGCAAGACGGCGTTGACCGGCGAGAAGCAGCGCCTAGCCG
>NZ_JABERD010000269.1 GCF_013044505.1 Streptomyces sp. S3(2020) | reverse complement strand
TACCAGGGCAGCCCCACCCCGCCGTACGCGGGCGCCGCCTCCGGCGCCGGAAGCCCCGCCCCGCCGTACGCCGGCGGCACCTATGGCGCCGGCTGGGGTGCGGGCGGGACGGGTGTCCCTGGTGGCGGACCGCCGCCCCCGCCCTCGCCCTCCAAGAAGCGGCTCGCTGTCGTCGCGCTCGTCGTGGCCGCCGTGCTCGTCGTCGCCGGCGGCACCTGGCTGGCCGTCTCGCTGACCGGGGACGACGGTGGCGACGACACCGCCACCCCGAAGAAGCCGCCCACCTCCAGCGTGCCCAAGTCCTCGGCGCCGCCGACCGGGCCCGTGCTGCCGTACGGCGATGTCGTCGGGCTCAGCGAGCCCTTGGAGACCGGTGACTGTGTGCAGGCGGTCTGGTCGGGGACGCCGTTCAAGTCGGTGCCCAACCTGGGCAAGGTGAGCTGCTCCGAGGACTGGCCCGACGGTCAGGTCGTCGCGGTCGACACGGCCACCGACGCCGCGGACGCGGCCGCCGAGGGCGCCGGACGCTGCGCGAACCAGACGCGCGCGGTCGTCGACGCCCTGCCGGACGCGGCCGGCTACGCCGTCGTACCGACCAAGGAGGGCTTCACCGTGGCCAACAGCGGTACGGCATGTCTCGTACTCGGACGCCATGCCGCGATAGGCGGTGAAGTGGGCCGGTTCCGCGACGAGGGCTCCAATCTGTGGGTCGGTCAGATGAGTGTCGGCGACTGCTGGATCTACGAGGAGGGGGACGACGGCTACAACGCCCCGCTCACCGACTGCGTGAAACCGCACACGGACCAGGTCATAGGCATGGTCCAGGCACCCGGCGGCATGAACTACGAGAAAGGCGCCGACAACGCGACCAAACTCTGCGGCAACAAATTCGAGTCGACCTGGGCGCCGGGCTCGGAGCGGGCCGTGTTCGGCTGGGTCGCCGACGAGGACGACTGGAACCAGGGGTTCAAGAAGGCCGTGTGCACCGTGGGACGGACCGACAACACGAAGACGACCGGAAAGATACCCGCGCCCGGATCGGTCTGAGCCGCGGGCCGTGAGCGGGGGCGCGGGGGCAGTCCACAGCGGCGTCGGTCCCGCGTTCACCTCAGGTTCGCCTGGCCGCCGTCCGCGCGTGTCAACCTCCCGGGGCTGGACACGCGCGGACGGGGCAAAAGGGGGCAGGGGCGTCATGGAGAGGGGACCGGCGATCTTCGCGGGCGTGGTGTTCGCCCTGTTCGGAGGCGGGCTTCTGGTGTGGACCGCGGCCCGGGTACGGCAGCGCGAACCCGTCGCGCACGGTGTGAACCCGGTCGCATCGGCGACCCTCGCCGGTCTCGCCGCGGTGGTGGCGCTGGGCCTCGGCGCCTGGTGCCTCACCCGTATCTGAGGATCATGGAAAAGCCGAGGTCCCGGTAATCGGGAGGTCTCCCTCCGGTAAGGCTCGAAATAGCCGGTGGGTACTCCGGGCGGCAGGAATGGCGGTAGTCGGGTTACCGTTCGAGTGGCCGTTGCGGGCTTTTCCCGTTTGACACGGGGGCGGGATGTACCGTCACACTCCGCAGCGTCACCATGACCCGACCCCGGGATGAAGGCGCCTGGGGAGGCCCCAGCGTCGACCGGAGAGAAGAGCGAAGTTGTCCCCGACCAGCGAGACCGCAAAGGGCGGCCGCCGACTCGTCATCGTCGAGTCGCCTGCCAAGGCGAAGACGATCAAGGGCTATCTCGGCCCTGGGTACGTCGTCGAGGCGAGCGTCGGGCACATCCGCGACCTCCCCAACGGCGCCGCGGAGGTGCCGGAGAAGTACACCGGCGAGGTCCGCCGGCTCGGCGTGGACGTCGAGCACGACTTCGAGCCGATCTATGTCGTCAATGCCGACAAGAGGGCTCAGGTCAAGAAGCTCAAGGACCTGCTGAAGGACTCCGACGAGCTCTTCCTCGCCACCGATGAGGACCGCGAGGGCGAGGCCATCGCGTGGCACCTCCAGGAAGTGCTCAAGCCCAAGGTCCCGGTCAAGCGGATGGTCTTCCACGAGATCACCAAGGCCGCGATCCAGGCCGCCGTGGCCAACCCGCGCGAGCTCAACCAGAAGCTGGTCGACGCCCAGGAGACCCGACGCATCCTCGACCGTCTCTACGGCTACGAGGTCTCGCCGGTCCTGTGGAAGAAGGTCATGCCCCGTCTGTCGGCGGGCCGTGTCCAGTCCGTCGCCACCCGGCTCGTAGTCGAGCGGGAGCGTGAGCGCATCGCGTTCCGCTCCGCCGAGTACTGGGACCTGACGGGCACCTTCGCGACCGGCCGCGCGGGGGATTCCAGCGACCCCTCGACCCTCGTCGCCCGCCTCCAGAGCGTCGACGGCAAGCGGGTCGCGCAGGGCCGCGACTTCGACTCCCTGGGCCAGATCAAGGGCGCCAACACCCTCCACCTCGACGAGGCCAACGCCCGCGCGCTGGCCGCCGCCCTGGAGCAGACGCAGTTCGCCGTCCGGTCCGTCGAGTCCAAGCCGTACCGCCGCTCGCCGTACGCCCCGTTCCGTACGACGACGCTCCAGCAGGAGGCCTCGCGCAAGCTCGGCTTCGGTGCGAAGGCGACCATGCAGGTCGCGCAGAAGCTGTACGAGAACGGCTTCATCACCTATATGCGTACGGACTCCACGACGCTCAGCGACACCGCTGTCTCCGCGGCCCGTGCCCAGGTCACCCAGCTCTACGGCGCCGACTACCTGCCGTCCGCCCCGCGGACGTACGCCGGGAAGGTCAAGAACGCGCAGGAGGCGCACGAGGCGATCCGCCCCTCGGGTGATCGTTTCCGCACGCCTGCCGAGACCGGACTGACCGGCGACCAGTTCAGGCTCTACGAGCTGATCTGGAAGCGGACCGTCGCCTCCCAGATGAAGGACGCGGTCGGCAACTCCGTGACCGTGAAGATCGCGGGCACCGCCGCCGACGGCCGGGACGTCGAGTTCAGCGCCTCCGGCAAGACGATCACCTTCCACGGCTTCCTGAAGGCCTACGTCGAGGGCGCGGACGACCCGAACGCCGAGCTGGACGACCGCGAGCGCCGGCTGCCCCAGGTCAGCGAGGGCGACCGGCTCAGCGCCGAGGAGATCACGGTCGACGGGCACGCCACCAAGCCCCCGGCCCGCTACACCGAGGCCAGCCTGGTCAAGGAGCTCGAAGAGCGCGAGATCGGCCGTCCGTCGACGTACGCCTCGATCATCGGCACGATCCTCGACCGCGGCTATGTCTTCAAGAAGGGCACGGCACTCGTCCCGTCCTTCCTGTCCTTCGCCGTGGTCAACCTCCTGGAGAAGCACTTCGGGCGGCTCGTCGACTACGACTTCACCGCCAAGATGGAGGACGACCTTGACCGCATCGCGCGGGGCGAGGCCCAGTCCGTGCCGTGGCTGAAGCGGTTCTACTTCGGAGAGGGCACCGAGGGCGGCGCGGCGATCGCCGGCAACGGCGACGGGGACCACCTCGGCGGTCTCAAGGAGCTGGTGACCGACCTGGGCGCGATCGACGCGCGCGAGGTGTCGTCGTTCCCCGTGGGCAACGGCATCGTGCTGCGGGTCGGCCGCTACGGGCCGTACATCGAGCGCGGCGAGAAGGACTCCGAGGGCCACCAGCGTGCGGACGTGCCGGAGGACCTCGCCCCGGACGAGCTGTCCATCGAGCTCTCGGAGGAGCTGCTCGCCAAGCCGAGCGGTGACTTCGAGCTCGGCGCCGACCCGGAGTCGGGCCACCAGATCATCGCGCGGGACGGCCGCTACGGCCCGTACGTCACCGAGGTGCTCCCCGAGGGCACCCCGAAGACCGGCAAGAACGCCGTGAAGCCGCGTACGGCCTCGCTGTTCAAGTCGATGTCGCTGGACACGGTGACGCTCGCCGACGCGCTCAAGCTGATGTCGTTGCCCCGAGTCGTCGGCGCCGACGCCGAGGGCCAGGAGATCACCGCGCAGAACGGGCGCTACGGGCCGTACCTGAAGAAGGGCACGGACTCGCGCTCGCTCCAGACCGAGGACCAGCTCTTCACGATCACGCTCGAAGAAGCGCTGGAGATCTACTCCCAGCCCAAGCAGCGTGGCCGGGCCGCCGCCAAGCCGCCGCTGAAGGAGCTGGGCACGGACCCGGTCAGCGAGAAGCCGGTCGTGGTCAAGGACGGCCGCTTCGGGCCGTACGTGACCGACGGGGAGACCAACGCGACCCTGCGCTCCGGCGACAGCGTCGAGGAGATCACCCCCGAGCGCGGCTACGAGCTGCTCGCCGAGAAGCGCGCCAAGGCCCCCGCCAAGAAGACGGCGAAGAAGGCCCCCGCGAAGAAGGCCCCGGCCAAGAAGGCGACGGCCGCCAAGAAGACCGCCGCGAAGAAGACGACCACGGCCGCCAAGAAGACGACGGCGAAGACCACCGCCAAGAAGGCGACGGCTTCGAAGACGGCGTCCTCCGAGGACTGATCCGAGAACTGTTCCGAGGACTGACACGACTGAGTCGCGCCGCGGACCTTCACCTCGGGTTCGCAAAACGAACGCCCCGGCATCGGTTTGGTGTCGGGGCGTGCGCACGTTCGGATGGGCGCCGCAGGCTGTCGGTGCTGCCCGATAGGCTGAAAGCATGACGCGAGCCGAGCAGCCAACGGCCCACCACCCGGCCCCCGACGACGCCCTTGCCGCGGACTCCCGCGAGCGCGCCGTCCGCGCCCTGTTGCGCCGACCGCAGCTGAGGAGGTTGTGGAGCGCGCAGCTGGTGGGGGGTGTCGGCGACGTACTGGCCCTCCTGGTGCTGGTCGTCCTGGCCCTCCAGGCGGCGATCGCCGAGGGTTCCTTCGGCGGCGGCTACCGAGGCGTGGCGTTCGCAGTGGCGACCGTCTTCGGGGTGCGCATTCTGGCCACCCTGCTCTTCGGGGCGGTACTCCTCGGCCCGCTGACGTCCCTCACTTCCCAGGAGGGACCGCTCGACCGCCGCTGGACCATGGTCGGCGCCGACGCCGTGCGGACGCTGGCGCTGATCGTCGCGCCCCTGTGGATCGACTGGACGCCGGACAACGCACTGGCGGTCCTCCTGGTGACCGCCTTCGTGACCGGAGTCGCCGAGCGCTTCTGGACGGTGTGCCGCGAGAGCGCGGCGCCCGCCCTGCTGCCGGCCCCGCCGCCGGAGGGCGCGACCGTACGGCCGTTGCCGGACCACATGGACGCGCTGCGCCGCCTGTCGCTGCGTACGGGCTTCGTGGCGATCCCGCTCGCCGCCGCCGCACTGATCGCGGCCTCGCTGGTCAACAACCTGCTGGGCGCCGGCATCGACTGGTTCGCGCAGCACCAGGCGGCCCTCGCCTCGTATGTCGCGGCCGGTCTGTTCGCCGCGTCCCTGTCCGTGCTGACCTTCCTGGAACTGCCCGACACCCGCACTCCACGCGCGCGTTCCCCGCTGGAGGGCATGCGCCGCCCCAAGACGGGCACCGGCGTCGACAAGGGCCGCACCGGAGTGCTCCCGCTGCTGGTGCTGGCCTCCGCGGCCGTCGCCGGGGCGATCTCCGCCGCCGTCGCCGTGGCCGTGCTGCACGCCAAGGACCTGGGCGGCGGCCCGGTGACGTACGGCCTGCTGGTCCTGGCGCTGACCGGCGGGGTCGTCGTCGGCATCCGTACGGCGCCCAAGGTGCTGGTCTCGCTCTCGCGGCGCCGGCTGCTCGCGCTGGCGATCGCCTTCACGGGCATCGCGCTGCTGGCCGCGGGCCTGGTCCCGGACGTGACGACGGTGGTGCTGATCGTCGCGCTCGCCGGCATCGGCGCGGGCGTGGCCGCCAACACCGGGCACACACTCCTCGACCAGGAGGCCGAGGACTACCGGCGCGGGCGCACGACCGAGCATCTCCACGCGGTCGTACGGGTCTTCGTGGCGCTCGGCGCGGTGATCGCCCCGCTGGTGGCCGCGCTGATCGGGCCGCACCGGCTGGAGAGCGGCAAGTTCGTGTTCGCGCACGGCGGCGCCGCGTTCACGCTGATGCTGGTCGGCGCGCTGCTGCTGCCGGTGGCCGCGCTGGTCCTCGCCAAGGTCGACGACCGTTCCGGTGTGCCGCTGCGGCACGATCTGCGGGACGCGCTGCTGGGCGGCGACGACCCGGTGACGGCGCCCGCGTCCTCCGGCTTCTTCATCGCCCTGGAGGGCGGCGACGGGGCCGGCAAGTCCACCCAGGCCGAGGCGCTCGCCGAGTGGATAAGGGCCAAGGGCCACGAGGTCGTGGTGACGCGCGAGCCGGGGGCGACGCCCGTCGGCAAGCGGCTGCGGTCGATCCTGCTCGACGTGTCCAGCGCCGGGCTCTCGCACCGCGCGGAGGCGCTGCTGTACGCGGCCGACCGCGCGGAGCACGTGGACACCGTGGTGCGGCCCGCGCTGGAGCGGGGCGCGGTCGTGATCTCGGACCGCTACATCGACTCGTCCGTCGCCTATCAGGGAGCGGGCCGCGACCTGTCCCCGACGGAGATCGCCCGCATCAACCGCTGGGCGACCGACGGACTGGTGCCGAACCTGACCGTGCTCCTCGACGTGTCCCCGGAGATCGCCCGCGAGCGGTTCACCGAGGCGCCGGACCGGCTGGAGTCGGAGCCGGCGGAGTTCCACGCACGCGTGCGGTCCGGGTTCCTGACGCTGTCCGCCGCCGACCCCGGGCGCTATCTCGTCGTCGACGCGGGCCAGGAGCCCGAGGCCGTCACGACCGTCGTACGCCACCGGCTCGACCAGCTCCTGCCGCTCTCCGAGCAGGAGATCCGTGAGCAGGAGGAGGCCCGGCGCAAGGCCGAGGAGGATGCGCGCCGCAAGGCCGAGGAAGAGGCGGCGCGCAAGGCCGAGGAGGAGCGCCTGGAGCGTGAGCGCCAGGAGCAGCTGGAGCGGCTGCGCGCCGAGGAGGAGGAGCGCAAGCGGCGCGAGCTGGAGGAGGCCCAGCGGCGCGAGGCCGAGCGGCAGGCGGAGGAGGCCCGGCTGCGGGCCGAGGAAGCGCGCAAGCGTGCCGAGGAGGAGCGGGCCCGGCTCCTCGCCGAGGAGAAGGCGCGGGCCGAGGAGGAAGCGCGGCGCAAGGTCGAGGAGGAGCGGCGCCGCAAGCAGGCCGAGGAAGAGGCCCGGCTGCGGGCCGAGGCCGAGGCGCGGCGGGTGGAGAAGCAGCGCAAGGCCGAGGAGGCGCTGCTGCGGGCCGAGGAGGCGCGACGGCTCGCCGAGCAGGCCACGGCGGCCGCGGAGGCGGGGCCGAAGAAGCCGGCGCCGCCTGCGGCCGCCCCTCCGGAGGCGGCGACCGTGCCCACGCCGGTGGTGACGCCGACGCACACGTCGGGCGGGCCGGTGGAGGAGACGACCGTGCTGCGGCCGGTGCGGGACGAGAAGCCTCCGGTGCGGGAGGAGAAGCCCGAGGGGGCCGCCGACAACGAGGTGACGGCCGAGCTGCCCAAGCCGCCGGCCGGGGCGGTTGATGAGACGGCGGTGCTGCCGCCTGTCGTGCCGGGTGCGGTTGACGAGACGGCTGTGCTGCCTCCGGTGAGGGCCGCCGATGAGACGGCGGTGCTGCCGCCCGTCGTGCCGGGTGCCGCCGACGAGACCGCTGTGCTGCCGCCGGTTCCGGGTGAGGCTCCCGCGGATCGGGTGCCGCCGGGGTTCTTCCGGGAGGACCAGGCGGGGCCGGACGGGACCGAGGACCGTACGCGGGAGATGCCGCAGGTCGACGAGGCGGGGGCGCCCCGGCGGCGGGCGCGGTCCGACTGGGCCGAGGAGACGCCGCTGGACGACCTGCCGTCGCTGGCGGACGAGCTGCTGGGCCCGCGTGAGGGTGACGAGTTCGGCGACGGGAACGGGCGACGGGGGCGGGGACGCCGGGGCTGAGGCCTGGCGCTCGGTTGCCCGCTTGCCCGGGTCGTCCGGTCGTCCGGGTCGCTTGGTCGTCCGAGTCACCAGGTCGTCCGGTCGTCCGGTCGATTCCATGACGGAGGCCCGTTGTCAGTGCCACCCCGCACAATGGACTCCGCACCCCCCACCGTGACGAAAGGGCGGCACCACCCATGACCGTCTGGGACGACCTCGTCGGCCAGGAGAAGGTGAGCGAGCAGCTCGGGGCCGCCGCCCGGGACGCCGACGCGCTCGTCACCGCGGCCGGCACCGGCGCCCCGCCGCCCGAGGCGTCGAAGATGACGCACGCGTGGTTGTTCACCGGTCCGCCCGGGGCCGGCCGGACGCAGACCGCGCGGGCCTTCGCCGCCGCGTTGCAGTGCGTGAGCCCCGACCGCGCGCTCGGCGGGGTCCCCGGGTGCGGGTTCTGCGACGGGTGTCATACGGCGCTCATCGGCACGCACGCGGACGTCACCACCGTCGCCGCCGTCGGCACGCAGATCCTCGCCGACGACATGCGGGACACCGTCCGCAAGTCGTACACCTCTCCGGCGACCGGCCGCTGGCAGGTGATCCTCGTCGAGGATGCCGAGCGGCTGAACGAGAAGTCGGCCAACGCGGTGCTCAAGGCCGTCGAGGAGCCCGCTCCCCGTACCGTCTGGCTGCTGTGCGCCCCGTCCATCGAGGACGTCCTGCCCACCATCCGCTCCCGCTGCCGGCACCTCAATCTGCGCACACCCTCCGTCGACGCGGTCGCCGACCTCCTCGTCCGACGGGAAGGCATCGAGCCCGGCGTGGCCGCGGCCGTCGCACGGGCCACACAGGGGCATGTCGACCGGGCCCGACGGCTGGCCACCGACCCCGCCGCGCGGGAGCGCAGGGCCGCCGTGCTCAAACTGCCGCTCCGCGTCGAGGACATCGGCGGCTGCCTCAAGGCCGCCCAGGAGCTCGTGGACGCGGCCGCCGAGGACGCCAAGCTGCTCGGGGAGGAGATGGACGGCAAGGAGACCGAGGAGCTGAAGGCGGCGATGGGCGCGGCCCAGGGCGGGCGGATGCCGCGTGGTACGGCGGGGGTGATGAAGGACCTGGAGGACAAGCAGAAGCGGCGCCGGACCCGTACCCAGCGCGACAGCCTCGACCTCGCCCTGACCGACCTCACCGGCTTCTACCGCGACGTCCTCGCCCTCCAGCTCGGCTCCCGGGTGGCGATCGCCAATGAGGACTCCCAGGACGCTCTGGAACGACTGGCTCGCGGCAACTCCCCGGAGTCGACGCTGCGCCGGATCGAGGCGATCGCCGCCTGCCGCGACGCCCTCGACCGCAACGTGGCGCCGCTGCTCGCCGTCGAGGCGATGACGATGGCGCTCAGAGCGGGCTGAGCCACCGAACCGCGGTATCGCGGTATCGCTCGCGAACGATCAACAGGAGGTTGACCAGGTACCTCGTACGAGCCGCAAGGTGCACGGAGGGCAATCGGAAGGCTGCGCAGAGTTACGCTCGGTCGATGCACATCAGGCGCAGTCTCCGCCCGGCACACCCGATCGACCCGATCGACCCGCCGCGTCACCGGCGTTCGCGCACCGGCGGTGCCCTCCTCGCCGTCGCCGCGCTGGTCGTGTCCGCCTGCTCGGCGGGGAGCGGTTCGGCCGGCTCGGCCGCGGAGGCGGCGGCGCTGGCCGCGTTGCCGAAGTCCACGCCGGCCGCCCTGTCGCAGTACTACGGGCAGAAGCTGAACTGGCGCAGCTGCGGGGTGCCCGGTTTCGAGTGCGCCACGATGAAGGCACCGCTCGACTACGACAACGCGGGCGACGGTGACGTACGCCTCGCGGTCGCCCGCAAGAAGGCGACCGGCTCCGGCAAGGCGCTCGGCTCGCTGCTGGTGAACCCGGGCGGACCGGGCGGCTCGGCGATCGGCTACCTCCAGGCGTACGCCGGGATCGGCTACCCCGCCGAGGTCCGCGCCCGCTACGACATGGTCGCGGTCGACCCGCGCGGCGTCGCCCGCAGCGAGCCCGTCGAGTGCCTGGACGGGCGCGACATGGACGCGTACACGCAGACCGACACGACACCCGACGACGAGGAGGAGACCGAGGAACTCGTCGCCGCGTACCGGAAGTTCGCGGAGGGCTGCGGAGCTGACGCGCCCGAGCTGCTGCGGCATGTGTCCACCGTCGAGGCGGCGCGGGACATGGACATCCTGCGGGCGGCACTGGGCGACGGGAAACTGACGTACGTCGGGGCGTCGTACGGAACCTTCCTCGGGGCGACGTACGCGGGCCTCTTCCCGGACCGGGTGGGCCGGCTGGTCCTGGACGGCGCGATGGACCCGTCCCTGCCCGCACGGCGTCTGAACGTCGACCAGACGGCTGGGTTCGAGACGGCGTTCCAGTCGTTCGCGCGGGACTGTGTGCAGCAGCCGGACTGTCCGCTGGGCACGAAGGTGGGCGCGGTCGGCAGGAACCTCAAGGCGTTCTTCGAGAAGCTCGACGCCCGGCCGATCCCCACGGGTGATGTGGACGGCCGCAAGCTCGGCGAGTCCCTCGCGACCACCGGGGTCATCGCGGCGATGTACGACGAGGGTGCCTGGGCGCAGCTGCGCGAGGCGCTGACCTCGGCGATGCGGGAGAACGACGGTGCGGGGCTGCTGGTCCTCTCCGACAGCTACTACGAGCGGGACGCCGACGCCCGCTACTCGAACCTGATGTTCGCCAACGCGGCGGTGAACTGCCTGGACCTCCCCGCGGCGTTCAGCTCACCGGAGCAGGTGCGGGACGCGCTGCCCGAGTTCGAGAAGGCGTCCCCCGTCTTCGGCGAGGGCCTGGCCTGGGCCTCGCTGAACTGCACGTACTGGCCGGTGAGGGCGACGGGTGAGCCGCATCGCATCACCGCGAGGGGCGCCGCCCCGATCGTGGTCGTCGGCACCACCCGCGACCCGGCCACCCCGTACCGCTGGGCCCGCGCCCTCGCCACCCAGCTGTCCTCCTCCCGCCTCCTCAGCTACGAGGGCGACGGGCACACCGCCTACGGTCGCGGCAGTGTCTGCATCGACTCCACGATCGACAGGTACCTCCTCCGAGGGACCCCGCCGACCAAGGGAAAACGCTGCTCATAGACCCTCTGCGGGTATGCCCACCGGCCCCGGAACCCCCGCCTCCGAGGCCGGTACGGAGCACCCTCGGAAACTGTGTAGACTTACCGACGTTGCTGATCGCACCATAGTGCGGACGGCGCGCCGCCTTAGCTCAGATGGCCAGAGCAACGCACTCGTAATGCGTAGGTCTCGGGTTCGAATCCCGAAGGCGGCTCTTTTCAAGCCCAGCTCAGACACTGTCTGAG
Source organism: Streptomyces sp. S3(2020) (assembly GCF_013044505.1). GTDB lineage: Bacteria > Actinomycetota > Actinomycetes > Streptomycetales > Streptomycetaceae > Streptomyces. Next base: position 112 of record NZ_JABERD010000269.1, on the reverse strand, counting down.
CTGGGCTTTTGCGTTCGGTGGGGGTTGTGGTCCGGGCGGACATATCCCGTTCGGCGCGGCACGATGGGAGGGGAGGTGGGTGATGAGTGGTTACTCCGGTACGCCCCTGGCG
>NZ_JABERD010000268.1 GCF_013044505.1 Streptomyces sp. S3(2020) | reverse complement strand
GGGTGGGTGGAGGGGCGCTGGTCGGCCTCGTAGCCCCAGGCCTTGCGGGCGACGCCGAAGTCGGTCCAGGTGTCGGCGAAGCGGGTGGCTTCGGCGCAGGTCTGGTAGCCCATGTACTCGGCGAAGGACTCGTTGAGCCAGATGTCGTCCCACCAGCGCAGGGTGACGAGGTCGCCGAACCACATGTGGGCCATCTCGTGGGCGATGACCATGGCGCGGGTCTGGCGTTCGGTGTCGGTGACGGCGGAGCGGTAGACGAACTCGTCGCGGAAGGTGACCAGTCCGGGGTTCTCCATGGCTCCGGCGTTGAACTCGGGGACGAACGCCTGGTCGTAGGAGTCGAAGGGGTAGGGCTCCTCGAACTTCTCGTGGTAGCGGTCGAAGCACTGCTTGGTGACCTCGAACAGTTCGTCGGCGTCCGCGTCGAGGTAGGGGGCGAGGGAACGGCGGCAGTGCAGGCCGAAGGGCAGGCCCCGGTGTTCGGTGGTGACGGAGTGGTAGGGGCCGGCGGCGAGGGCGACGAGGTAGGTGGAGATGAGCGGGGTGGGTGCGGCCTGCCAGCGGCCGTCGCCGAGGTGTTCGGTGATGCCGTTGGCGAGGACGGTCCAGTGCTCGGGGGCCTTGACGGTCAGCTCGAAGACGGCCTTGAGGTCGGGCTGGTCGAAGGCGGGGAAGACGCGCGGGGCGTCGTCCATGCAGAGGTTGGAGTAGACGTAGGTCTCGTCGTCGGTGGGGTCGGTGAAGCGGTGCATGCCCTCGCCGGTGCGGGAGTAGCGCATGCTCGCGTCGACGCGGAGTTCGTGTTCGCCGGCGGCGAGGTCCTTCAGGGGCAGCCTGTCGCCGTCCAGGGTCTCCGGGTCGAGGGGCTGTCCGTCGAGGGCGACGGAGCGCAGCTGTGCGGCCTTGAGCTCGACGAAGGTGTCGCCGTCCGTGCGCGCGGTGAAGCGGATGACGGTACGGGAGTCGAAGGTGTCGTCCCCGGTCGTCAGATCGAGGTCGATCGTGTACCGGTGGACGTCGAGGAGCTTGGCACGGGTCTGCGCTTCGTCGCGCGTCAGTACGGACATGCAGGACATGCTGCCTGATGGGAGTGGCCGGGCACAGGGGCGGATCGGTACGCGGCCTATGTCCGGTCCTGTTCGAGGCTGGTGTTGTGCGCCCCTTCCGCGCGCTGGAGCGGGACCTTGGTGTCCGGGTGGGGCAGGGCGGGGCGTACGGGGCGATCGCGGGCCTCGCCGTGGTCCTTGCCGTGGTCCTTGACGAGGGCGCGAAGGTCGCGGATCTCCTCTTCCAGGGCGAGTTGGCGGCGGTGGGCGTCGTAGAGGTAGCGGACCTTGGTGCGCAGGGCCCAGGGGTCGATGGGCTTGGTGATCAGGTCGGCGACGCCGAGTCCGAAGGCGGTGGAGGTCAGTTCGTGGTCGGTGCCGAAGCCGGTGAGGAGGACGACGGGGATGTGCTGGGTCTGTTCGAGGCGGCGCATGTAGCGGACGACGTCGAGGCCGCTGACGCCGGGCATGCGGACGTCGAGGAGGAGCAGGCCGACCTGGCCGCGGAGTACCTGCTTTAGCGCCTCGTCGCCGCTGGTGGCGCGGCTGAGCCGGTACCCCAGCGGGGCGAGGGCGCTCTCCAGGGCGTACAGCGTGTCCTCGTGGTCGTCGACGATGAGGATCTTGGCATCCGAGGGCATGGCCCGACGTCCCTCCCGCGTGGGACAACCAGCTTATGTCCGAGAAGCTGACGCGGAGTGCTCGCCAGCTGACAAGGAGTGCACAGCGCAGCATGCCTCTCGCGGGCCCGGCTGTCACGCCCTCATTGCGTCGTGCGAGGTCAGTTCGGTGTGGACGTCGTGCCGTTGACGGCGTCCTCCGCGATCCGCTCGTGGTGGCGGATCACCTCGGCGATGATGAAATTGAGGAACTTCTCAGCGAAGGCCGGGTCGAGCTTGGCGTTCTCGGCGAGGCTGCGCAGCCGTTCGATCTGGCGGGCCTCGCGGGCCGGGTCGGCGGGCGGCAGCTGGTGCTGGGCCTTGAGGTGGCCGACCTGCTGGGTGGCCTTGAAGCGTTCGGCGAGCATGTGGACGACGGCGGCGTCGATGTTGTCGATGCTGTCCCGCAGCCGAACGAGCTCCGCACGCACGGCCGCGTCCACGTCACCGGTTCCGTTGTTGCTGGTGGTCATGACGGACCAGCCTACGTGGCACCGGCACCGGGGATCCTGGCCGGATCGTCGCGATCGGACACGGCCTGGCTCCGCCGCCGGGGCGCGATGCCGACTCGGCGGGCCGACAGGCGGGGCGCAGCCTACGCGGCAGCCTCAGGGGCGTCGTGCTCTGGCACCGGGCGACTCCCCGGCCGGACGCGGTGCCGACACGGCGGGCCGACAGGCGGGGCGCAGCCTCCGCGGGGACGCGGGACCAGGGGATCGCGGGGCGGGAGTCGCCCCTACGTGGCGCTCGCGCGGGACCGCCTCGGGGGACGTCGTGCCCTGGCACCGGACGACTCCCCCGGCCGGACGCACAGCCGACAGGCGGGGGACACCCTGCGCGACAGCCTCCGCCGGGCGGCAGACATCCCTACGTGGCGCTCGCGCGCGGCAGTCTCGGGGGGTCGGTCGGGTCGGGGATCTGGTCGCTCCAGCCGCCGGGGACGGTGCGGCTCTGGGGGGCGCGGAAGCGGACGGGTGGGGTACCGACGCGGCGGGTGAAGAGGCGGGAGAAGTAGGCGGGGTCGTCGTAGCCGACGCGGCGGGCGACGGCGGCGACGGGGAGTTCGGTGGCGGCGAGGAGTTCCTTGGCGCGGCCGAGACGGATGCCGAGGAGGTAGTCCTTGGGGCTGCATCCGGCGCCGCGGCGCACCGCGGTGCGCAGTTCGGCGAGCGTCATGCCGTGCCGGGCGGCGTGGTCGGCGACGGACATGGGGGTGAAGGCGTCGCGGGCGAGGGCCTTGAGGACCTGGTGGCCGTCGGGGGTGAGGTCGGCGCGGGCGCGGCGCAGGGCGACGAGGAGTTCGTGCACGGCGGCGCCGGTCTCGACCTCCAGGAGGGGGTTGTCGCGGCGGGCGGCGCGGGCCATGCGTCCGATGACGGCGCGGGGGCCGGTGGCGTCGGTCAGGGGGACGACGGGCCGGTCGGGTTCGATGTAGCCGAGTTCGGTGTAGGTGGTGGTGGCGGGCCCGGTGAAGTCGACGAAGCCCTCGTCCCAGCCGGTTCCGGCGTCGGGCGCGTAGTGGTGGGGGACGCCGGGGGTGAGCCACAGCAGGGCGGGCGCGGTGACGGTCGTACGGCGGCCGCGGGCGTCCTCGTACCAGCCGCCGCCGGTGCTGATGACGACCGCGACATGGTGGTCGAGGGTGCGGGGGCCGACGGTGGGCAGGGCGCCGTACTGGAGGCCGACGCCGAGGCAGACGAGGCCGAGGCGGTGGTGTGCGGGCCCGGGCGTGAGGAACCGCATCCAGGTGTGGTATGTCAACGGGTCCTCCCTCTTCGGTTCCCGTGGATTCCCTTGGATTCCCGTGGATTCCCTTGGATTCCCTTCGGTCCAAGTGGCGCCGATCTTTGTCCATGGACCCTGACCTGCGCCAGAGGTGAGGGTGAGGCGTATGAGCGAGTTCACGGTGGGGGATGAGGACTTTCTGCTGGACGGGCGGCCGGTGCGGCTGCTGTCCGGCGCGCTGCACTACTTCCGGGTGCACGAGGCGCAGTGGGGGCACCGGCTGGCGATGCTGCGGGCGATGGGCCTGAACTGCGTGGAGACGTACGTCCCGTGGAACTTCCACGAACGTCGGCCGGGTTCCTACGACGATGTGGAGGCCCTCGGTCGTTTCCTGGACGCGGCGCGCGAGGCGGGGCTGTGGGCGATCGTGCGGCCGGGGCCGTACATCTGCGCCGAGTGGGAGAACGGCGGGCTGCCGCACTGGCTGACGGGACGGCCGCGGACGAGTGACGGGGAGTACCTGGGGCACGTGGAGCGCTGGTTCCGGCGGCTGCTGCCCCAGGTGGTGGCCCGGCAGCTCGACCGCGGCGGGCCGGTGATCATGGTGCAGGTCGAGAACGAGTACGGCAGCTACGGCTCGGACGCGGAGTATCTGCGCCGGCTGGCGGAGCTCCTCGTCGCCGAGGGCGTCACGGTCCCGCTGTTCACCTCCGACGGCCCCGAGGACCACATGCTGACCGGCGGCTCGCTCCCCGGTGTCCTCGCCACGGTGAACTTCGGCTCCCACGCGCGCGCGGCCTTCGACACGCTGCGCCGGCACCGCCCCGACGGGCCGCTGATGTGCATGGAGTTCTGGTGCGGCTGGTTCGACCACTGGGGCGCCGAGCATGTCGTGCGGGATCCCGCCGACGCGGCGGCTGCCCTGCGGGAGATCCTGGAGTGCGGGGCCTCCGTGAACCTCTACATGGCGCACGGCGGGACGAGCTTCGCGGGCTGGTCGGGTGCGAACCGGGGCGGTGGCGATCTGCACGACGGTGTGCTGGAGCCGGATGTGACGTCGTACGACTATGACGCGCCGATCGACGAGTTCGGCTTCCCCACGGACAAGTTCTGGCGCTTCCGGGAAGTCCTCGCCGAGTACGCGGACGGCCCGCTCCCCGAACTTCCGGTGCCACCGGCGCAGTTGGGTGCCCCCGCCGAGGTGGCGCTCACCGGCTGGGCGCCCCTGGGCGACGTACTGGAGACACTCGGCGGCCCGCGGACCACGTCCCCCGTCCCGCCGACCTTCGAGGAACTCGACGTGGACCGGGGCCTGGTGCGCTACGAGGTGACCGTCCCGGGGCCCCGGCAGCCCTATCCGCTGATCGCGCGCGGTGTGCGGGATCTGGCGGTGGTGTACGTCGACGGGGAGCGGGCCGGGGTGCTCACCGAGCGGGACGAGCGGTTGAAGGAGCCCGTGGCCGGGCACGCGCGCGTGGAGCTGTGGGTGGAGTCCCTGGGGCGGGTCAACTACGGGCCGCGGACCGGGGAGGCGAAGGGGATCACCGGGGGGCTGCTGCACGAACGGCAGTTTCTGCACGGGGTACGCGCGCGTGGGCTGCGGCTGGACGCGCTGGAGGACGTCGGCGGGGTCGCTTTCCGGCCGCTTCCCGAAGAAGGCGCCCCGGGTCTCTACCGGGGCACCCTCACCGTGCGGGGCGCGGGGGACGCGCTGCTGGAACTGCCGGGCTGGACACGGGGGTTCGTGTGGATCAACGGCTTCAACCTGGGCCGCTACTGGTCCGCGGGCCCGCAGCACGCGCTGTACGTGCCCGGCCCGGTGCTGCGGGAGGGCGACAACGACGTGTGGGTGCTGGAGTCGGAGGAGGCGTCCCGGGCGCCGCTTCTCAGGCGCCGATGACCTTGTGCAGGTGCACGTCCTGGTGGCCGCCGGGAATGCCCTCCGTGCGGCCGGTCTCGCGGAAGCCGAGGCCCTTGTAGAAGTCGGGGGCCTGGAAGGTGAAGGAGGAGACGATCATCTCGGTGCAGCCGCGCCGCACGGCCTCCTCCTCGGCGGCGCCCATGAGCCGGGTCCCCCAGCCGGCGTGGCGCTGGTCGGCGCGCACCCACAGCATGTCGACGGCGCAGCAGGAGCCCCAGATCCACGCGGTGAGCCCGCCGGCCAGCTCTCCGTCGGCGTCGGTGGCGCGCACGGTGAGGGGTGCCGGGGTGCCGGCGCCGGTCGCCTCGGCGTTGAAGGCGGTGAGTTCGTCGTCGAGGCGCTGCTCCAGGGCGTCGTCCTTGTCGCCGACGTGCAGGGAGGTTCCGGGTTCGGTGGTCACGGCCGGGAGTATGCCAGGGCGGCCGGGCGCCGGGGAAAAACCGCGCGCGTCCTCGTAGAGTGGAATCGGGTTCAGGCGTCTTGGGGGTACGGGCGTGGCGAACGACGGACCGGTCGAGCACGGCTACCCGCACCTGGAGACGGTGCGGGCCGCGATCACGGCCGTCTGGAAACGGCTGTCGTTCGACAGCGTCTGGACGTTCTCGACCAGCGTGGCCCCCTCCGACGTAGCGTTCTGCGACACGGACGATCTCCATCTGGGCGCGCAGCGGGTGGCCCGTGAGCTGGTGCGGCACTACCGGCTCCCCGACGCCCGGCTGATCGTGGGCTTCCGGGAGATGACGCATGCGGCGAACGTCGAACTGGCCGCCGGGCCCGAGTACTTCGTGGAGCTGAACGACCGTTTCCGTACCCATCGCCGGGACATCGGGGCGGCGCTGGCACACGAGGTGATGCATGTCTATCTGCACCGGCTCGGGCTGTCGTTCCCGGGGCTCAAGGAGAACGAGATCCTCACGGACACGGCGGCGACGTATCTGGGTGCGGGATGGCTGCTCCTTGACGCGTACCGGGAGGACGCGGCGTCCTCGCAGAAGCTGGGGTATCTGACGCCGGAGGAGTTCGGGTACGTGCTGGCGAAACGGTCGCTGGTGTTCGGTGAGGATCCGTCGGTGTGGTTCACCAGTCCGCAGGCCTACACGGCGTATGTGAAGGGCATGGCGAAGGCGCGGGAGGACGAGCAGCAGCCTCCGCTCAGCGCTGCCGGCTGGGCTGGGCGGCGGAGGTATGCGCGGGATCGGCGGGCTCATGTTCCACAAGCCGGTACGTCGTATGCGTTCACGCCTGATGGGGGTGGCGGCGGGCTGCGGGTGTCGTTTCCCTGTCCTACCTGTCGGCAGAAGATCAGGGTGCCGGTGCGGGGGCGGGTTCGGGCGCGGTGTGGGTTGTGCCGGACCGTTTTGGAGTGCGATACGTGATGGGTACGTCGTCGGGTGCAGGTGGGTGGGGGCTGGTCGCGCAGTTCCCCGCGCCCCTTAAAAGCAGGTGGGTCTCCCTACGCCCCGTAGACCTGCCCCGGGGTCCCTGCCTCCTCCAGCAGCTTCCGTGCCGTCTCTCCCGCCTCCTTCGGCGTCCACCTCTCCCCCTTGTCCGTGCTCGGGCCCACCCGCCAGCCCTCCATCACCGTGATCCTCCCGCCCTCCACCTCGAAGACCCGGCCGCTCACACCCTCACTCCCCGCCGACCCCAGCCACACCACCAGCGGTGAGACGTTCTCCGGCGCCATCGCGTCGAAGCCCGAGCCGGGCGCCGCCATGGTCTGGGCGAACGCCTGTTCCGTCATCCGCGTCCGCGCCGCCGGGGCGATGGCGTTGACCTGGACGCCGTACCGCGCGAACTCGGCGGCCGCGACCAACGTCAAGCCCACGATCCCCGCCTTCGCCGCGCTGTAGTTCCCCTGCCCGACCGAGCCCAACAGCCCTGCTCCGCTGCTGGTGTTGACCACACGCGCCACCGGCATGCGGCCCGCCTTCGCCTCCGCCCGCCAGTACGCGGCGGCCTGTTTGAGCGGCAGGAAGTGGCCCTTGAGGTGGACGCGCATCACGGCGTCCCAGTCGTCCTCGTCGAGGTTGACGAGCATCCGGTCGCGCAGGAACCCGGCGTTGTTGACGAGGGTGTCGAGGCGGCCGTACGTCTCCAGCGCGGTGGTGATCAGGGAGTTCGCCCCTTCGGTCGTCGCGATGTCGCCGCCGTGGGCGACCGCCTCGCCGCCCGCCGCACGGATCTCCGCGACCACCTGTGCGGCCGGGCTGTCCGCGTCGGGTGCCCCGTCGAGCCCGACGCCGAGGTCGTTGACGACGACATGGGCGCCCTCGGCGGCGAAGGCGAGCGCGTGCGCCCGGCCGAGTCCGCGGCCGGCCCCGGTGACCACGACGGTCCGTCCCTCGCAGATTCCGCTCATCTCAGGTCTCCTTGTTGGCAGTTGCTGCGTCCAGGAACGCCGGCCGTTCCCCGCCCCCGTGCACCAGCAGCGACGCCCCGGTGATGTACGCGGCGGCGTCCGAGGCGAGGAAGACGGCCGCGGCGCCGATCTCCGCGGGCTCGGCCAGCCTGCCGAGCGGGACGGTGCGGGAGACGGCGTCGACGCCGTCCTCGTCGCCGTAGTGGAGGTGGGCCAGCTCGGTGCGCACCATGCCGACGACCAGCGTGTTCACCCGTACGTCCGGCGCCCACTCCACCGCCATCGACCGGGCGAGGTTCTCCAGTCCGGCCTTCGCCGCCCCGTACGCCGCCGATCCGGGCGAGGGACGGCTGCCGCTGACGCTGCCGATCATGACGACCGAGCCCCTCGACCGTTTCAGGTGCTCGTAGGCGGCGAGGGAGGCCGTGAGCGGGGCCAGCAGGTTCAGTTCGACCACGCGCGCGTGCCGTTCGGCGTCCGCGGCCGCCAGCGGCCGGAACGGTCCGCCGCCCGCGTTGTTGACGAGGACGTCGAGCCGGGGCAACGCGGTGAAGAAGTCGCGTACCGCGCCCGGGTCCCGTACGTCCAGGGACACGAACTCGGTGCCCTCCAGGGGCACTTCGGGCGGCCGTCGCGCGCACACCATGACGTGCGCCCCCGCGCTCACGAACGCCCGCGCGATCCCGGCGCCCACTCCCCGCGTCCCGCCCGTGACGACCGCGGCCCTCCCCTTCAGCTCCATTCGCCGCTACCCTTTCCACCTAACAAACGTTTGGTGGAAAGGTAGCTGATGCTTCCATGGGTGTCTCCACCTCGTCCCCGGATTCGGGGCACGGAAAGGACGGCATCGCCGTCGTCACGGTCGACTTCCCCCCGGTGAACGCCCTGCCGGTGGACGGCTGGTTCGCGCTCGCCGACGCGGTGCGCGGGGCCGGCCGCGATCCGGACGTGCGGTGCGTGGTGCTGGCCGCCGAGGGCCGGGGGTTCAACGCGGGCGTGGACATCAAGGAGATCCAGGCACAGGGTTCCTCGGCCCTCGTCGGCGCCAACCGCGGCTGCTACGAGGCCTTTTCGGCGGTGTACGACTGCGAGGTCCCGGTGGTGGCGGCGGTGCAGGGCTTCTGCCTGGGCGGCGGTATCGGCCTCGTCGGCAACGCGGACGCGATCGTGGCGAGCGAGGACGCCGTCTTCGGGCTGCCCGAGCTGGACCGGGGCGCGCTGGGCGCGGCCACGCATCTGGCCCGGCTGGTCCCCCAGCACCTCATGCGCGCCCTGTACTTCACCTCGCGCACGGCGACCGCGGCGGAGCTGCACACGCACGGCTCGGTGTGGCGGGTGGTGCCGCGTGCCGAACTCTTCGAGGCGGCCCTGGAGTTGGCGCGGGAGATCGCTGCCAAGGACGGGGAGCTGCTCCGGCTCGCCAAGGCCGCCATCAACGGTATCGACCCGGTCGACGTGCACCGCAGCTACCGCTTCGAGCAGGGCTTCACCTTCGAGGCGAGCACCGCCGGGCTGGCCGACCGCATCCGTGACAGGTTCGGGAAGGAGGGCCGCTAGATGAGCGACGAAACCACGACCGGCAAGACCATGACCGCGGACGAGGCCGTGGCCCGGCTGCGCAGCGGCATGACCCTCGGCATCGGCGGCTGGGGCTCGCGCCGCAAGCCGATGGCCCTGGTCAGGGCGCTGCTCCGGTCGGATGTCACCGACCTCACGATCGTCTCGTACGGCGGCCCGGACGTCGGCATGCTGGCTGCGGCCGGACGGATCCGCAAGCTGGTGGCCGCCTTCGTCACCCTCGACTCGATCCCTCTCGAACCGCACTACCGCGCGGCCCGCGAGCGCGGCGCCTTCGAGCTGATGGAGATCGACGAGGCGATGTTCATGTGGGGACTGCACGCGGCGGCGAACCGGCTGCCCTTCCTGCCGGTGCGGGCGGGCATCGGCTCAGATGTCATGCGGATCAACCCCGGCCTGCGGACGGTGACTTCGCCGTACGACGACGGCGAGACGTTCGTGGCCGTGCCCGCCCTGCGCCTGGACGCGGCCCTGGTCCACGTCAACCGCGCCGACCGGCTGGGCAACGGGCAGTTCCTGGGCCCGGACCCGTACTTCGACGACCTCTTCTGCGAGGCGGCCGACACGGCGTACGTCTCGTGCGAACGGGTCGTCGACACGGCCGAGTTGACCAAGGAAGCGGCGCCTCAGTCACTGCTGGTCAAGCGGCATGTGGTGACCGGGGTCGTCGAGGCCCCGAACGGGGCGCACTTCACGTCGTGCGCGCCGGACTACGGGCGGGACGAGGCCTGGCAGAAGGCCTACGCGACCACGCCCTGGCCGGAGTTCGCCGCCCAGTACCTGAAGGAGGGGGCATGACCACGGTCACCCGCGCCGAGTACTGCGTGATCGCCTGCGCCGAGGCCTGGCGCGACGGCGGCGAGATCCTGGCCAGCCCCATGGGCCTGATCCCCTCCGTCGGCGCCCGTCTCGCGCGGCTCACCTTCGCCCCGGACCTGCTGCTGACGGACGGCGAGGCGATGCTGGTCCGCCCGGACGGCACCGTCGAGGGCTGGTTGCCGTACCGGCAGCATCTGGCCCTGGTCACGGGCGGGCGGCGGCACGTGATGATGGGCGCGAGCCAGATCGACCGGTTCGGCAACCAGAACATCTCCTGCATCGGCGACTGGGGGCAGCCGAAGCGGCAGTTGCTCGGGGTGCGCGGAGCGCCGGTCAACACCCTCAACAACCCGACGAGTTACTGGGTGCCCAGACACTCGCCGCGGGTCTTCGTCGAGAAGGTCGACCTGGTGTGCGGGGTGGGCTACGACCGTGCGGCGGGCGCCCGCTTCCACCGCATCCCGCGCGTCGTCTCCGACCTCGGTGTCTTCGACTTCGCGACGCCGGACCACTCGATGCGGCTGACCTCGCTGCACCCCGGGGTGAGCGTCGAGCAGGTGGCGCAGGCCACGGGGTTCGCGCTGAGCGTCCCGGAGGAGGTGCCGTACACGCGTGAACCGACCGCGGCCGAGCTGGAGTTGATCCGTGAGGTGCTCGATCCGGCCGGCGCCCGTTGCCGGGAGGTCGCCGTCTGATGGACACGGCACTCACCCGGCTGGTCGGGGTCCGCCATCCGATCGTGCAGACCGGGATGGGCTGGGTGGCGGGCCCCCGTCTGGTGTCGGCCACGGCGAACGCGGGCGCGCTGGGCATCCTGGCCTCGGCGACGATGACCCTCGACGGGCTGCGCGAGGCGGTGCGGGAGGTCAGGTCCCGCACCGACGCGCCCTTCGGGGTCAACCTCCGCGCCGACGCGGCGGACGCGGGCGACCGGGTGCGGCTGCTGATCGACGAGGGCGTACGGGTCGCCTCCTTCGCCCTCGCGCCCTCCGCCGAGCTGATCGCGGAGCTCAAGGAGGCGGGGGTCGTCGTCGTCCCGTCCGTCGGTGCCCGCCGGCATGCCGAGAAGGTGGCGGCGTGGGGTGCGGACGCGGTGATCGTGCAGGGCGGGGAGGGCGGCGGGCACACCGGCGAGGTCGCGACGACCGTGCTGCTGCCGCAGGTGGTGGACGCGGTGGACATCCCGGTCGTGGCGGCCGGGGGCTTCTTCGACGGGCGGGGGC
>NZ_JABERD010000267.1 GCF_013044505.1 Streptomyces sp. S3(2020) | reverse complement strand
CCGCCGCCCCGGCGACCCCGCCCGAGTCGTCGCCTCCGCCGACCGCATCACCACAGAACTGGGCTGGAAGGCCAAGCACGACATCCAGGACATGATCACATCGGCCTGGGAGGGCTGGGTACGGCTGCATCCGGAGTCGGCTCGGGGCTAGGCACCCCGACCGGGTCCGGCTACAGCGCCTTCAGTGCCGCGGCCGTCCCGCAGGCCAGCGCGTCCAGGTACCCCTTCGGCAGCTTCGGGCTCCGGATCACCACGGACCGCCAGTACAGCGGTCCGGAGATCAGGTCGAGCGCCAGTTCGTCATCGAGTCCCGCCCGGACCTCGCCCCGCTGCTCCGCCGCCACGAGGATCTTGCTGGCGACGCCCTCCTGCCCGTCCCGCAGCGCCTTCTGCACCGCTTCGGCGATCTCGGGGTTGCGGGCCGCCTCGGCCTGGAGGTCCGGCAGGATCTGCGAGGCCACGGGGTGGCGCAGGGCACGGGACGTCACCTCGTACAGCAGCCGCAGATCGCTCTCCAGCGCACCGGTGTCAGGCGCGGGCAGCCCCTGCACGGCGAGGGCCGACACCACGTCGAGGACGAGGTGGAGTTTGGAGCGCCAGCGCCGATAGACGGCGGTCTTGCCGACACCCGCCCGGCGCGCGATCCCCTCGATGGACATCCGCGCGTAGCCGACGGCCGCGAGCTCCTCGAAGACGGCCGCCCGGATGGCCTCCGTCACGTCCTCCCGGAGCACTGCGGCTCCGGCGGGGGCCCGGCGGCGCGGACGGGTCTGCGGCTCGTCTGCGTTCGTCGTCATACGGACCAGCATAGGGCGTCACGACGAAACGGTTGCGTTCCGACGCCGATTCGGCCTACGCTCACGTTGCGACGATACGGTCCCGTCCCGACGTAAGAGAACGTGAAGAGAAGCGTAAGGAAACGTCAGGTGACCGGAGACACCCCCTACCGAAAGCAGCGGATGTGAGCCAGGTCCTCCACACACCGCCTCCGACGGCGGCTCCCCTCCCCACGCCCGCCGAAGGCGACCTCGCGGCCCTCGCCGCCCGTCACGGCCTCTCGGTCAGCGGTGCCCGCCCCACCCTGTCCGAGTACATCCGCCAGCTGTGGGCCCGGCGCCACTTCATCACCGCGTTCTCGACCGCCAAGCTCACCGCCCAGTACAGCCAGGCGAAGCTCGGCCAGGTCTGGCAGGTGATGAACCCGCTGCTGAACGCGGCCGTGTACTTCTTCATCTTCGGCGTGCTGCTGGGCACCAAGAAGGGCGTGCCGGACTACATCCCGTTCCTGGTGACGGGCGTGTTCATCTGGACGTTCACCCAGAGCTCGATCCTCGCGGGCACCCGCGCCATCTCCGGCAACCTCGGCCTGGTCCGCGCCCTGCACTTCCCGCGGGCCGCGCTCCCGATCTCCTTCTGCCTCCAGCAGCTCCAGCAGCTGCTGTTCTCGATGGCCGCCCTGGTCGTGATCCTGCTCTGCTTCGGCGTGCCGGTCTCGGCGTCCTGGCTGCTCGCGATCCCGGCGCTGGTGCTTCAGTTCGTCTTCAACGCCGGCGTCTCGATGGTCATGGCCCGGCTCGGCGCCAAGACCCCGGACATCGCCCAGCTGATGCCGTTCGTGCTGCGCACGTGGATGTACGTCTCCGGCGTGATGTGGAGCATCGACCACCTGCTCAGCAAGCACAACGACCTGCCGTCCTGGGTCGGCCCGGTCCTCCAGGCCAACCCGGCCGCGGTCTACATCGACCTGATGCGCTACGCCCTGATCGACAGCTTCCACTCCAGCCAGCTGCCGCACCATGTGTGGGCGATCGCCGCGGGCTGGGCGCTGCTCGCCGGCGTCGGCGGCTTCATCTACTTCTGGAAGGCTGAGGAGACCTACGGCCGTGGCTGAGAACACCGCTGACAACACCGCTGACAACACCGACGAGAACATCCCGACCGTGGTCGCCGACAACGTCGACATCGTCTACCGCGTCAACGGCACCGGCGCCGGCCGCGGCTCCGCGACCGCCGCCCTCAACCGCATGCTGCGCCGCGAGAAGACCGAGAAGGCGTCCGGCGTCCGCAAGGTGCACGCGGTGAAGAAGGTCTCCTTCGTCGCCTACCGCGGCGAGGCGATCGGTCTGATCGGCACCAACGGCTCCGGCAAGTCGACTCTGCTCAAGGCGGTCGCCGGTCTGCTGCCGGTGGAGAGCGGCGCCATCTACACCGACGGCCAGCCCTCGCTCCTCGGTGTGAACGCGGCCCTGATGGGCGACCTGACCGGCGAGCGCAACGTCTACCTCGGCGGCCTCGCGATGGGCATGTCCCGCGAGCAGGTCAAGGAGCGTTACCAGGAGATCGTCGACTTCTCCGGCATCAACGAGAAGGGCGACTTCATCACCCTGCCCATGCGCACGTACTCCTCCGGCATGGGCGCCCGCCTGCGCTTTTCCATCGCCGCCGCCAAGGACCACGACGTCCTCCTCATCGACGAGGCCCTCGCCACCGGCGACCGCTCCTTCCAGAGGCGCTCCGAACAGCGCATCCGCGAGCTGCGCAAGCACGCCGGCACGGTGTTCCTGGTCAGCCACAACAACAAGTCGATCCGTGACACCTGCGACCGCGTGCTGTGGCTGGAGCGCGGCGAACTGCGCATGGACGGCCCGACCGAGGACGTCCTGAAGGAGTACGAGGCCTTCACCGGCGACAAGACCACGAAGCCGAAGCCCAAGCCGAAGCCGAAGGTCGCCGTCTAGGACCCTTCGTGCTGGAACACCCAGGTGCGGTAGACGAGGAACCGGAAAGCCGACGCCAGCACGATCGACACGGCCTTCACGGCATTCGACTCCAGCGGACCGTGAAGGCCGAGGCCGTGATAGCCGACGTAGAAGAGCCCGCTCTCCATGGCCACGCCGATCGCGCTGAAGACGAAGAACAGCACGATCTGCTGGTGAGTGCGCGCGTCCCGGTCGCGGTAGGCGAAGAAGCGGAAACCAAGGTAGTTCGTGCCCATGGCGACGAGGCTGGCAAGCGCCGTGGCCACCATGGCCCGCCAGGCGAGGCCGTGCAGCAGCACATTGAAGACAGCGAAATTCACCGCGACGCCGCTGCCGCCGACGGCACCGAAGTGCATCACTTCGCGGACGCTGACACGCTCCTCGACAAGGTTCAAAGTCACGGCACAAGGCTTAGCCGCAAACGGTAAGTCTTCTCCTTCCCTTTGCCTAAGGCAGGCCAAGAAAAGGGCGCCCCGAGCCATCGCGGCCCGGGGCGCCCTTCTCGTCGTACGAACTACGAATGCGTCCGCAGCAGCGTGCGCATGGTCCGCATCGCCACCGACAGGTTGGCCAGGTCGAACGCCTCCGAGCTCTGGATCTCCTCCAGGGTCGAGCGCGCCCGGCCCAGGATCGCGGCGTTCTTCTCCTCCCACGCCTTGAAGCGCTGCTCGGGAGTCGAGGTGCCGTTGCCCACCGCGAGCACATCGGCGGTCAGCGCCGCGTGGGCCGCGTAAAGGTCCTCGCGGATGGAGGCGCGGGCCATGGACTGCCAGCGGTCGGCGCGGGGCAGCTCGATGATGCGGTCCATGAGCTGGGTGATCCGCAGCCGGTCGGCGAGGTCGTAGTAGACATCGGCGACGTCCATCGGGTCCCGGCCCATGCGGTCGGCCACCGAGACGATGTCGAGCGTCGGGAAGGCGGAGGAGAACCCGGCCACGCGCGTGGCGAGTTCGTCCGGGACACCGACGCCGCTCAGCTCGTCGTAGATCTGCTGGTACCACTCCAGGTCCGCGCCCCGCAGCAGCTTCGGCAGCTGCGACCAGACCTGTTCGACGCGCTCGGCGAAGAACTCGACGGTCTCGGCGAGCTGGAGCGGCTGCGGCCGGTTGTTGAGCAGCCAGCGCGTGCCGCGCTCGACGAGCCGGCGCGAGTGGAGCCGGATCCGGGTCTGCACGGCGGCCTCGACCCGGTTGTCGAGCGCCTCCACCCCGTCCCACACCATGGCCGAGCGGAAGATCGCGCGGGCCGCGGTCTGCGCCCGGACGATCTCCTCCAGCGAGGCACCGGTCTCCTCGCGCAGGCGGTGCAGATAGGTCGTACCGCCCGTGTTGACCGTGTCGTTGACCAGCACGGTCGTGATGATCTCGCGGCGCAGCGGGTGGGTGTCGATGTGCTCGGCGAACTTCTCGCGCAGCGCGCTCGGGAAGTAGGCGTCGAGGAGACCGCGCAGATACGGGTCGTCCGGGAGCGAGGTGTGCAGCAGCTCGTCGGAGACCGTGATCTTGGTGTACGCCAGGAGGACGGCCGTCTCCGGGCCGGTCAGGCCCTGTGCGGCGCCCAGGCGTTCACGGATCTGGCGGTCGGTGGGCAGGAACTCCAGGGCCCGGTCCAGCAGGCCCGCGCGCACCAGGTGGCGCATGTAGCGCTGCTGGGCGTGGAGCATGTCCTTGGACTGGGCGAGCGCGTTGGCGATGGCCGTGTTCTGCGCGTAGTTGTTGCGCAGCACCAGCCGGCCGACCTCGTCGGTCATCTCGGCGAGCTGCTTGTTGCGCTGCTTGACGGTCATGTCGCCGTCCGCGACCAGGCCGTTGAGCAGGATCTTGATGTTCACCTCGTGGTCGGAGGTGTCCACGCCCGCGCTGTTGTCGATGGCGTCGGTGTTGATCTTCCCGCCGGTGAGCGAGAACTCGATCCGGCCGAGCTGGGTGAGTCCCAGGTTGCCGCCCTCGCCGACGACCCTGACGCGCAGGTCGGCGCCGTCGACGCGGATCGGGTCGTTGGCCTTGTCGCCGACGTCGGCGTGGGTCTCGGTGGAGGCCTTGACGTAGGTGCCGATGCCGCCGTTCCACAGCAGGTCCACCGGCGCCTTGAGGATGGCCTTCATCAGGTCGGCCGGCGTCATCTTGGCGACCTTGCCCTCGATCCCGAGGGCCTCACGGATGTGCGCGTTGACCGGGATGGCCTTGGCGCTCCGGGGGAACACGCCGCCACCGGCCGAGATGAGCTCGGCGTCGTAGTCGGCCCAGCTGGAGCGCGGCAGCTCGAAGACGCGGCGGCGCTCGGCGTACGAGGTGGCCGCGTCCGGGTTCGGGTCGATGAAGATGTGCCGGTGGTCGAAGGCGGCGACCAGGCGGATGTGCTCGCTGAGCAGCATGCCGTTGCCGAACACGTCACCGGACATGTCGCCGATGCCGACGACCGTGAAGTCCTCGGCCTGCGTGTTCACGCCCAGTTCCTGGAAGTGCCGCTTGACCGATTCCCAGGCACCGCGCGCGGTGATGCCCATGCCCTTGTGGTCGTAGCCCGCGGAGCCGCCGGAGGCGAAGGCGTCACCGAGCCAGAAGTTGTACTGCTCCGCGACCCCGTTGGCGATGTCGGAGAAGGTCGCGGTGCCCTTGTCGGCGGCGACCACGAGGTAGGTGTCGTCCTCGTCGTGGCGGACGACGTCCGCCGGGGGCACGACCTCGCCGGCGACCATGTTGTCGGTGATGTCGAGCAGCGCCGAGATGAACGTCTTGTAGCTGGCGATGCCCTCGGCCAGCCACGCGTCCCGGTCCACGCCCGGGTCGGGCAGCTGCTTGGCGACGAAGCCGCCCTTGGCGCCGACCGGCACGATGACGGTGTTCTTCACCATCTGCGCCTTGACCAGGCCGAGGATCTCGGTCCGGAAGTCCTCACGCCGGTCGGACCAGCGCAGACCTCCTCGGGCGACCTTGCCGAACCTGAGGTGCACACCCTCGACGCGCGGCGAGTAGACCCAGATCTCGTACGCCGGGCGCGGCGCCGGCAGGTCCGGGATGGCCTGCGGGTCGAACTTCATGGAGACGTACTCGTGCGGCTTGCCGCCCATCGCCTCCTGGAAGAAGTTCGTACGCAGGGTCGCCTTGATGACGGTCAGGAACGAGCGCAGGATCCGGTCCTCGTCGAGCGAGGCGACCTGGTCGAGGGCCGCGTCGACCTCTTCGAGGAGGGCGTCCACGATCTCGTGCCCGGCGCGCTGCCGGTCCGGTGACATCCGCGCCTCGAACAGGGAGACGAGGAGGCGGGTGGTGTGGACGTTGTTGCGGAGGGTGTCCTCCATGTAGTCCTGCGAGAAGGTGGAGCCCGCCTGCCGCAGGTACTTGGCGTACGCCCGCAGCACCGTCGCCTGCCGCCAGTTCAGCCCGGCGCTCAGCACGAGGGCGTTGAAGCCGTCGTTCTCCGCCAGGCCGGTCCAGGTCGCGGCGAAGGCCTCCTGGAACCGCTCGCGGCCGTCGTCGCCCAGGTAGTCCCCCGCGCCGTTCTGCGACTTGGGCATGTGCAGCCCGAAGTCGTAGATCCAGGCGACGCTGCGGTCCGAGCAGCGCAGTTCGTAGGGCCGCTCGTCGATCACCTCGACGCCGAGCCGGTTGAGGACCGGCAGCACGGCGGACAGGGTGATCGCGGCGCCCTTGCGGTAGATCTTGAAGCGGCGCTCCCCGGGGGCGGCGCCGACCGGCTCGTACAGGCTCAGCGCGAAGTTGTTCTCCTCGGTGAGCTTCTCCAGGTGGACGAGGTCGGCGACCGCGGAGCGCGAGGTGTGGTCGGCCTTGTAGCCCTCGGGGAAGGCGTTGCCGTAGCGGCGCAGCAGTTCGGCGGCGCGCTCCTCGCCGAGTTCGTTGTTGAGCGCGTCGGAGAAGCCGTCGGCCCAGGAGCGGGCGGCCTCGACGAGCCGGGCCTCGATGCGCTCCTTGTCCTGGTCGGAGAGCTCCGGCAGCTCGGTGCCCTGCGGGACACGGACCACGAAGTGCAGCCGGGACAGGATCGACTCGGTGTTCCAGGCGGTGAAGTCGACGCTGATGCCGCCGAGTTCCTCCTTGAGGATGTCGATGATCCGCAGCCGGACGCCGGTGGTGTACCGGTCGCGCGGCAGGTAGACGAGGGCGGAGTAGTAGCGCCCGTACTCGTCCTGGCGCAGGTAGAGCCGCAGTCGCCGGCGCTCCTGGAGGTACAGCACGGAGGTGACGATGGACTGGAGTTCACCGGGCGGGGTCTGGAAGAGCTCGTCGCGCGGGTACGTCTCCAGGATCTGGAGCAGGTCGCGCCCGTCGTGGCTGTTGGGCGAGAACCCGGCGCGCTGGAGCACCTCGGCGACCTTGCGGCGGATGACGGGGACTCGGCGGACGGACTCGGTGTAGGCGGCGGAGGAGAAGAGCCCGAGGAAGCGCCGCTCACCGACGACATTGCCCTCGGCGTCGAACTTCTTCACCCCGATGTAGTCCAGGTACGACGGCCGGTGCACGGTCGCCCGGCTGTTGGCCTTGGTCAGCACCAGGAGCTTGTGCTCGCGCGCCTTGGCGCGGGCGTCGGCGGGCAGCCGCTCGAAGGAGGGGCTGACGGGGTGGCTCTCGTCGTCGGCGTGATGCGGGTCGGAGCGCAGGATGCCCAGGCCGGTGCCCGGCACGGCGGCGAGGGAGTCGTCGTCGCGGAGCTGGTACTCGCGGTACCCGAGGAAGGTGAAGTGGTCGGCGGCCAGCCAGCGCAGCAGCTCGCGGGCCTCCTCGATGTCCTGTTCACGCAGGTCGGAGGCGACGGGCTCGGCGGGCAGCTCCTCGGCCATCCGCAGCGCCGCGTCCCGCATCTTCTCCCAGTCCTCGACGGCCTCACGGACGTCCGACAGGACGCGCAGCAGATCGGCGGTGATCTGCTTCAGGTCCGCGCGGTCGGTCTCACGGTCGATCTCGACGTGGATCCAGGACTCGGTGTGCGCGTCGTGCGGGAGCTCGCCGCTGGGCCGCTGGGCGAGCACCTCGATGAGCTTGCCGGTGAGGTCGCGCCGGACGACCACCTGGGGGTGGATGACGACATGGATGCCGCGCCCCTGGCGGGTCAGCTCATTGGTGACGGAGTCGACGAGGAAGGGCATGTCGTCGGTGACGACCTCGACGATCGAATGGGTGCACGCCCATCCGTTCTCTTCCACGGTGGGCGTCAGGACCCGCACACTGGCCGTGCCCTGCGGCCGGTTCTCGGCCAGCCGATAGTGGGAAAGAGCGGCTCCGAAGACATCGATCGGGTCCCGACCGGTGAGGTCCTCCGGGGCGGTGTGCAGGTAGTAGCGCTGGAGGAACGCGAGCACGGTCTCCCGGTCAGGGGTGCTCTCGTCCGTCGTCCCGGTCGGTAGGTGCCCCCCGACCGGGCTGTTCTCAGCTACCCGGGCGGCCCTCTCGAGCAGCTCGGCCTTGGCTTCGTCCAGCTTGGTCTGCATTGTCCTCTGGCTCCTGTCGCGCGCCGTTGCGTGACGTTGAAGGAAGTACGGTCTCTTCCCCTGTGACGTGACGCCGTGACGCGGGGTGTCCGGTCTGCTCCGACGCTATGCCGCAAGGTGAGATGAGCGGGGGGTTATCAGCCATTCTCGGCACGCCCGACAGGTGTGACGCTGCTCTCTGCGACGCCGCTCCAGGGGATGTGCGCGGCGCCCCGGGGGTCCATGTGCCCCCGCCCCGCCCGCGAAGACCAGCGACCGCCGCCCGGTCACGGATGTGGTCCGTGCTCTCCGGGCGCAGGGCAGGGGCAACGATGCCCCCGCGAGCTATCGCGCTGATCACGCCACCAGGCTATCGCTCCTTACAGGGGGCCCGTCATGAGCCGTATGTGTACAAAACCAGGGGTCGAACTTTGACGTTCTGCACAGGGGCGGCGAGCGGCGCACCGTGCGGTGGGGGTCATCGGGGGCGTGGCCGTCCGCGTCCATCGGGCCAATGGCGACCGGCCCCCTTGGCAAGGGCCCGCTCCGGATGCACGTTGCCGACATGACAGCCAAAATCCTGATCGTCACCGGCGACGCAGCAGAGTCACTGGAGGTCCTGTACCCCTACCAGCGCCTCCGTGAGGAGGGCTACGACGTCCATATCGCGGCCCCCACCCGCAAGAAGCTCCGGTTCGTGGTCCATGACTTCGAACCCGGCTTCGACACCTACACCGAGAAGCCCGGCTACACCTGGCCCGCCGATCTCGCCTTCGCCGAGGTCGACCCCGGTCAGTACGCCGCGATCGTCATCCCCGGCGGCCGCGCCCCCGAGTACCTGCGCAACGACCCCGAACTCCGCAAGATCCTCAAGTCCTTCTTCGACGCGGACAAGCCGGTCGCCCAGATCTGCCACGGCCCCCTGCTCACCGCCGCGATCGACGGCCTCCGCGGCCGCCGCGTCACGGCGTATCCCGCCCTGGAACTCGACATGCAGGCGGCCGGCGCCACCTTCCAGGACGCCGAGGCGGTCGTGGACGGCACGCTGGTCTCCTCCCGGGCCTGGCCGGACCACTCCCGGTGGATGCGCGAGTTCATGACGATCCTGCGGGCGAAGGCGCCGGTGACGTAGTCGTTCGACGGCGGCCGGGTGGCGGCCGGGCAGGTGCTGGGCAGGTGGGCAGGTGTTGGGCAGGTGCTGGTCGCGCCCACGCGGCGGAGCGGCACATGGACACCGCCCCGCACCCCCTGCGGCTACGCCGCCAGCCGCTCCGCCTCCACGACCGCCTCCGCCAAGGTGTCCACCACAGGCACCCCCACCTCCTCCAGGCTGGCCCGGCTGTGCGAACCGCCCGTGTACAGCACGGCCCGCGCCCCCACATGCCGCGCCGCCACCGCGTCGTCGGCGGCGTCCCCGATCACCACGGTCCGAGCGGGGTCCACTCCCGCCACCCCCGTCAGTGCCGCGAGGTGTCGCGTCATGTGCTCGGCCTTGCTGCCCCCGGAAGGCCCGGTCCGTCCGTCGACGCGTATGAAGTGCGCCTCGATACCGAACCCCCGGACCAGCGGAACCAGTTCCTCGTGCCCGTACATGCTGAGGATCGACTGGCTGCGCCCCGCCGACCGCCATCCCGCGAGCAGGTCGGCCGCACCGACCGTCAGCCCGCACCCGACCCGGTGCTCGGTGTAGTACCGATGGAAGGTCTCGTCCATGACGGCCCACTCGGCCTCGGTCGGCAGCCGCCCCAACAGCCGCTCGTAGAACTTCGGCACCGGCACGCAGTACAGCGCCCGATACCGCTCCATCGTGATCGGCGCGAGTCCCAGCTCGGCGAACGCCGCGTTCGTCGCCCCGATGATCGCGTCATTGTCGTGGAACAGCGTCCCGTTCCAGTCCCACACAATGTGCGCGCCCGTTTGCTTCCCCATGCCAAAAAAATGTACCCGCCGCCACTGACAATCAAGTGACCCGCAGGTCACAGGTGCACGGCAGGCCCCTCAGTCCCCCAGCCCGATCAGGTTCGGGATCTCCTGCGTGGCGAACCAGAGCAGTTCGTGGTCCCCGGCCCCGTCCACGACGAAGTGCGCGTCGTCGTCCCCGCCGTCCGCCGCCGCCAGCGCCTCCGCGGCCGCGGTCACGTCCGGCTCGGCCTCACTCGCGTCGACGTGCACGGCGGCCGCCTTGCCCAGCCGCACGTCCCGGTCGACCCGCACCTCGCCCAGCGCGGCCGGGTCGAGCCCTCGGTCGGGGTCGGCGAGCGCCGATCCGTCGGGCACGTCGACGGCGACCACGACCCGGCGCCGTACCGCCTCGGGGTCGGCCGCCAGCAGCCGCAGCGAGGCGAGCGCGGCCCGGTTCAGCGCCGCGTACTCCAGCTCCTCGATGTCGTCGGAGAGGTACCACTCGCGCAACGCGGGCGTGACGGCGTAGGCGACGAGCGGTCCGGACCCCAGCTCGCCCGTCTTGTACGCCTCGGCGAGCCCGGAGAGGGTCAGGGGGACGTAGACGCGCATGGGCTGCCGCTTTCGTGGTCGGAGGGCGGGCTCGGAGTGCTCCGCGAGGGCCTCGGTGAGGGCTTCAGGATACGTGCGGGCGTCCCCTTTCGAGTCCCTGCCGCTACGCCCGGAGGCGTCCACCCCGGTACGGAAAGTCACCCGGTGCACCCCCACGACCAAGGCCTCCAGCCCGCCTCGGTCACTCGGATAAGTGAACATTCCGGCCGCTCGACCCGGCCCCGAGCCGCCTTGCCGCCGCCGGCCACAACCCCGTACAAGATCCCCAACACGAAAGTTACCGCCCGGTACGAATCCGGGCCCACCGAACGGGGACCCCATGAACAAGGTCATGACCAGGGCACAGAACCGTCCGGGCACCCGCCCCCCGGGCCGCCGTGACGCCCGCCGCCGCCCTGGCCCCCCCGCCCCCCGCCGCGACGATCCCCGCGTACGCCCCCGGCGGCTTGACCACGACCGCGCCGGCGTACACATCCGCCGCCGCCGACCGGGACCACCCCCCCCCCGCGCCCCCCCCCCCCCCCTCCGCCCCCCCCGCCGCCCCCCCCCCGCCCGCCCCCCCCGCCGCCCCCCCCCCCCCCACCCGCCCCCCCCCCCGCCCCCCCCCCCCCCCCCCCCCCCCGCCCCCCCCCCGC
>NZ_JABERD010000266.1 GCF_013044505.1 Streptomyces sp. S3(2020) | reverse complement strand
CGTGTGCGGTGTCTGCGGAGTGCTCGGCGTCGGTGGCGCACCCGGCGTCTGGGGTGTCGCCGCCCCGAACCCCTCGGGCGGCCCGAATCCCCCCGGCGTCGCACCGGCCGCCGTGGGCCACGCGGGCGAGGCCCCCCGCACCACCCGCTCCAGCCCCCGCGCCACCGTCTCCGGCGACGACCTGCGCACCGGGTCCTTCACGAGCAACCCCTGGAGCACGGACGTCAGTTCACCGGCACGCACCGACGGAGTCGGCTCCTCCCCGAGGAGCGCCGTCAGCGTGGCGTAGTCACCGTGCCGGTCGAAGGGGCCGCGTCCCTCCACGGCGGAGTACAGCGTCGCGCCCAGCGAGAACAGATCCGCGGCGGGCGTCGGCGGCTCCCCACGCGCGCGTTCCGGAGCGAGGTAGCCCGGTGTGCCGAGGATGCCCGCGGTGGCGGTGAGCCGGGGTTCGCGGGACTCGGGTTGCAGGGCGATGCCGTAGTCGGTGAGCAGTACGCGTGCGTACGGGTCGCCCGAAGCGTCGGACGCCAGCAGGATGTTGGCCGGTTTCACATCCCTGTGGAGGATGCCGATCCGGTGCCCGGCGGTCAGCGCGTCGAGCACGGCGAGCCCGATGCGGGCCGCCTGGGCGGGCAGCAGCGGCCCCGAACGGCGTACGACCGCCTGGAGGTCGACCGCGTCCGGCACGTACTCCATGACGATCCACGGGAGTCCCTCGTGGACCACCACGTCGTGCACGGTCGCCACATGGGGGTGGCCGCGCAGCCGCGCCGCGTGCCGGGCCTCGCTGCGGGCCCGCGCGATGCGCTGGGCGGGCTCGGCCGCGTCCATCGGCACGTCCGGAAGCGCGATCTCCTTCATCGCGACTTCGCAGGCCAACTCCTCGTCGTACGCGAGCCAGACCCGGCCCATGCCGCCCGCGCCGAGCGACCGCAGCAGCCGGTACCGCCCGTTGATGACCCTGCCTTCGCCTTGATCCGGCGTATCCCCCGCCATCACGCCTCCCCCCGAGACCCGAGACAGCGCGCCTCCCCCGAGGACGCGTGCACTCTGTCTCTCGAAGGTAGCTTCGCACCTGCCACTGACAGGAGACCTTTTTCAGGAGCAATCCCACCAGATCGGTCACACGGGCCTCAGGGCACCCACCCGCCCCGGACGTCACACGGATCAAGCCTCAGGCCGACGCGAGAAGCCGTGCCCGATCGAGCCTCACGCCGATTCGAGCGGCCGCGTCTGATCACCCGTCACGCTTGAGCACCCGTCACGCCGGACCGGGCGCCTTACCTGACCGGGAGCCAGCCGGACCGAGCGCCGCGCCCGATCAAGCCTCACGCCGGCTCCAGGAACCCCTGTTCCACCAGCAGCCGGATCTGCGCCGGCGTGCGGTCGCGCAGCAACACCGGATCCTCGCCCACCAGTTGCGCGATCGCGTCCAGGATCCGCCCCGCGCTCAGCGAGCCGTCGCACACTCCGGCGAAGCCCGCGCCGACCGTGTCCACCTTGGTGGCCCGGCGCATCCCGCGGTTCTGGCGCAGCACGACATGCTCCGGGTCCTCGGCGCCGGGCAGCCCGACCTGCTCCTGGACGATCTCGGGGGCGAGCCTGAAGTGGCCCTCCAGCAGGGCCGCGTCATCATGCTCCCGCAGGTAGTCGAGGCGCTCGAAGTGGGCCCTGACCGTGTCGCCGAGCGGCTGCTCGACGGGGTGCGGCCACTCCTCGGCGACGACGGAGGGCACGGCGACCCCCGTCCTGCGCAGGGTGATCCAGCCGAACCCGACGGACCGCACCTTGCGCGCCTCGAACTCGTCCAGCCAGGCGTCGTACAGCGCCTGGTACCCGGCCGGGTCGCCCCGGTGGTCACCGGCGTCCCTGAGCCACAGCTCGGCGTACTGCGTGACGTCCTGCACCTCGCGCTGCACGATCCACGCGTCACACCCGCGCGGCACCCACGACCGCAGCCGGTCCTGCCAGTCCTCCCCCTCCACGTGCTGCCAGTTGGCGAGGAACTGCGCGAACCCGCCCTCGTTCAACCGCTCCCCCGCCTGCTGAACGATCGACCGGCACAGATCGTCCCCGCCCATCCCGCCGTCCCGGTACGTCAGCCGCGCACCCGGCGAGATCACGAACGGCGGGTTCGAGACGATCAGGTCGTACGTCTCCCCGTCCTTCACCGGCTCGAACAGCGAGCCCTCGCGCAGCTCGGCCGCCGGCGTGCCGGACAGCGCCAGCGTGAGCGCGGTGATGTGCAGCGCGCGCGGGTTGAGATCGGTCGCCGTCACGCGCGTGGCGTGCCGCGCGGCGTGCAGTGCCTGGATGCCGGAGCCGGTGCCGAGGTCGAGGGCGGCGGAGACGGGCGTACGGACGGTGATGCCCGCGAGGGTCGTGGAGGCGCCGCCGACGCCCAGGACGACCCCCTCGGCCCGGCTCCCGATGCCTCCGGCCCCGCCGACGGCACACCCCAGGTCGGACACGATGAACCAGTCCTCGCCGTCGGGCCCGCCGTACGGCCGTACGTCGACGGACGCGGCGACCTCGTCACCGGAGGGCCCGCCGACGCGCACCAGCCACCCGCTCTCCAGACACGCGTCCACGGGCAGCACACCCGCCACGCGCGCGTGGGGCACCGGCTGCTGCAACAGGAAGAGCCGTACGAGCACCTCCAGCGGTGTGTCCCCGCGGGTCGCCCGCAGGGCGGGCACGGTCTCGCTGCGCGCGAGCGCCGCGTACGCGGGGGCACCGAGCAGTTCGAGCAGCCCGTCGGCGGTGAAGGAGGCGCCCAGAAGGGCGTCCCTCAGCCGCGCGGCGACGTCGGTGCGGTCGGCGGAGGGCAGGGAGGCAAGGTCGGCGTTACTCACCACCCCATTGTGAACCGGCGCCGCAGGCGATGCCTACGGCGCCGGGGCCACGCAAGGGTGGATGTCAGCCGGTGGTCGCCGACGGCGAGGCCGACGCGCTCTTGCAGCTCTCCTGCTGCGCCATCGCCTTGCCGACGTCGCCCTCCTCCAGCGTCTTCAGGGCGTCGCTGCCGCTGGTGCTCAGCTTGTCGAGCGCGGTCGCGATGTCCTTGAGGCCGTCGGCGAACTTCGCCTGGTCCTTGGTGTTGAGCTCGTCGACCTGCTTCTGCAGGGAGGCGTAGGACGCGGAGATGGTGTTGAGCTCCTTGACCGCGTTCTTCTGCTTCGTCTCGCCGTTGTCGACGTCCGGAGCTCCGGCCTTGGTGACCGCGGCCCCGATCGCCTTGTAGGCGTCGGACATGTCCTGGAAGGCCTGTGAGTCGGTCTTCTGGACGTCCTCCGGCGTGCTGTTGTCCGAGGTCTCCTTCTGGATCGCGGCGTTGGCCGCCTCGATCTTCCTGGCCTGCGGCTGCACGGCGTCGCAGACCTCCTTGGCCCAGGAGTTCAGCTTGTCGCTGTTGTCGTCGCTGCTGCATCCCGACAGCGCCAGTACCAGTACCGCACCGCCGGACAGAGCGGCCGCGAGCTTCTTGTTCACCGGATTGGTCCCTTCCATGGCTCTCGGCCCCGGAAGATACACGCCGGATGGGCTATGCCCGTACGTCGAACGTCCATCCAGGCATGGTTTGTAACCGTTTGCACCAAGCGAGAGAAGGCTCACGGTGGGGGCGTAAACACACAAGGGGCGGGCAGGCGACGCGCCAACGCGCGCCACCCGCCCGCCCCTTGGGCCGGGCCCCGTGGGACCGCCTACGAAACCACCGCGGGATCGGCCGACTTGACCGACCTCTTGGCGCCCTCCTCGTCCCCTACGGCGATCCCGCGCCGCTTGGAGACATAGACCGCGCCGACGATCACGGCGAGCGAGACGACGGCAATGGTGATCCGTACGCCGATGCTCTTGTCCTCGCCGTAGCTGAACTTGATGACCGCGGGCGCGATGAGCAGCGCCACCAGGTTCATCACCTTCAGCAGGGGGTTGATCGCGGGACCCGCGGTGTCCTTGAAGGGGTCGCCGACGGTGTCACCGATCACCGTCGCGGCGTGGGCCTCGCTGCCCTTGCCGCCGTGGTGACCGTCCTCGACGAGCTTCTTGGCGTTGTCCCAGGCACCGCCGGAGTTGGCGAGGAACACCGCCATGAGCGTGCCGGTGCCGATCGCACCCGCCAGATAGGCCCCGAGAGCGCCGACACCGAGCGTGAACCCGATGAAGATGGGCGCCATCACGGCCAGCAGACCGGGTGTGGTGAGCTCGCGCAGGGCGTCCCGGGTGCAGATGTCGACGACCTTGCCGTACTCCGGCTTCTCGCTGTAGTCCATGATCCCGGGCCGCTCGCGGAACTGCCGTCGCACCTCGTAGACCACCGCGCCCGCCGACCGTGACACGGCGTTGATGGCGAGTCCGGAGAAGAGGAACACGACCGCGGCGCCCGCGATGAGGCCGACGAGGTTGTTGGGCTGCGAGATGTCCATCATCAGGCTCATCGGCGCACCGTCGCCGGACAGCTTCTCGCCGACGTCCTGGGCGCCCGTGGTGATGGCGTCGCGGTAGGAGCCGAAGAGCGCCGACGCCGCCAGGACGGCGGTGGCGATGGCGATGCCCTTGGTGATGGCCTTGGTGGTGTTGCCGACCGCGTCCAGGTTGGTGAGCACCTGGGCGCCCGCGCCCTCGACGTCACCGGACATCTCGGCGATGCCCTGCGCGTTGTCGGAGACCGGCCCGAAGGTGTCCATGGCGACGATCACACCGACCGTGGTGAGCAGACCGGTGCCGGCCAGCGCCACGGCGAACAGCGCGAGCATGATCGACGTACCGCCGAGCAGGAACGCCCCGTAGACGCCGAGGCCGATCAACAGGCCGGTGTAGACGGCCGATTCGAGACCGATCGAGATACCGGCGAGGACGACGGTGGCCGGGCCGGTGAGCGAGGTCTTGCCGATGTCCCTGACGGGGCGGCGGTTGGTCTCGGTGAAGTAGCCGGTCAGCTGCTGGATGACAGCGGCCAGCACGATGCCGATCCCCACCGCGACGACCGCGAGGATCCGCGGATCGCCGTCCTTGGCCGCGATCGCCGTGTCGGTGATGCCGTCGAGGTCGGCGTACGAGGACGGCAGGTAGGCGTACACCGCGATCGCGACGAGCACGATCGAGATCACCGCGGAGATGAAGAACCCGCGGTTGATCGCCGTCATCCCGCTACGGTCGGACCGGCGCGGGGCGACCGCGAAGATGCCGATCATCGCGGTGATCACACCGATCGCCGGCACGATCAGCGGGAAGGCGAGCCCGGAGTCACCGAAGGCCGCCGATCCGAGGATCAGCGCGGCGACCAGGGTCACGGCGTACGACTCGAAGAGGTCGGCCGCCATGCCCGCGCAGTCGCCGACGTTGTCGCCCACGTTGTCGGCGATGGTCGCGGCGTTGCGCGGGTCGTCCTCCGGAATGCCCTGCTCGACCTTGCCGACCAGGTCGGCGCCGACGTCGGCGGCCTTGGTGAAGATGCCGCCGCCGACACGCATGAACATGGCGATCAGCGCGGCCCCGAGGCCGAAGCCCTCGAGCACCTTCGGTGCGTCGGCCGCGTACACCAGCACGACGACGGAGGCGCCCAGCAGACCGAGCCCCACCGTGAACATGCCGACGACGCCGCCCGTGCGGAAAGCGATCTTCATTGCTTTGTGCGAGACGGCGGTGAGATCCTTTTCCGGCTCACCTTCCGCAGGGCTCGCTTCCCGTGCCGCCGCGGCTACGCGCACATTGCTGCGCACGGCGAGCCACATGCCGATATAGCCGGTGGCCGCCGAGAACGCCGCGCCGATCAAGAAGAAGACGGATCGACCGGCGCGCTGATTCCAGTCGTCCGCGGGCAGCAGCATGAGCAGGAAGAACACGACCACGGCGAATACGCCGAGCGTGCGCAACTGCCGGGCCAGATAGGCGTTGGCGCCTTCCTGGATCGCCGTCGCGATCTTCTTCATGCTGTCGGTACCCTCGCCCGCCGCGAGCACCTGGCGTACCAGGATGCCCGCGACCACGAGCGCGGCCAGTGCGACGACGGCGATCACCCAGATGATGATCCGGTTGTCGTCGGTCAGGACCGCGGCTGCGAGGGAAGTGGGATGGTCCAACTGATGAGGGGTAGAAAGCCCCGCCATTCGTCCTCCTTGACGCCTGTGCTGAGCTCAAGATGTGGACGGATTGTAGGTAGCGGAACCTGATCAAAACAGTGCGCGGTAAACGGAATCAGCCTTCACATGCTCTTCAGCAAATGATCGACGTCACGCCACAGAACCCGAAAGAGCTAATGCCCCAAAGGCATTGACTGATCGTGAATCATTTCACGAATTCCAAAAAAACAAAGGGCCCCGCGGAACGGGGCCCTTTGATCAACTGTTTATGCGAAGGTCAGGGAAGCGTCGCGGCCGGCGGAGTGGTCGGCCAGGTCATACGGATCGACCCGCCGTGCTCCCCTGCGGTGACCTCCACGTCGTCGACGAGGCCGCTGATGACCGCGAGGCCCATCTCGTCCTCGTCGGTCTCCGCGTCCGGGTCCTCGGCGGCCCCGCCGGGCGCCCGGTCACCCGGGGCCGAGCGCGGCGCCTCGTCGCCCACCTCGATGGAGAACTGCTTCTCCTCCTCGATGAGCAGCACCTTCACCGGTGCGGTGATGCCGCTGTTCTGGTGCAGCCCGACGGCACGGGAACAGGCCTCGCCGACGGCGAGCCTGACCTCGTCGAGAACGGCCTCGTCCACTCCGGCCCTGCGCGCCACCGCCGCCGCCACCAGACGGGCGGTGCGGACGTGCTCGGGCAGCGCGCTGAAGCGGAGTTCAACGGTGGCCATGCATCCCCCTCGGAACTACGGGCGTGCTGTCGGGGGACCGGACTGCCGAAAGCCCGGACCCCCCTGTACTACGGCCGCCCCGGGCACGGTCCTTCCCGCGCCCGGGCCGGGTGGATCAGTCGGTGGCCGCCACCGCTTCCTCGACCGAGGTGTGGATCGGGAACACCTTGGTGAGGCCGGTGATGCGGAAGATCTTCAGAATGCGCTCCTGGTTGCAGACCAGGCGCAGCGAGCCCTCATGGGCACGCACCCGCTTCAGTCCGCCGACCAGTACGCCGAGCCCGGTGGAGTCGAGGAAGTCCACGCCCTCCATGTCGACGACGAGGTGGAAACTCCCGTCGTTCACCAGCTCGACCAGCTGCTCGCGCAGCTTGGGCGCGGTATATACGTCGATTTCGCCACCGACCTCGACGACCGTACGATCGCCGACGGTACGGGTCGACAGGGACAGGTCCACGGATCCTCCAGCACCTTGCTATCGAGCGGTCGCCCGTTAGGACACTCTCGGCAGAGCCCCCAGGACGGTTCGCCAGCCGCGATGGCATTCAATCACTTACCGGCAGGCGTGCACGACGCCTTGGTCCCATTGTCCGTCACGCCAGTGACACACTCGGTGCCGATGGCCAAGAATCACCGATCCGATCGATCCTCGGCGGAACCCGCCTCCCGGCCGGAACCGGGCACGGTCCTGCACCGGCTCGCCTCCGGGCCGAGTCGGGCTGCGCGCATCACTCATACGGAGCACTTGCCCCCGCGCGAGGGTCGCCATGCCGTCTGGCCTGACCGGATTCGTTCGGAGGTCGTCGCCGCGGTGCAGGCCGCCGGTGTCGAACACCCCTGGGCCCACCAGGCACAGGCGGCCGAGCACGCCCTCGACGGCGACTCGGTGGTGGTCGCGACCGGTACGGCCTCCGGGAAGTCCCTGGCGTACCTCACGCCCGTCCTGACGGCCCTCCTGGACGGTTCCGAGGCCCCGAACGGCCGTGGCGCCACCGCGCTGTACCTCGCTCCCACGAAAGCGCTGGCGGCGGACCAGTGGCGTTCTGTGAAGGAACTTTCACAACCGCTGGGCAATTCAGTTCGATCCGCGGTCTACGACGGGGACACCCCGTTCGAGGAACGCGAGTGGATCCGCCAGTACGCCAACTACGTGCTGACCAACCCGGACATGCTGCACCGCGGCATCCTCCCGTCCCACCCGCGCTGGTCCTCCTTCCTGAAGTCGCTCAAGTACGTCGTGATCGACGAGGTCCACACCTACCGCGGCGTCTTCGGCTCCCATGTCGCCCAGGTGCTGCGCCGTCTGCGCCGCCTCTGCGCCCGCTACGGCGCCTCTCCCGTCTTCCTGCTGGCCTCCGCGACCGCCGCCGAGCCCTCGGTCGCAGCCGGCCGCCTCACCGGCCTCCCGGTGGTCGAGGTGGCCGACGACGCCTCACCGCGCGGTGAGCTGGTGTTCGCCCTCTGGGAGCCCCCGCTCACCGAGTTGCACGGCGAGAAGGGCGCCCCGGTCCGCCGTACCGCCACGGCCGAGACGGCCGACCTGCTCACGGATCTGACCGTGCAGGGCGTCCGCTCGGTCGCCTTCGTGCGCTCCCGGCGCGGCGCCGAACTCATCTCGGTCATCGCCCAGGAGCGGCTGGCCGAGGTCGACCGCTCCCTGGCCCGACGCGTGGCGGCCTACCGCGGCGGCTACCTCCCCGAGGAACGCCGCGCCCTGGAACAGGCCCTCCACTCAGGAGAGTTGCTGGGCCTGGCCGCGACGACCGCGCTCGAACTCGGCATCGACGTCTCCGGCCTGGACGCCGTGATCATCGCCGGCTACCCGGGCACGCGCGCGTCCCTGTGGCAGCAGGCCGGTCGCGCGGGCCGGTCAGGACAGGGCGCCCTCGCCGTCCTGGTCGCCCGCGACGACCCTCTGGACACCTTCCTCGTGCACCACCCCGAGGCCCTGTTCGACCAGCCGGTGGAGTCGACGGTCCTCGACCCCGACAACCCGTACGTCCTGGCACCGCACTTGTGCGCCGCGGCCGCGGAAATGCCGCTGACCGACGAGGACTTGGCGCTGTTCGGCCCGGAGACCGAAAGCCTGCTCCCGCAGTTGGAAGCCGCCAAGCTCCTGCGCCGCCGCACGAAGGCCTGGCACTGGACCCGCCGGGAACGGGCCGCCGACCTCACCGACATCCGCGGCGGGGGCGGCACCCCGGTCCAGATCGTCGAGTCCGGCACGGGCCGTCTCCTGGGCACGGTCGACGCGGGCGCCGCGCACACGACCGTCCACGAGGGCGCGGTCCACCTCCACCAGGGCCGCACCTACCTCGTCCGGTCCCTGGACCTGGAGGACTCGGTCGCCCTGGTCGAGCAGGCGAACCCGACGTACTCGACGGTGGCCCGCGACACCACGGCCATCTCCGTCCTGGAGACGGATGTCGAAGTCCCCTGGGGCGAGGGCCGGTTGTGCTACGGCTCGGTCGAGGTCACCAACCAGGTCGTCTCCTTCCTGCGCAGACGTCTCATCACGGGCGAGGTCCTCGGCGAGACGAAACTCGACCTCCCGCCCCGTACGCTCCGCACGCGCGCGGTGTGGTGGACGGTCACCGAGGACCAACTGGACGAGGCCCGCGTCAACCCGGAGATCCTCGGCGGCGCCCTGCACGCGGCGGAACACGCCTCGATCGGCATGCTGCCGCTGTTCGCGACATGCGACCGCTGGGACATCGGCGGCGTCTCGATCCCGCTGCACCCCGACACCCTGCTCCCCACGGTCTTCGTCTACGACGGCCACCCGGGCGGCGCGGGCTTCGCGGAGCGCGCCTTCCACACCGCCCGCGCCTGGCTCACCGCCACCCGCCAGGCCATCGCCGCCTGCGAGTGCGACGCCGGCTGCCCGTCCTGCATCCAGTCCCCCAAGTGCGGCAATGGCAACGATCCGCTGCACAAGAGGGGGGCGGTGCGGTTGCTCACGGTGCTGTTGCGGGGGGCGCCGGAGGAGAAACCGGAGGCGGAGGCGGAGCCGGCCCGGCAGGATCCGGTGCCGCAGGGGGCGGATCCGCCGGTCCGGAAGGGGGCAGCGGGGGCAGCCCCACAGGCGCCGGAGACGCGGGAGACGCGGGAGACACTGGCTCCACCGGTCCCGGAAGGGGCAGGTCCGCCGGTCCCGCCCGTGCCCTGACCTCCGCCGCGAACGGCCCCCGGCCCGCCGTCGCCGTCACGTCCGAGGTCTCGCCCACGATCACGCACCGCACCAGCCGGGCGCCCTGGGCCCGGGCCACCCGCTCCGCCCGGGCACAGGCCCCCTCGCCGCCCTCCGCCCAGTGGTCCGCCGCCGCGAGCGCCGCGAGATCCGCGCCCCCGGCCGCCCGGTGGCGGACCACGACGGCCTGCCCCAGGGCGAGCACGACCCCGAACGCCACGCACAGCACGGCGATCGCACCGACGCTCCAGACAGTGGGAGCCACGGTCGCAGTCGAGATTCCGGCGCCACACGAACCCCGCCGGGCGCGAGCCCGAGCCCCGGTACCGCCGGAACCCCTCCTCCCAGGTACCCGGGCATCGGGCAGCGCCCCGACTCCACGGGAAGCCCCTGCTCATGGACCCACCCCTTCCACCGACGCCGCCCCTTCCACCGACGCCACCGCCTCCTCCCGCACATCGAAGGGCAGCCGTCCCAGCATCGGCGGCCTGGCCACGACCACCACCCGGACCTGCGCTCCCTCCCCCTGTCGCTCCGTGCTCACCGTGACCTCCGCACCGCGCGGTGCCGCCTCGCGGGCCACCTCGACGACCGCGTCGGCCGGATCCTGCCGCGCCGCCGCCCGGGCCCCCGTCCGCGCCGCGTCCACGCACTGGATCTGCGCGGCCACCACGAGCAGCCCCCAGACCAGCGCCGTCGCGAACATCACCAGCACGGGCAGCACCACGGCCGACTCCGCCGTCACGAACCCCCGGTCCGCGCGACCCCGTTCACATCCGCGCATCGAGCGCCTGCTTCACGATGCCCTGCAACTCCGCGCTGACCGCTCCGCTGGTCACCACCTTGTAGAGGACGGCTGCGAACGCCACCGCCGCGATGATCCCCATCGCGTACTCGGAGGTGACCATCCCCGCGTCCCCGCGCGCCGCACGCGCCCCGCACACCAGGGCACGCATCCGTGCCCGTACCGCCTTGTACATCTCAACCCCCGTATAGGTCGCTTCTGTTGACTGGTCCTGCTAGATCACTTGCTGTCGGTCCGGCCTCGTCCCGTCATCCGCCACCTCCTCCCATCACCCCGCTGGCCAGACCGATCACCACGGGCAGCACACCGACCGCGATGAACGCGGGCAGGAAGCACAGCCCCACCGGCGCGGTCACCATGACCGCCGCCCGCCGGGCCCGTGCCGTCGCGGTGCGCGCCCACTCGGCGCGGGCCTCCGCGGCGAGCCGTGCGACCGGTGCGGCCGCGGGGAGCCCCGACACATCGGCCCGTTCCAACAGCCGCGCCAGCGGACCGGCGCCCGGCATCGAGGCCAGCCGCCGCCATGCCTCGCCGGGCGGACCGCCCAGCCGTACCTCCGCCGCGCCCCGCGCGAGCCCCTCCCCGACCGGCCCGCCCAACGCCTCGCCCACCGCCCGCGCCCCCACCACCGGACCGGCGCCGGCCGCGATACAGGCCGCCAGCAGATCCGCGGCGAGCGGAAGTTGGCGTGCCGCCTCTGCGGCGTCGTACGACTCCGCCATGTCCTCGGCGCCCTGCCGGGCGCCGCCCCCCCACCCGT
>NZ_JABERD010000265.1 GCF_013044505.1 Streptomyces sp. S3(2020) | reverse complement strand
CCACGATCACGTGTGCGTTCGTCCCGCCCATCCCGATGGAGTGCACCCCCGCCCGCCGGACCCCGGCGTTCGGCCAGGGTGTCGCGTGGGTCGGTATGACGAACGGGCTGGTCTCCAGCGCGAGGAGGGGGTTGGCGCGGGTGAAGTTCACCAGGGGCGGTATCACCCCGTGCCGTAGGACCAGGATCGCCTTGATCAGCCCCGCCAGGCCCGCCGCGCTGTCCAGGTGGCCGATCGCGGGCTTGGTGGAGCCCAGCGCGCAGAAGGCCGTGCCGTCCGTGTGGGCTCGGAACGCCTCGGTGAGCGCGGCGAACTCGATCGGGTCGCCCTTGTACGTGCCGGTGCCGTGTGCCTCCAGATAGCCGACGGAGTCGGCCGGCACGCCCGAACGCGCCAGCGCGCCGAGCACCGCGTCCCGCTGCCCCGCGACACTGGGCGCGGCGAACCCCCCTTTGCCGTCACCGTCGTTGGTGACCGCCGAGCCGAGGACGACGGCGTGCACGGTGTCGCCGTCGGCCAGCGCCCGGGCCAGCGGCTTCAGCAGGACCGCCGCGACCCCGTTGCCACCGACCGTGCCGTCGGCGTCCGCGTCGAAGGCCCGTACCGCGCCGCTCCGGGAGATCGTGGAGCCCTTGACGTGCCGGTGCCCGGTGATCTGGGGGAGGTGCAGAGCCGCCGAGCCCACCAGCATCAGGTCGGCGTCACCGGCGAGCAGCGCCTGGCAGGCGAGATGGACCGAGACGAGGGCGCTGGAGCAGGCGGTGGCGACATTGACCGCCGGGCCGCGCAGCCCGAGCCGGAACGCGGCCCGGTTGGCGGCGAAGTCGGGATAGTTGCCGACCTGGACCTGCTTCTGCGCGATCCAGTCGTCGCCCGGCACGTCGGCGAGGTTGTTGGCGAGATAGCTGTGCAGCGAGTACAGCCGGTACCCGACACTGCCGTACACCCCGATACGGGCGTCGGAACCCGCGTACCCGCCGTCCACCAGGGCGTGCTCGCAGCACTCCAGGAGCAGTCGCTGCTGCGGGTCGGTCACCTCCGCCTCACGGCCGGTCATCCCGAAGAACGCGGCGTCGAAACCGTCGACCCCGTCCAGCAGCGCACTGGCGCCGACGAGGTCCGGATCGTCGAGGAGGTCCTCGGAGGCTCCCGCGGCCCGTAACTCGGCCCGGCTGAACCGTCGTACGTGTGAGACGCCCGCCGCGATGTCGCGCCAGTACTGCTCGGCGGTCCCCGCTCCCGGGAACCTCAGCGCCATCCCGATGACCGCCACGCGTCGGTCCTCCGGCACTCCATCTCCCCCTTCCGCAACGGCTCAACGGCTCAATGGTTCGACGTCCGGGCCCGCCTCACACCTCGGCGCGCGCCTCCGCACCCGCACCCGTGCCCGCGGACGCCGGTTCCGTCGAACGGCGGCGCAGCACCAGGGCCACGAAGAGCACGGCGATCACGATGGCCACACCGTGTGCGACCGCGACGACCGACAGCGGCGAGAACGCGTCGAGCGCGGCGCCGACCGCGATCATCCCGGCGCCGAAACCGAAGCTCTCCACGGTCGCCGACAGCCCGAAGGCATGGGTGCGCAGCCGGTCCGGCAGGGCTTGGAGATGCTGGGTGTAGGACACCTCGGTCAGCCCGTCGGCGGCCCCCGCGACCAGCGCGATCAGCACGGTCGCCGTCCAGGGCAGCCCGGCGAAGGCCAGGATGAAAGCCCCGGACATCACGATGGTGCCGAGCCCGAAACCCAGTGCGCCCAGGGCCTGTTCCGAGCGCCTCGGCAGTCGCTGGATCACCTGCTGGGCCACGATGTTGCCGAACGCCCACACACACCAGAACACGCTGACGAACGTGGCCGGGCTGTCGGTGTCCAGTTCCGTCGAGTACACGGGCAGCGCCGCGTTGTGGGAGGACGAGCCGAGCGCGTCGACGCCCCGCAGCAGCACCATCAGGCCGAGCACGGGCGCGCCGGCCAGGACCACCACCGCGGCCGGCAGCTTGCGGCGCTGCTTCCCGGTGCCGGTGCCAGCACCTATACCGGCCTTGGCGGTCTCCTTCTCCGGCCTCCGGGTGACCGGCAGTTGGGCCACCGCCACCGCGCACACCAGGAACGTGGCCATGTCCAGCAGGAAGGCCGCCGTGTAGCCGAGCAGCGAGACGACCACACCGGCCGACGCGAACCCGGCCACCATCGCCAGCGAACGGCCGCTCACCATCAGCGAGTTGGCCCAGGTGCGCCGGTCCTCGGCCACCATCTCCGGGATCACCGAGCTGCGCAGCGCGACCAGGAAGACCGTGCCGGTGATCCCGCCCACCGCCGAGACCACGAACAGCACCGGGGTACGCAGGGTGTCGGGCGCCGCCACCAGCACCGCCAGCACCGTCGCCTGCACCACGTTCACCCAGAACATGACGGACCGCGCCGACCACCGGGCCAGGATCGGCGCCGCGAGCAGCCCCGCGACGATCCCCGCGGCGAGGCGTACGGCCATGAAGGCGCCGACGGCGAGCGCGCGGTCGGTGACTGCGTAGACGTACAGATTGAGCGCGACGACGTTGAGATAACTGCCGTACGACGACAGGGCGTAGCCCGCGACGAGGATGCGGTACCGGCGTTCCCGCACCGAGTCCGTGACGGGTTCCGGCATGCTCGACTTCCTTCGCGGACGGCAACAGGGTGAGGTGCGGGCGGGGTTGGCCCACCGGGGCGGAGCTCGTCGAACAGAACCTGTCGAACACTAGTCAGGAGGTGCGGAGTTCGACCTGAGGGACGAGGGCGCATGAATGTAATCTGCACACTTGTGAAGCGTGATCATTTCGACCCACGCACGTGTGATTGCCACGAAACACGTCCGACCCGTCCTTGCCCGCGGGCGCTGGCGGTGTACCGCACGGCGCTGCGCGAGGGACGCGTGCCGGCCCACGAGGTGCCGCGCTGTCTGACGGAACTCGGACTCGTCGTCGCCGACGCGGACCCGCCCGGCTGGTGTCTGCCGGTGGCGCCCGACGCCGCCCGCTTCGCCGTGCTGTCCGCGATGGAGGACCGGCTGGCCGAGCAGCGCCGGGCCCTGCGGTCGGCGTCCGCGCGGCTCACCGCGTTCGAATCGCTGTACGCGCGCGAGCAGCGTTCGGCCCTGCCCGCGCTGGTCCGGCTCACGGAGAAGGCGGTGATCAGCGCGGCCCTGGAGGCGGCGGTGGGGGACTGCCGGCACGAGCTGCTCACCGCGCAGCCGGGCGGCGGCCGCGCGGAGGCGACCCTGCGCGAGGCGCTCGGCCGTGATCTGCGGGCGCTGCGGCGCGGGGTCCGCCAGCGCACCCTGTACCAGCACACCGTGCACGCGCACCGGCCGACCATGGCGTACATCGAGCGGGTCACCGAGGCGGGGGCCGAGGTCCGCACCCTGGCCGAGGTCGTCGAGCGGCTGATCGTCTGCGACCGCTCGGTCGCCTTCGTGCCGCTGTCGCAGGACAGCGCGGACGGTGCCCTCCAGATCCGCGACCCCGCCCTGGTCCGCTTCCTGGCCCGGGTCTTCGAGCAGACCTGGGAGCGCTCCACCCCCGTGCACCCCGCGGATCCGGCCGAGCGCCGCAACCCCGCCGTCACCTCGGACCTCCAGCAGACGATCCTGCGCGCGGTCGTCGCCGGTGAGACGGACGACTCCATCGCCCGCCGGCTCGGCATGAGCCGCAGGAGCGTGGCGGAGCACATCAGGAAGGTGTCCGTGCGGCTCGGCAGTGGGAGCAGGGCACAGCTCGGGTACCTGGTGGCCACGTCGGGGTTGCTGGAGAGCGACGGCCGGTGACGGCACGCGCGGTGCCCGTGTGACCTCGGTCCCACCCACGGGGGACCCGGGCCTGTCCGCACGTTGACTCCGCCGGGCCGCCGGTAGGGTGGCCCGGTTGTCATACGTAGCCGACCCTTCCGCAGCACATCAGCCGAGCCGCTCGACCCCGTTACGGAGACCGTGACTACCACCGCCGCCTCCTCCCACCACCTCTCTCCCGCCTTCCCCGGCCGCGCCCCCTGGGGCACCGCCAGCAAGCTGCGCGCCTGGCAGCAGGGTGCGATGGAGAAGTACGTCCAGGAGCAGCCGCGCGACTTCCTCGCCGTCGCCACCCCCGGCGCCGGCAAGACCACCTTCGCGCTGACCCTCGCCTCCTGGCTGCTGCACCACCACGTCGTGCAGCAGGTGACCGTGGTCGCGCCGACCGAGCACCTGAAGAAGCAGTGGGCGGAAGCGGCCGCGCGGATAGGGATCAAGCTGGACCCGGAGTACAGCGCGGGTCCGCTCGGCAAGGACTACCACGGGGTCGCCGTGACGTACGCCGGTGTCGGGGTGCGCCCCATGCTGCACCGCAACCGCGTCGAGCAGCGCAAGACGCTCGTCATCCTCGACGAGATCCACCACGCCGGTGACTCCAAGTCCTGGGGCGAGGCGTGCCTGGAGGCCTTCGAGCCGGCCACCCGCCGGCTCGCCCTCACCGGTACGCCGTTCCGGTCCGACACCAACCCCATCCCCTTCGTGACGTACGAGGAGGACAACGCCGGTATCCGCAGGTCGGCCGCCGACTACACCTAC
This sequence comes from Streptomyces sp. S3(2020), assembly GCF_013044505.1. Taxonomy (GTDB): domain Bacteria; phylum Actinomycetota; class Actinomycetes; order Streptomycetales; family Streptomycetaceae; genus Streptomyces. The sequence continues at coordinate 7,014 of NZ_JABERD010000265.1, read as the reverse complement.
GGGTACGGCAACGCGCTCGCCGACCACGTCGTGCGCCCGGTCATCTTCCTGAGCTACAGCGGCCAGATGCGCTGGCGCACCAAGGCCGGCGACGAGATCGCCGCGCGGCTCGGCGAGCCCATGACCAAGGACGCGATCAGCCAGGCCTGGCGTACGGCGCTGGATCCGCGCGGCGAGTGGATGCCGAGCGTGCTGCGCGCCGCCGACCAGCGGCTGACCGAGGTCCGCAAGGGCATCCCGGACGCCGGTGCGCTCGTCATCGCCTCCGACCAGGACTCCGCGCGCGCCTACGCCAAGCTGATCCGCGAGATCACCGGCAGCAAGGCGACCCTCGTGCTCTCCGACGAAGCCGCCGCGTCCAAGCGCATCGACGACTTCAGCGCGAGCGACGACCGGTGGATGGTCGCCGTCCGGATGGTGTCCGAGGGCGTCGACGTGCCGCGGCTGGCCGTCGGGGTCTACGCCACCACCATCTCCACCCCGCTCTTCTTCGCCCAGGCCGTCGGCCGCTTCGTGCGCTCCCGGCGCCGCGGCGAGACCGCCTCCGTCTTCCTGCCGACCGTCCCCGACCTCCTCACCTTCGCCAACGAGATGGAGGTGGAACGGGACCACGCCCTCGACAAGCCGAAGAAGGAGGGCGAGGAGGACCCGTACGCCGAGTCCGAGAAGGAGATGGAGGAGGCGAACAGGGAGGAGGACGAGGACACCGGTGAGCAGGAGCAGTTCTCCTTCGAGGCGCTGGAGTCCGATGCCGTCTTCGACCGGGTCCTGTACGACGGTGCCGAGTTCGGCATGCAGGCCCATCCCGGGAGCGAGGAGGAGCAGGACTACCTCGGTATCCCCGGGCTCCTCGAACCCGACCAGGTACAGCTGCTGCTCCAGAAGCGGCAGGCCCGGCAGATCGCGCACAGCCGCAAGAAGCCGGACTCCGAGGCGGATCTCCTCGAACTGCCCGCCGAGCGGCGGCCCGTCGTCTCGCACAAGGAGATGATGGAGCTCCGCAAGCAGCTCAACACCATGGTCAGCGCGTACGTCCACCAGAGCGGCAAGCCGCACGGCGTCATCCACACCGAGCTGCGGCGGGTGTGCGGGGGACCGCCGAGCGCCGAGGCGACGGCCGGACAGCTGCGGCAGCGGATCACCAAGGTGCAGGAGTGGGCGACCCGGATGAAGTGACCCCGGGTGTGGGGTGACACCGGGCACGGGCTCACGCCGGGCACGGCGGGGCGTGCGTCGATCACCGAGCGCCGTACATATCACGACAAAACGCATTGCTCCGTACCAGCCACTGCCCGGATTCTGGACGGAGCCTTCCGCTCAGCGAACCGGCATCGCTACAGTCCCGCTACGCACACGCCCCGTGGCAGCGCCGCCGCGGAGCGCAGCCGTGAAGCGACGCGGTCCGGAAACCGCTCCGGGCCGCCGGCCGATCGGCGGCCTCTGAAGCGCGTCACCGACGGGACTCGATGACGCATCCCCGCGACAGGGCCGCCGACCTCACCACTTGGAGGAGTGGGCGTCGTGACCGCGGAGACCTCTCAGACGCTCGACCGAGGACTACGTGTCCTCAAGCTGCTGGCCGATACGGACCACGGGCTGACCGTCACCGAGCTATCCAACAAACTGGGCGTCAACCGGACCGTGGTGTACCGGTTGCTCGCCACACTGGAACAGCATGCCCTCGTACGGCGTGACCTGGGCGGACGTGCCCGGGTCGGGCTCGGGGTGCTGCGCCTTGGCCGTCAGGTGCATCCACTGGTGCGCGAGGCGGCACTGCCGGCCCTGCGCTCACTGGCCGAGGACATAGGAGCCACCGCCCATCTCACCCTGGTCGACGGGGCGGAGGCGCTCGCCGTCGCCGTGGTCGAGCCGACGTGGACGGACTACCACGTGGCGTACCGGGCCGGATTCCGTCACCCACTGGACCGCGGGGCCGCCGGCCGAGCGATCCTCTCCGCCCGCACCCAGCCACTGAGGGACCCCGGGTACACCCTGACGCACGGGGAGCTGGAGGCGGGCGCGAGCGGCGCCGCCGCACCGCTCATCGGCGTCACGGGCGTCGAGGGCAGCGTCGGTGTCGTGATGCTGGCCGACGCGGTGCCGGAACGCGTGGGGCCACGGGTCGTGGACGCGGCGAAGGAGGTCGCGGAGGCATTGCGCTGACCGTTCACCGGAACCGCGGGTCATGACGGCAGGGTGGCCCCTGGGCTGCCCTGCGTTTCCGGCTTCCGCCCGGCTTTGGCCAAGTCGCCAATCCGCCCCGCCAACCTCTGGCCGATCCACCCACCGCCATCCGTCCGGCCCTCCGCATCATCAGGGGCCATACAGCGGAACAGCGGAGGAGCGGCGGCGTGGAGACAGTCGGTACTCGGCCATCAGGTGGCCAACGGAAAGGCCCCGCACATCGGTTGACCCGGCGGCAGGACGTCGGCGCGCTCGTCGGCGAGGCCGCCGGGAGTCCGCTCAGGCGGACCATGGGGGTGGGCCAGCTCACCTTGCTCAGCGTGGGCGCGACCCTCGGCACCGGCATCTTCGTCGTGCTCGGCGAGGCGGTGCCGGAGGCCGGTCCCGCGATCGTGGTGTCGTTCCTGCTGGCCGGGGTGACCGCGCTGTTCTCGGCGCTGTCCTACGCCGAGCTGGCCGGCATGATCCCCGGCTCGGGATCGTCGTACAGCTACACCTACGCCACCCTCGGCGAGCTGGTCGCCTGGGTGTGCGGCTGGTGTCTGATCCTTGAGTACGGCGTCTCGGTGGCCGCCGTCGCGGTCGGCTGGGGGCAGTACGTCAACGAGCTCCTCGAACTCACCGCCGGGGTCTCCCTGCCCGAGACGCTCAGCGCGCCGCCCGGGCTCGGCGGGACGCTCAACATCCCGGCCGCCCTCATCGTCGTCCTCGCGATGGTCGTCCTGCTGCGCGGGGCCCGCGAGAGCGCCGTCGCCAACACGATCATGGTCGCCGTGAAGATCGCCGCGCTCGTGATGTTCTGCGCGGTCGCCTTCACCGCCTTCCGGGCCGGCAACTTCCAGCCGCTGTTCCCGCTGGGCGCCGCCGGCATGAGCGCCGGAGCGGCCTCCCTGTTCTTCTCCTACATCGGCTTCGACGCCGCCTCGACCGCGGGGGAGGAGGCGAAGAACCCGCAGCGCGACCTGCCCCGGGCCATTCTCCTGTCGCTCTTCCTGGTCACCACCCTCTACGTCCTCGTCGCCCTCGCCGCACTCGGCGCCATGCCGTGGCGGGAGTTCGAGGGGACCGAGGCCACCCTCAGCGAGGTCCTCGTGCAGGCCGTCGGCGGGGGCAGCCTCTGGCCGATCCTGCTCTCCGCCGGAGCCGTCATCGCCACCACCAGCGTGGTCCTCACCGTCCAGTACGGGCAGATCCGCATCCTCTTCGCGATGTCCCGGGACGGCCTCGTGCCGCCGCTGTTCGCCAAGGTCCACCCGCGCACCGGCGTCCCGCGCGCCAACACGGTCATCGTCTCCTCCTTCATCGCCGTGCTCGCCGCCCTCGTCCCGCTGGGCAGCCTCGCCGACGCCACCAGCATCGGCACCCTCTTCGCCTTCATGCTGGTCAACCTCGCCGTCGTGCTGCTGCGCCGCCGCAGCCCCGACACGCCCCGCTCCTTCCGGGTCCCCTTCGCACCGGTGACACCGCTGCTGGGCGTGGGCTTCTGCGCCTACATGCTGTTCAGCCTGGGCTCCGACACCTGGATCGCGTTCGGCGTGTGGATGGCGGTCGGGCTCCTCATCTACGGGACCTACGGCATCCGGCACTCCAAGCTCGGCAAGGAGGCCGCCGAGTGACCTCCCTGGACCTCGCCGCCGACGTCGTCGACCTCACCCGCGCCCTCGTCGACGTCCCCTCCGAGAGCGGGCGGGAGGGCCCGCTCGCGGACGCGGTGGAGGCGGCGCTGCGGGACCTGCCCCACCTCGCCGTCGAGCGCGTCGGCGACTCCGTCGTCGCCCGGACCGGCCTGGGACGGGAGCGACGGGTCGTCATCGCCGGCCACCTGGACACCGTCCCGGCCGCCGGGAACCTGCCGTCCCGGCTCCACGAGGACCGGGTGCACGGCCTCGGCGCCTGCGACATGAAGGGCGGCGTCGCCGTCGCCCTGCGCCTCGCGGCGACCGTCACCGCACCCGTCCACGACCTCACCTACGTCTTCTACGCGTGCGAGGAGGTCGAGGGCGACCGCAACGGACTGCACCGCATCTCGGTGGCGCGCCCCGACCTCCTCGAAGCCGATCTGGCCGTCCTCATGGAACCCTCCGACGCGGGTGTCGAGGCCGGCTGCCAGGGCGTGCTGAGCGCCGACATCGTCGTCCGAGGGGCACGGGCCCACACCGCCCGCGCCTGGAAGGGCGTCAACGCCGCCCACCTCGCCGCGCCGGTCCTCCAGCGGCTCGCCGACCACACGCCCGAACGGATCGTGATCGACGGCCTGGAGTACCGGGAAGGGCTGAGCGCGGTCGCCGTCCGGGCCGGGGTGGCGGGCAACGTCGTACCGGACGAGTGCGTGATCACCGTCAACTCCCGTTTCGCACCGAGCCGTTCCGCCGAGGAGGCGGAGGCGTACGTGCGGGACCTCTTCCCCGAGTACGAGGTGCTGGTCACCGAAGTCGTGCCGGGGGCGCCGCCCGGCCTCGACCGGCTCGGCGATCTCCTCGCCGTCCTCGGGGCGCGGCCGCGGCCCAAACTGGGGTGGACGGACGTCGCCCGGTTCGCGGCGCTCGGGGTGCCCGCGCTCAACTACGGTCCCGGAGACCCCTCGTTGGCGCACACGGCGGGGGAGTACGTGCCCGTCGAGCAGCTGCGCGCATGCGAGGAGCGGCTCAGGAAATGGCTCCTCTGAGCCTGGCCAGGGTTCTCAACTGAAGCCACAGCACCAGCCGTTCGTCGGGATCGTCGAGGTCGATCCCGACGTGCTGCTGGGCCTGCTTCAGCCGGTAGCGGCAGGTGTTCGGATGGACGGCGAGCAGCTTCGCCGCGCCCGCCATGTCACAGCCCGCGTCGAACCAGCTGACCAGGGTGCGCGCGTAGTCCGTGCCGTGCTCGCCGTCGTACGCCAGCACCCGCCGCCACGCGCCCGCGCTCAACTCCCGCCGCTCGCCGAGCACTTCGGTGAGCCGCAGGAGGGTGACCCGGGCGCGCACCTCGTCGACCGTCGCCACCGGCAGATCCGGCCCGAGGACCCGCAGCACCAGATCGGCGTCCGCCCGGGAGGCCGCGACCTCCCCGGCGTCCGGCACCACCTCGCCCAACGCGGCCCGCACCGGCACCCGCAGCGCCTGCCCGGCCCGCGCCACGATGTCCTCGGCGAGCCGCCGGTGCCGCTCCCCGGGCGCCGGCAACAGCGCGTACACCACCCCGTCGACCAGCACACACGCGTGCCGCCCGTAACGCGCCTCGCACTGGAGCCGTACGACGTCCAGGAGCCGCAGTCCGGTCTGCTCCGTGTCCGGCAGGCTCGCCGCGTCCAGCACGAAGGCGGCCACCCGCACCGCACCCTGAAGTCCCAGCCGGGGTCCGGCCGTCGACGCGTCCGCCGTGCCGTCGAGGAGGCGGCGCAGCAGGTCGCTGTTCTGGTGGCGGGCCAGCTCCTGGGCGGCCCGGGCCCTCAGCAGCAGCAGCGCGGCCGTGGACGCGCCCTGGGTGAGGGTCTCCTCGGCGTCCGGCGCGAGCGTGCCGTCGTCGACCACCCAGACCGAGCCCAGCGTCTCGCCGCCCGCCCGCACGGCGACCGCGAGACGCGGCAGGTCGCCGTCCCGCAGCGCGGGCAGCCGTACCGGACCGGGGGCCGCGAACAGCACCCGGTACTGCCCGCTGTTCTCCGGGCTGCCCGGCACCTGGAGGCCGAGGATGCCCTGCCGGCGGTCCTCGTCGACGGGCTGGCCGGGGACGGTGGAGTAGGCGAGGATCCGCTGCCGCGGGTCCTCCACGGCGGTCGCCCCGCCGGTCGCCGCGGCGATGGCGTCCGCGAGCGCGAAGAGATCCCCGTGGCCGCCCGCCGAGGACACCGGCCGCGCGCCGATCGCCGACGCCAGCAGCAGATGCACGTGGTGCCAGGCCGCGTCCTCGTCGACCGACAGCAGGGCGATGCCGTGCGCCTCGGCCTCGCCGACCGGACCGCCCTCGCCGCGGACGACCAGTCCGGTCATCCCGGCCGCCGCGGCGGCCCTCGCCAGCGGCCCGGCGGCGGCCGCCCGCACCCCGACCGCCAGCAGCAGGGCGCCCGGCGCGTGCGGGAGCGGGGCGTGCGCGTCGTACAGCAGCGCCTCGGTGACCGCGGCGGTGAGCCCGGCGGCGGGCGCGGTGTGCAGCCGGACGGAGGGGCCGCCGATGACGTCCAGCAGGTCGCCGAGGGTGCAGGCGTCCATGGGCTCCTCCAGATTGTCCGATCTCCAAAGGAACGTACGCATCCGTTGTCCGGGTGCACAACCCGGGGCGGTCCGCCGGCTCCGAGACTCGTTCCATGACCGCAGCAGTCACCACCCGTTCCGTTCACGACGTCGCCGGGCTCGCGGCCGTGACCGACTACTTCAGCGACGTCTGGCAGACGCTCCGCAGCGCGCCGCCCTACCCGGCGGAGGTGCTGCACAGCCTGGTCCACGCGGGCGGCGCCGTGCACGCCATGTACGACGGCGAACGGCTCGCGGGAGCCTCCGTCGCCGTGCTCGGCCCACCCGGGGACACCTACTCGCTGGTGGCCGCCGCGGACCAGGGGCTCGGACACGTCGTGAAGCAGGCGCAGCGGGCCTGGGCCCTGGAGCGCGGCGCCCGCACCATGCGCTGGACCTTCGACCCCCTGGTCGGCCGCAACGCCCGCTTCAACCTGGCCAAGCTGGGCGCCACCGGCACCGAGTACCTCGTCGACTTCTACGGCCCCATGGCGGACGGCGTGAACGACGGCGACGAGAGCGACCGGCTGACGGTGATCTGGGACCTGGCGGACACGGCGACGGCCACGGCGTACGGCACCCCCGACCGCACCCCGGACCGCGAGGCCGCCCCCGCCAC
>NZ_JABERD010000264.1 GCF_013044505.1 Streptomyces sp. S3(2020) | reverse complement strand
CCCAGGCACCCTCCGTTCCCCGGCCCCGCCGGCCCCCGCACGGCCTATCCCGTCCCGCTCTTACTGATTGGCCTGCCCATGACCGACACAGTCCCCACGGGGTCGCCGATATCCCAGTCCGCCGGCCCCGACGGCCGGATCGAACTCAGCCCCGGGGCCTACCCCGCCGACAGTCCCTTCGCCAACGAGGACCTGCGTCCCGTACCGGTCGCCGAGCGCAAGTGGACGACGTACAACTTCGCGGCCCTGTGGATCTCCATGGCCCACTGCATCCCCAGCTGGACCCTGGCCTCGGGCCTGGTCGCGCTCGGCATGGACTGGAAGCAGGCCGTCTTCACGATCGCCCTGGCCAACATCATCGTGCTGCTCCCGATGCTGGCCACCGGGCACGCCGGACCCAAGTACGGCATCCCCTTCCCGGTCCTGGCCCGCGCTTCCTTCGGGCTGCGCGGCGCCAACATCCCGGCACTGATCCGGGCGGCCGTGGCCTGCGGCTGGTTCGGCATCCAGACCTGGATCGGCGGCAGCGGCATCTTCGCGCTGGGCTCCAAGCTCACCGGCGGGCACTGGGAGAACGCGGGACAGATCGCCGGCAACCCGTGGCCGCTGTGGCTGTGCTTCCTGCTCTTCTGGGCGCTCCAGATCGCCATCATCTACCGCGGCATGGACTTCCTGAGGCACTTCGAGAACTGGGCCGCGCCCTTCGTCATCGTCGGCGCGCTCGTGCTGCTGATCTGGATCGCGGTCAAGGCGGACGGCTTCGGCGCGCTGCTCGACCAGCCGTCCAAGCTGGGCTGGGGCCCGGACTTCTGGCCGGTCTTCTTCCCGTCGCTCATGGGCATGATCGGTTTCTGGGCGACGCTGTCGCTCAACATCCCCGACTTCACACGCTTCGGTGCCAGCCAGAAGGCACAGACCTGGGGACAGTCCCTCGGACTGCCCACGACGATGACGCTGTTCGCGATCCTCGCCGTGCTGGTCACCTCCGGCTCCGAGGTCGTCTACGGCACGGCGATCTGGGACCCGGTCGAGCTGGCCGCCAAGGCGGACAACGCCTTCGGTCTGCTCTTCGCGCTGATCATCGTCCTCGTGGCGACCATCTCCGTGAACATCGCGGCGAACGTCGTCTCACCGGCGTACGACCTGGCGAACCTGGCTCCGAAGCTCATCAACTTCCGCACGGGCGCGCTGATCACGGGTGTCGTCGGCATCCTGATCTTCCCGTGGAAGCTGATCTCCACGCCCGAGTTCTACATCTTCACCTGGCTCGGCGTGGTCGGCGGTCTGCTCGGCACGGTCGCGGGCATCCTCATCGCCGACTACTGGATCGTGCGGAAGACGGTTCTGCACCTGGCGGACCTGTACACGCCCGGCGGACGCTACTGGTACTCCAACGGCTGGAACTGGCGGGCGATCGCCGCCTTCCTGGTCGGCGGCCTCCTCGCGGTCGGCGGATCGCACTCGGCCGTCGGCGCGGACGGGACCAAGACGGGACCGTTCCCGACCGACGGTCTGATTCCGTTCCTCAAGCCGCTGGCCGACTACGGCTGGGCCGTGGGCCTGGGCGCCTCACTGCTGCTGTACGTCGCGCTGATGCTGCCGAAGGGCAGAGCGCAGGAGGGCATCAAGGCCTGACGGGTCTTTTCAGCACTGGAGGGCGGCCGGTTCTACCGGCCGCCCTCCAGTGCTGCCACCGCGTCCTTCGCCGCCTTGATGGCACCCTTGTTGATCACGTCCGTGTCGGGCGCCTTCTTCGACTCGAAGTCGCTGCCGTTGTAGGTGACGATCACCAGGGCGTTGGAGGCCTGCACGACGACCGTGCCCTCGCGGGTCTGCTGCTTGTCCTCGGTGGTGAGGTTCACGACCGAGTAGCCCTGGTCACCCAGGCCCGGAACGTCCCCTCCGCCGCTCTTCTCCTCGGTACGTTCCTTGTACGACTTCTGCGCCGCTTCGTCCGAGTCCATGATCTCGAAGGACACGTCGAGCCAGCGGTAGTCGTACCCCTTGAGGGCGTTCCAGGAGCAGGTGCGGCGGAGCTGCGTATCCGTCGACGGGATCTCCTTGCCGGCCGTCTTGGCGCCCGGCACCAGGGACTTGACGGTCTTCGTGGCGATGCTGCCGCACGGCGAGGGGGAGGCGGCGTACGCCTTCGAGGCCGCCGCCGTCGCCGGGGCCGAGGCGGACTGCGTGGTGCCGCCCTTCGGCGCGGAGTCGTCGTCGGCACTCGGGGCCGGGGCGGAGGAGAGCGACCAGCCGGCGGCGGCGAGCACGACGACCGGGGACAGACGCGCGGTCAGGGCGAGCGGCAGAGGAAGGGAACGCACAGGCGCACTTTTCCGTGGGGGACGGTGCGGAAGGTGTCCGAACTGCGGACGGGACGCCAGTGTCACACGACTCCCTGTGGGGCGGAAGTGCCAACTCGCTCCGTGTGTGCGCGGTGACTGCGGCCCGTCGCTGACGCGTCGTGTGTCCCGTTATGTCCGCACGGAGTTGCGGGTGAACGCCGATTCGATCCGGTCGACCGCCAGGAACGCCCCGTACGCGACAAGGCGCACCAGACAACCGTCGGTGTGTTCGGGACGACGCCAGGCGGCCACGTCCTCGTCCGTGATCCGGTACGGCGCGAGGGCGGCCAGCAGCGCGAGACGGGCCCCGGGCCGCTCGCGCCGGTCGGGGAAGGGGTCGGGGGCGAGGGACGGATGCGCTCCGTCCCAGTCCAGCATGACCTCCTCCACGAGGTCCTGGTCGTCGGCGTCGAGCAGGGCGCCACCCGCCATGGCCGCCCTGAGCAGCGCCGCGTAGGCGGGACCGACGGCCGTGCCGTCCGCCCACGCGGGGGACTCGCCGGGGTCGGGGAGGTCGAACAGCGCGAGTGCGGCGCCGGGGCGGGCCGGGCGGCGTACGGTCCGGGCCAGCGTGCGGCCCGCGAGGCTGCGGACCGCGCGGAACCGCTGGACATTGCCCGGCAGCAGGTTCTCGGTCACCAGCGCGGACACGATCCGGTTGATGAAGTGGAAGGTGAGCGCGGTGCCGAGGTAGCCGGGGGCGTGCCCGCCCGGGAACGGATGCGGTCCGGGGCCGAGGCCACCCGGTACCCGGGTCAGCTTCCCCCACTCCAGCACGCGCGCGTGCTCCTCGTCCTCGGGCCGCTCCCCGCGCGCGAGACGTTCGGCCAGGGCGTGGTCGCCGGTGGCGTGCAGCAGCATGGTGTGCGCGTCCACGCAGAACGGGCACCGGTTGGCGAGTGACACCCCGAGCGCCGCCAGCTCCTTGCCGGTGCGGCTGCCGGGACCCGCGATCAGCGACTCGCGCATCAACGCCCAGGCGGGGGCCAGGAGTTCGGGGGCGGAGGAGAGGACCACGAAGGTGACCGGCTCGGCGATGCCGAACTCACGGGCGAGCTGCTCGTAGACCTCGGCGACGCGACCGGTGGCCGCCTTGGGCGACTGTGGCTCGGTGTAGCGGAAGGGTGTGGACATGGACAGCATGGTGCGCCGGGCCGGCGCCCGCGGTCGTCGTACGTCCGAAGGGAGTTGACGCTGCGTCGGCCGGGCGGGACGAGCCCCCGGTGTACTACGGGGGGAGTAGTCGCAGAGTTGTCCACAGGGCTGACGCGGGTGTCGGCGCGGGCCTCTACTGTGCGGACATGGGCGGGCACATGGTCACAGAGAGCAGGTTCGCCGACGCGGCGCTGGCGGTCGTGGTCGGCGCGTTGGCGATGACCACGGTCGCCTTCGACGGGGACATGGGATGGCTGGACTACGGGCTGGTGGCGGTCAGTTCGGCCGCGCTGGGCTTCTACCGGGCCGCCCCACGGGCGGTACTGGCCGTCTCGACCGCCTTCGGCGCCGCCTACGTCCTGCACGCGCAGCCCGGACTGCCGGCCGCCCTCCCCGTCCTGGCCGCCGTGCACACGGCGGCCAGGGTCGGGCACCGAGGCTGGGCTCTCCTGGCGAGCGGGCTGTACCTGGCGGCGTACGTGGCGACGGGCCCGGCGACCCGGGACGTCGTGGAGAACGCGGCGCTGCTCGCGGGCTGGTTCCTGTTCGCCGCGGTGACCGGCCTCGCCGACCGCAACTGGCAGGCGTATCTGCGCCAGACCGAACAGCGCGCCCTGGAGGCGGAACGCACCCGGGAGGAGGCGGCGCTGCGCCGGGCCGGTGAGGAACGCCTGCGGATCGCCCGGGAGTTGCACGACTCCCTCACGCACAGCATCTCGATCGTCAAGCTCCAGGCGGGCGTCGCGGTGCACCTCGCCCGCAAACGGGGCGAGGAGATACCGCCCGCCCTGCTGGCCATCCAGGAGGCGAGCGGCGAGGCCATGCGGGAACTGCGGTCCACGCTGGAGGTCCTGCGCACCGACGAGGTCGTCGGCACGCCCGCACTGCTGGTGGAGCGTGCGCGAGCCGCCGGACTCGCGGTGGACCTGACGGTGACGGGCGAGGAGTGCGAACTGGGCGCGACGGTCGAGAAAGCGGTGTACCGCACCGTCCAGGAGGCGCTGACGAACGCGGCCCGGCATGCCGGGCCGGCCAAGGTGCGAGTGCGGCTCGCCTACGGGGAGCGCCAGGTGACGGTGGCCGTGGAGGACGACGGGAACGCCGCGCCGGACCGGCCCTTCGCACCCGGCATCGGACTGACCGGCATGCGGGAGCGGGTGACGGCGCTCGGCGGGACCCTGCACGCGGCACCGCGCACCGGGGGCGGCTTCGCGGTGCGCGCCGAACTGCCGGTGGGGGAGGCCGGATGATCCGGGTGGCGCTCGTCGACGACCAGGCGCTGATGCGGGCCGGCTTCCGGGCCCTGCTGGACGCCGAGGACGGCATCGAGGTGGTCGGCGAGGCGGCCGACGGGGAACAGGGCCTGGCGCTGGTGCGGGCCGAGGTACCCGACATCGCGCTGGTCGACGTACAGATGCCGGTGATGACGGGCATCGAGGCGACACGCCACATCGCCGCGGACCCCTCACTCGCCGGTGTACGCGTGGTCATCCTCACCAACTACGGCCACGACAGCTATGTCTTCGAGGCCCTGCGCGCGGGCGCCAGCGGCTTCCTGCTGAAGGACACGGACCCGGCGGACCTGCTGCAGGCGATCGAAGTGGTGGCGGGCGGCGAGGCGTTGCTGTCGCCGTCGGTCACCCGCACCCTGATCGGCGAGTTCGTCTCCAGACCCCCGGACCGCGCCACGGCCCCCGGCCTGGAGTGCCTCACCCCTCGCGAACGCGAGGTGACGGCCCTGGCCGCGCGGGGGCTGACCAACGAGGAGATCGCCGCGCACATGGTCATCAGCCCCTTCACGGTCAAGACGCACATCAGCCGCGCGATGACGAAACTGGGAGCGCGGGACCGGGCCCAACTGGTCGTGTTCGCCTATGAGTCGGGGTTGGTACGGGCGCGCGAGTGAATCCCGGTGGGGAGAGCGGTGGGGATGAGCGGACATCTCCACACGACGGGCACACGGCCCGCACGGCCTCCTTCGTACGATCATGCGCAGCGCCGCCCCCGCAGCGAGGAGCCCGCCCGTGTTCACCACCCGGCCCACCCCGAGGCCCCCGCGCACCGAGGAGCTCACCCTGCCGGGCTTCCGAGCACGGCCGACCAGGTGGTGACGGTCGGTGGCGCGCCCCAGATTCTCCCCGCGGGCCCGTTTCGCTCTGGCACAGGCCCGTCGATGTACCCGAACACCGAGGACAGGTATGCGATTCACGACTCGTCCCACCTTGAGCGGCACCTTCGGCATGGTGTCCTCCACCCACTGGCTCGCCTCGCAGTCGGCGATGGCCGTGCTGGAGAGCGGCGGCAACGCCTACGACGCGGCCGTGGCGGGCGCGTTCGTGCTGCACGTCGTCGAGCCGCACCTCAACGGGCCCGCCGGGGAGGTACCGATCCTGCTCGCCCCGGCGGACGGTGAGGTACGGGTGCTCTGCGGGCAGGGCGTCGCCCCGGCCGGGGCCTCCGTCGCGCACTACAAGGGGCTCGGGCTGGACCTCGTCCCCGGAACGGGCCCCCTCGCGGCCGCCGTCCCCGGCGCCTTCGACGCCTGGATGCTCCTGCTCCGCGATCACGGGACCAAGTCCCTCGCCGAGGTGCTCCAGTACGCCATCAGGTACGCCGAGGACGGGCACGCGCCCGTGGAGAACATCGGGGCGACCGTCGAGACCGTCCGCGAGCTGTTCGAGACCGAGTGGACCTCGTCGGCGGAGATCTATCTGCCGGGCGGACGGGCGCCCCGGCCCGGCGAGCTGTTCCGCAACCCCGCGTTGGCCGCCACCTGGAAGCGACTGCTCGCCGAGGTCGACACGGCGGGCGACCGGGTCGCGCAGATCGAGGCGGCGCGGGAGACCTGGCGGGCCGGGTTCATCGGCGAGGCGCTCGTACGGCAGGCACAGCGACCCACCATGGACACCAGCGGCGAGCGGCACGCCGGCACGCTGACGGCCGACGACCTCGCCGGGTGGTCCGCGACCTACGAGACCCCGGCGACGTACGACTGGAAAGGGTGGACGCTCTGCAAGGCCGGGCCCTGGAGCCAGGGCCCGGCGCTCCTCCAGCAACTCGCCCTCCTACCGGCGGAGTTGCCCGCATACGGGTCCGCCGACTACGTCCACCTGCTGATCGAGGGCTGCAAGCTCGCCATGGCCGACCGGGAGGCCTGGTACGGCGACGCGGCCGAGGTCCCGCTCGACGAACTGCTCTCGGACGCCTACAACGCGGGACGGCGGACCCTGGTCGGCGACAAGGCCTCGTACGAACTGCGGCCCGGCAGCCCCGGCGGTCGCGCGCCAAGGCTGTCCGCGCACGCGCACGTGGTCACCTCGGACGACCCCGGCTTCAGCCCCATGGGGGCGGGGGAGCCCACCGTCGCCAAGAGCCCGGCCTCCCCGGTGCCGGGCGAGCCCGGCGTCGCCGCCGACGGCACCACCCGCGGCGACACCTGCCACCTCGACGTCGTCGACCGCTGGGGCAACATGGTCGCCGCCACACCCAGCGGCGGCTGGCTCCAGTCCAACCCCGTCGTGCCCGAACTGGGTTTCCCGCTCGGCACCCGGCTCCAGATGACCTGGCTGGAGGACGGCCTGCCTAACTCGCTGACGCCGGGCCGCCGCCCCCGGACCACCCTCACGCCGTCGATCGCACTGCGCGACGGCGTGCCCGTCATGGCCTTCGGCACGCCCGGCGGGGACCAGCAGGACCAGTGGCAGCTGCACTTCTTCCTCGCCGTCGCGCTGCGCCCGGCGGTGCGCGGGGGCCTCGACCTCCAGGGTGCGATCGACGCGCCCAACTGGCACAACGACAGCTTCCCCGGGTCCTTCTACCCGCGCGGCATGCGGCCGGGCAGCGTGACGGTGGAAGCCCGCACGGACGCCGGGGTCGTCGAGGAGTTGCGGCGGCGCGGGCACGACGTGACGGTCGGCGACGCCTGGTCGGAGGGGCGGCTGTGCGCGGTCGCCCGGGACCCGGGGACGGGGATCCTCTCGGCGGCGGCGAATCCGCGGGGGATGCAGGGGTATGCGGTGGGGCGCTGAGTTCATCTCGGTCGTTTGAGTTCATGGCGGTCGTCTGAGGCTGCGGCGCCTGGGTACGGCGTCGGTGTCGCTCCCGGCCGGTGCTCCTATATCCCGGTATTCAGCGTGATTCCACCCACAGTCCACCTATCGGGTGGGGATTGTCAGTGGGGCGTGCTCTCATGGAGTCATGATCGAAGACATGGAAACCATCGACGAGTTTCTCGCCCGCCACTCGGCCGACGTGGAGGAAGCGGTCCGCAAGGCCGCCGCGGCCGAGATCATGCCCCGCTTCCGTCAGCTCGCCGCGCACGAGGTCGACGAGAAGAGCGGGCCGCACGACCTGGTGACGGACGCCGACCGGCTGGCCGAGCAGCACCTCACCGAGGCGCTCGTCGCTCTCCTGCCCGGCTCCGTCGTGGTCGGCGAGGAGGCGGTGCACGCCAACCCGGCCTCGTACGAGGCGATACGGGGCGACGCCCCGGTCTGGATCGTCGACCCGGTCGACGGGACACGGCAGTTCGTGCGCGGGGAGGACGGCTTCAGCACCCTGGTCGCGCTCGCCCAGGGCGGCGTGCTGCGCGCCTCGTGGATCTACGCGCCCGCCCGTGACCAACTCGCCACCGCCATACGGGGCCAGGGCGCGTTCCTCGACGGCGAGCGACTGTTCGCCGGACCGCCGCAGCCCGGCCGGGACCTCGAAGTGGCCACCTCCCACCCGGACTACACGACGGACGAGCAGAAGCGCGCCCTGCTGGGGCTGTGGACGGACGGCATCGCCCCTCGCGCCTGCGGTTCCGCGGGTCTGGAGTATCTCGCCATCGCCCGCGGCCAGTTGGACGGCACCGCCTTCTCCTGGGAGGCGGCCTGGGACCACGCGGCGGGGCTGCTCCTCGTCGAGGAGGCGGGCGGTGCCCATCTGACACTCAGCGGCGAGCCGTTCCGCATCACCGGCGGCAACGCCCTGCCGTTCACCACGGCACGGGACGCGGCGACGGCGCGGCGGATCGTGGGGTTGCTCGCGGGCGGCGTCTGAGGCGGGGGGTGTGTGCAGGGGTGAGGGTGCGTGGGTGAGGGTGGCTGAGGCGCCACCCGTGGTGACCGACGGTGCGCCGCCGACAGCTCGCCACCGTCGGTGACCGTGCGGACACCGGCTGCGCTCGACTCCCCCGCGACCCGGGACTGACGGTGCCCCGTCATATCCTGATCCAGTGGCCATCGGCTGACGAAGGGGTCCGAAGGTGCCGTCGATGCTTGACGCATGCGTGGTGGGTGCGGGACCGAACGGACTGACCGCTGCCGTGGAGCTGGCCCGCCGCGGCTTCTCCGTGGCCCTCTTCGAGGCACGCGACAGCGTCGGCGGGGGAGCGCGCACCGAGGAACTCACCCTGCCGGGCTTCCGGCACGACCCGTGCTCCGCGGCCCACCCCCTGGGCATCAACTCGCCCGCGTTCCGCGCCCTTCCGCTGGAGCGGTACGGCCTGGAGTGGCTGCACGCCGACCTCCCCATGGCCCACCCCTTCACCGACGGCACCGCCGCCGTGCTGTCCCGTTCGGTCGCCGAGACGGCCGCCTCGTTCGGGCCGCACGACGCGGGGGCGTACCGCAGGCTCGTCGAGCCGTTCCTGCCCCGATGGGACACCCTGGTCCGGGACTTCATGTCGCTGCCGCTGACCGCGCTGCCCCGCGACCCGGTGACCCTCGCCCGTTTCGGCCTCGTCGGTCTGCCCCCGTCGACCTGGCTGTTGCGCCGCTTCCGCGACGAGCGCGCCAAGGCACTGTTCGCCGGTCTCGTCGCGCATGTCATGGCGCCCCTCTCCGGCTTCGCCACCGGCGCCGTCGGCCTGGTCTTCGCGCTCGCCGCGCACGCCCGCGGCTGGCCCGTCGCCCGGGGCGGCTCCCAGTCCATCTCCGACGCCCTCGCGGCCTACCTCAAGGACCTCGGCGGCGTCATCCACACCGACTACGAGGTCAAGCGCCTCGACGACCTGCCGCCCGCCCGCGCCTACATCTTCGACACCTCGCCCACCGCGCTGGCCCGCATCGCCGGCTTCGGCCGCTACTACGACAACTACCGCTACGGCCCCGGCGTGTTCAAGGTCGACTACGCGCTCGACGGCCCGGTGCCCTGGACCGCGCCGGAGCCCCGCACCGCCGGGACCGTGCAGATCGGCGCGAACGCCGCCGAGATCGGCACCGCCCTGCGCGCGGCGTCCCGGGAGGGCAGGGCCCCCGACAGACCATTCATGATCACCGTGCAGCCCAGCGTGGTCGACCCCACCCGGGCCCCCGAGGGCAAGCAGGTCTTCTGGGCTTACGGCCATGTCCCCAGCGGCTGGACCGGGGACCTCACCGACGCCATCGAGCGCCAACTGGAGCGTTTCGCCCCGGGGTTCCGCGACCTGGTCCTGGCCCGCGCGACCGCCGGGCCGCCCGAACTGGCCGCCCGCAACGCCAACTATGTCGGCGGCGACATCGGCTCCGGAGCGGTCAGCGGACTACAGATCCTGCTGCGCCCCAAGCTCTCCCTGTCGCCGTACGGCACCCCGCACCCGGCCGTCTTCATCTGCTCGTCCGCCACCCCGCCGGGCCCGGGAGTGCACGGCATGTCCGGGCACAACGCGGCGAAGGCCGTGTGGCGGAGGCTGCGGCAGACATGAGGGCGCGCCGGGCACGAGGAAGGCAGACATGACCACCATCACGTTCGTCCAGGGCGACATCACCGGCGAGACCGCTGACGCCATCGTCAACGCGGCGAACTCCTCGCTGCTGGGCGGCGGAGGAGTCGACGGCGCCATCCACCGCCGCGGGGGTCCGGCGATCCTGGACGACTGCCGCAGGCTCCGCGCCTCGCACCACGGCAAAGGCCTGCCGACGGGCCGTGCCGTCGCGACCACGGCGGGGAATCTGCACGCCCGCTGGGTGATCCACACCGTGGGACCAGTGTTCAGCCCATCCGAGGACCGCTCCGACCTGCTGGCCTCCTGCTACCGCGAATCGCTGCGCGTCGCCGACGAACTCGGCGCCCGCACCGTCGCGTTCCCCGCCATCTCCACCGGCGTCTACCGCTGGCCGATGGAGGACGCCGCCCGCATCGCCGTGGCGACGGTACGGGCCGCGCAGACCGAGGTCGAGGAGGTCAGGTTCGTCCTCTTCGACGAGGGTGCGTACGGGGCGTTCGCCGCAGAGGTCGGTTGACGCGGACCTCGACTGATGCGGGCGTCGGCTGACGGGGGCGTCGACTGATGCGGGCGTCGGCTGATGCGGGCGAACGCACGCGACCGGGCCGCCCGGAGATTCCGAGCGGCCCGGCCGGTGAAGCCGTCTACACCACGGGCGGCACCGGCAGCGGCGGCAGACCGCCGAGGAGACCGGTGACCAGTCCCAGCACCGGGGACAGCAGGCCGGTGACCGCGCTCAGCACTCCGCCGAGGTCGAGCGAGGTCAACGCGCTGATCAGGCCCTGGACCGCGGACGTGAGCGAGGACAGCAGGTCAGCCACGGGGTCGGCCGCCCGGGTCATGGACCGGTCGGCGGGGCTGTCCAGGTTCCTCAGCCGCTCCTGGACAGTGGCGTTCCAGGCCCGCAGCTCCTCCGCGTACGCGGCCGCCGCCTCCGCGTCGAGCCGGGTGCCGTCCAGCTCACCGACGTCGGCGACCGTGTCGAGGAGGGGCGCCAGCGCGTCGTCGTGGTCGAGGAGCGTGTCCGTCCCGGCGGCGGAGTGCGGGGCGGCCTCGCTGATGCTCAGGCCCGGCACCTCTCGGCCCGCGTCGCCGACGGCGGCGGCGGTGCCGGCCGGTCCGAGGATCAGCGCGGCACAGATCAGGGGCGGCACGAGGAGACCGCGGGAGACTAGGGCGCGCATGGAGTTCCTTTCGACGCGCGGAAAGCAGCTGCTCTAGCGCCCACGGTGGGAACCGTCCCGACACCCCGCAACCGATCACACCGCCCGTACCCGCGGGAGCGTCCCGCCGCGGCAGCGCTGACCAGGGACTTTGCCGTAGAACCCGGCTCCTTACGGGTGTCAGCCCCGCGTTCCGCCGTCAGGGGGTGCGGCCCGGCCGTACACCGGCACGAGCACCGCGACCGACAGCCACGGGGCGAGGGTCGCGGGAGTCGCGGCCCAGCCGCAGCCACTGCTGTACATGAGGGGCGGCGAGGTGACCCGGCCAGCCACGCCGGAACCAGTACGGCCTACGGCAGGCCTGCCAGGGCGACGGCGTCGTAGGACCCGCGAAGCCGCGCCGCCCCTCCCATCGAGGCCCCCGGCCTCCCACC
>NZ_JABERD010000263.1 GCF_013044505.1 Streptomyces sp. S3(2020) | reverse complement strand
GTCCGGATCGTGGGGCTGGTTCTCCGGGGCGAGGGTCTCCGCGGAGGCGGGGTCGTCCGCCGGTGCCGGCTGATCCTCGGCCGCGCCCCCGCGCCGGAGCTGCGAGCCGAACCTTCCGTACGCGCCGAAGGTCTCCCGCGCCCCCGTCCTGCCGTACGCCCCGAACCTGCCGTACGACCGTGCGGCCCGCCGGGTCGCGGCCGTACGGCTGTCCTTCGGGCGGTTCACCAGGGCCACCGAGACCGACGCGATCGCCGGGACCAGGCCCAGCAGGGTCAGGGCGGCGGGCAGCGGCAAGGAGGCGTCCGCCGCCAGGAACTCCGCCGCCGCGCCGTCGAAGGGCATCCCCGTCAGGTCGCCCCGGAGATGGAGGAAGAAGAGCAGGGCCAGCATCGAGCCCAGCGTGCAGGACAGAGCCGTGGTCGCGGACGAGATCGCCATCAGACGGGCCGGGCCCAGACCGATCGCCGCGAGGCCGGGGCGGGGGCGGGTGCCGGGGTCCGTCCGGGCCACCGCCACCGCGAAGTAGACCGTCGCCGCCAGTGGGGTCAGGCACCACGCCAGGCGCAGCAGCGAGCCCGCCGGGTCGTCCGGGTGGCTGATCGCGTAGCCGAGGGTGCACAGCAGGAGGAAGCCCGTGCCCGCCGCCGCCATGGCCACCAGCAGGCGGCGCAGCTGTACGGCCGGCTTGGCGCCGCGGGTCAGACGGAGAGCGAGCACGCGGCCCGGCCTTCCGACTCGGCGACCGGGGGGAGGTGGACCGTGTTCACCCGTCGGCCGTCCAGGAGCGAGACCGTACGGTCGGCCAGGGCCGCCGTCTGCGCGTCATGGGTCGCCAGGACCACGGTGATGCCGTGCGAGCGGGCCGCGGTGGTCAGGGTGCGCAGGACGTGGGCCCGGTCCGTGCGGTGCAGGGGGGCCGTCGGTTCGTCCGCGAACAGCACCGTCGGAGCCGGGGCCAACGCCCTCGCGATGCAGACCCGTTGGCGCTCCGCCTGGTGCAGTTCGTGCGGGCGCCTGCGGGTCTTGTCGCCGATGTCGAGACGCTCCAGCCACTCCAGGGCGGCCGTCTTGGCGCGACGGCGGCTGGTGCCGCGGAGCATCAGCGGGAGCGCGGCGTTCTCCCAGACGTTCAGCTCGGGGACCAGGACCGGCGTCGGGTCGATCCAGCCGAAGCGGTCGCGGCGCAGGCGCTCACGGGTCATCGGGCCCATGGTGTGGACCGGCACGCTGTTGAACCAGACCTCGCCGCGCTGGGCCGGGACCAGACCCGACAGACAGTGCAGGAGCGTGGTCTTGCCGCTGCCGCGCGGACCGCCGACGGCGAGGATCTCGCCCTCCTGGACGCCGATCGAGACACCGCCGAGGCCGGGGGAGCCGTCCTTGTAGGTGAAGTGCAGGGCGCGCGCCCAGAGAACGTCGTTGTCGGGCGGGGCCTGCATACGCGTACACCTCGTTCTGATCCGTTTTCCCTGCGAGTGATCCCCCGTGCGGGGGAACGAAGACAGGGCCGATCGGTTACCAGGCACGCTAGGGAGCGGGGGCCACGACCCCGGACAGCACGCGGCCCGGGGCACACCCTTGTCACTCGGACGGGTGCACCCCGGGCCCAGGGCCGCCGGAGGGGCTACAGCTTGGTCCACGCCTCCGTGAGCGTGGCGCGCAGGATCTGCTCGATCTCGTCGAAGGTCTCCTGGTTGGAGATCAGCGGCGGGGCGAGCTGGACGACCGGGTCGCCGCGGTCGTCGGCACGGCAGTACAGGCCGTTGTCGTACAGCGCCTTGGAGAGGAAGCCGTACAGGACGCGCTCGGTCTCCTCGTCGGTGAAGGACTCCTTGGTCGCCTTGTCCTTGACGAGCTCGATGCCGTAGAAGAAGCCGTTGCCGCGGACGTCGCCGACGATCGGCAGGTCGTAGAGCTTCTCCAGGGTCGCGCGGAAGGCGCCCTCGTTGTCGAGCACGTGCTGGTTGAGGCCCTCGCGCTCGAACAGGTCGAGGTTGGCGATGCCGACCGCCGCGGAGACCGGGTGGCCGCCGAAGGTGTAGCCGTGCAGGAAGGTGTTGTCGCCCTTGTAGAACGGCTCGGCCAGGCGGTCGGAGATGACGCAGGCACCGATCGGGGAGTAGCCCGAGGTCATGCCCTTGGCGCAGGTGATCATGTCCGGGACGTAACCGAACTTGTCACAGGCGAACGTCGTACCGAGGCGGCCGAAGGCGCAGATCGTCTCGTCCGAGACGAGCAGCACGTCGTACTGGTCGCAGATCTCGCGCACCCGCTGGAAGTAGCCGGGCGGCGGCGGGAAGCAGCCGCCGGCGTTCTGCACCGGCTCCAGGAAGACGGCGGCGACGGTGTCCGGGCCCTCGAAGAGGATCTGCTGCTCGATCTGGTCGGCGGCCCAGCGGCCGTAGGCCTCGGGGTCGTCGCCGTGGATCGGGGCGCGGTAGATGTTGGTGTTCGGGACCTTGTGCGCGCCCGGGACGAGCGGCTCGAAGGGGGCCTTGAGGGCCGGCAGGCCGGTGATGGACAGGGCGCCCTGCGGGGTGCCGTGGTAGGCGACCGCGCGGGAGATGACCTTGTACTTGGTCGGCTTGCCGGTGAGCTTGAAGTACTGCTTGGCGAGCTTCCAGGCGGTCTCGACCGCCTCGCCGCCACCGGTGGTGAAGAAGACCTTGTTGAGGTCGCCCGGCGCCTCGTGCGCGAGGCGCTCCGCGAGTTCCACGGCCTTCGGGTGGGCGTACGACCACACGGGGAAGAACGCGAGCTCCTGCGCCTGCTTGAAGGCGGTCTCGGCGAGTTCGGTGCGGCCGTGGCCGGCCTGGACCACGAACAGGCCCGCGAGACCGTCGAGGTAGCGCTTGCCCTTGTCGTCGTAGATGTAGGTGCCCTCGCCCCGGACGATGGTGGGGACCGGGGAGTTCTCGTACGAGGACATGCGGGTGAAGTGCATCCACAGGTGGTCGTACGCGGTCTGGCTGAGGTCCTTGGAGCTCACGGTTATCGGGTCCTCACGGTTATCGGGTTCCCCACATGTAGGTCTGCTTCTTGAGCTTCAGATAAACGAAGCTCTCGGTGGAGCGCACGCCGGGGATGGCGCGGATACGTCGGTTGATGACCTCCAGGAGGTGGTCGTCGTCCTCGCAGACGATCTCCACCATCAGGTCGAAGGAGCCCGCGGTCATCACCACGTACTCGCACTCGGCCATGGAGGTCAGCGCGTCGGCCACGGACTCCACATCGCCCTCGACGTGGATACCGACCATCGCCTGGCGCCGGAATCCCACGGTGAGCGGGTCCGTGACGGCGACGATCTGCATCACGCCCTGGTCGAGCAGCTTCTGGACGCGCTGGCGCACGGCCGCCTCGGAGAGGCCGACGGCCTTGCCGATCGCGGCGTACGGCCGGCGGCCGTCCTCCTGGAGCTGTTCGATGATGGCGAGGGAGACGGCATCCAGATGAGGAGTGCCGTTCCTGGACTCGCGGGAGTCCCTGTGCTCTGCGCTTCGACTGGCCACGACCTCACTGTGCACGACGTCTCGATGGTTTCGCAAGGCCACAGCAATGAAATTCGTTGTTTACGGGAGTTAGTGCTGCGGATTTCGCAGCCACAGTGCGATCAGGGGTGTTGAAAACGTGGGTGAGGTGATTAGGGTGGGTGTCTCAACCAATGGACAGTTCGACCCGACACAGGAGGCCGGCCAGTGAGCACCGAACTGCGTCGTCTGCGCAACTACATCGATGGTGAGTTCCGGGACGCCGCTGACGGACGGACCACCGAGGTGGTCAATCCCGCGACGGGCGAGGCCTACGCCACCGCGCCGCTGTCCGGGGCGGCCGACGTCGACGCCGCGATGGGCGCGGCCGCCGCCGCCTTCCCCGGGTGGCGCGACGCGACCCCCGCCGAGCGCCAGAAGGCCCTCCTGAAGATCGCCGACGCCTTCGAGGAGCGCGCCGAGGAACTCATCGCGGCCGAGGTGGAGAACACCGGCAAGCCGATCGGGCTCACGCGGTCCGAGGAGATTCCGCCGATGGTGGACCAGATCCGGTTCTTCGCCGGTGCGGCCCGCATGCTCGAAGGCCGTTCGGCCGGTGAGTACATGGAGGGGATGACCTCGATCATCCGCCGCGAGCCGGTCGGTGTCTGCGCGCAGGTCGCGCCGTGGAACTACCCGATGATGATGGCCGTGTGGAAGTTCGCGCCGGCGATCGCGGCCGGCAACACGGTCGTGCTGAAGCCCTCGGACACCACGCCGGCCTCGACGGTCCTCATGGCCGAGATCATCGGCTCGATCCTGCCCAAGGGTGTCTTCAACGTCGTCACCGGCGACCGCGACACCGGCCGGCTCATGGTCGAGCACCCGACCCCCGCGATGGCCTCCATCACCGGGTCCGTGCGTGCGGGCATGTCCGTCGCCGAGTCCGCGTCCAAGGACCTCAAGCGGGTGCACCTGGAGCTCGGCGGCAAGGCGCCGGTCGTGGTGTTCGACGACACCGACATCGCCAAGGCCGTCGAGGACATCTCCGTCGCGGGCTTCTTCAACGCCGGGCAGGACTGTACGGCCGCGACGCGCGTCCTCGTGCAGGAGGGCATCCACGACGAGTTCGTGCAGGCGCTCGCGAAGGCCGCCGCCGAGACGAAGACGGGGCAGCCGGACGACGAGGACGTGCTGTTCGGCCCGCTCAACAACCCGAACCAGCTGAAGCAGGTCTCCGGGTTCGTCGAGCGGCTGCCGGCCCACGCGAAGGTCGAGGCCGGTGGGCACCGGGTCGGGGACAAGGGGTACTTCTACGCGCCGACCGTCGTGTCCGGGCTGAAGCAGGACGACGAGATCATCCAGAACGAGGTCTTCGGGCCGGTCATCACCGTCCAGTCCTTCTCCGACGAGGACCAGGCCGTCGAGTGGGCCAACGGGGTCGACTACGCGCTGGCCTCGTCCGTGTGGACCAAGGACCACGGGCGGGCCATGCGGATGTCGAAGAAGCTGGACTTCGGGTGCGTGTGGATCAACACGCACATCCCGCTGGTGGCGGAGATGCCGCACGGAGGCTTCAAGAAGTCCGGCTACGGCAAGGACCTGTCGGGGTACGGGTTCGACGACTACACGCGGATCAAGCACGTGATGACGTCGTTGGACGCGTAGCACTTCCTCTGCGGCGTTGCGGCCCCGGACGGTTCGAGAACCGTCCGGGGCCGCGCTGTTCCGTCCCCGCTCCCCGGCGGCTGATCGACAGGGTGTCCGTTACCTGTCGCACGGCTCGACGCAGCGTCGATTGTCCGGCCACAGGTGCGCGCGGCATGCTGCCGGAATGGCCCTCCCACTGCAGAAGCCCCAGCTCACCCGTCGCTCCCTGCTGCGCGCACTCGGCGGTGGCGCGGCGCTGGGCGCCCTCGCCGGGTGCGGGGTGCCCGCCGCGTACGTGTCCGCCGGTGACCGTGCCGTCGCCGACCGGTCGGCCACCGACAAGCGCCTGACGTGGGCGAACTGGCCGCTCTACATCGACACGGACGACGACGACTCGACGAAGCGGCCGACGCTGGACGCCTTCGAGAAGAAGACGGGGATCACCGTCGACTACGTCGAGGAGATCAACGACAACGACGAGTTCTTCGGCAAGATCAGCCCGGCGCTGATGAACCACCAGCAGACCGACCGCGATCTGATCGTCATCAGCGACTGGATGTGCGCCCGGTTCGTCCGGCTCGGCTGGGTCCAGGAGATGGACCGCGCGAACCAGCCGAACGTCACGAAGTACCTGGACCCGCTGCTGAGGTCGCCCGCCTTCGACCCGGGCCGCAAGTTCACGGTGCCGTGGCAGTCGGGCATCACCGGCATCGCGTACGACCGCCGCAGGCTGGGCCGCGAGATCCGTAGCGTCGACGATCTCTGGGCGAGCGATCTCAAGGGCCGGGTGACCCTGCTCTCCGGGCTCGACGAGGCGTTCGCGCTGCTCATGCAGGGCAACGGTGTCGACATCAGGAAGTGGAAGGCGGCCGACTTCGACAAGGTCTGCGACCAGGTCGAGCGCCATGTCCGCAGCGGCCAGATCCGCCGCTTCACCGGCAACGACTACACCAAGGACCTCGTCACCGGAGACGTCCTGGCCTGTCAGGCGTACTCCGGCGATGTCATCCAGCTCCAGGCCGACAACCCCGACATCCGCTTCGTCGTCCCCGAGGAGGGCGCGGAGCTCTGGTCGGACTCCCTGATGATCCCCGACCGGGCCCTGCACAAGGCCAACGCCGAGCGGCTGATCGACTACTACTACGATCCCGAGGTCGCCGCCGAGCTCGCCGCGTGGGTCAACTACGTCTGCCCGGTCCCGGCGGCCCGGGAGATCCTCGCCGCGTCCGACGACAAGGACACCGCGGAACTCGCCGAGAACCCGCTGATCTTCCCCGACGACGAGATGCGCGAGCGGCTCGTGATCGCGCGGGACATCACGGCGAAGGAGCGGGTGGGGT
Source organism: Streptomyces sp. S3(2020) (assembly GCF_013044505.1). Classification (GTDB taxonomy): domain Bacteria; phylum Actinomycetota; class Actinomycetes; order Streptomycetales; family Streptomycetaceae; genus Streptomyces. The sequence goes on along the minus strand of NZ_JABERD010000263.1, from coordinate 5,333 downwards.
TCGCGAAGCGGTGGAACGCCATCGTGGGGTTGTAGTCCGGGGGCAGCCCACCAGTCCGGCGGCAGCCCACCAGTCCGGGTGCAGCCAACCTCTCCGACGGCTTTGCCATCTCTTTACAACCTGCCGTGTCGCTGCCTCGTCTCTCCGCACGATCCGCCCCGCACCCCGCGGGCGGACCGACGAAAGAGAGCGATTGATGCGCCGAACCGGCCTCAGTGCCCTGGTCCTCGCGTGCACCGCCGTACTGGCGGGCGCGGTCCCCGCGTTCGCCGACGAGACCGCGACCCCGAGCCCCGTCCCGAGCGCCACCACCGTCCCGAGCGCCTCACCTGTACCGAGCGAGGCGCCGGACGCCTCCGCCGTCCCGAGCGCGGCCCCGACCGAGGCGCCGACCGGGCCGTCGGACCAGGTCTCCGTCGTGCCCAGCGGGGCGCCCGACACCGGTGTGGCCTCGTCCGGGTCGGGCGGCTCGGGCGCGCTGGTCGGCGGGGGCGCCGCCTCGGCCGTCGTGCTGGGCGGCGGGGCCGTCCTCCTCGTACGGCGTCGGCGGGCGACCGGCGCGTGAGCCCGCTCTCCAGGCGCGCCTTCACCGCGGCGGCGCTGACCACGCTGCTCACGGGGTGCGGCGGCCCGGGGGCCACGAGCGGGAGGACCGCCGCGGAGAGCGACGGCGCCTCCCGTACGCCGTCCTCCCGTACGCCGTCCTCCCGTACACCGTCCTCCGCCAAGCCGTCGACTCCGCACAGCGGTTCCTCGGTCCCCGTGCGGCTGCGGATACCGGAGATCGGGGTCGACACCCCCGTCATGCGGCTGGGGCTGGCCCCGGACGGCACCGTGCAGGTGCCTCCTGTCACCGCGCACGACCGGGCCGGCTGGTACGAGCACTCGCCGACGCCGGGGCAGACCGGTCCGTCGGTGCTCCTCGGCCATGTGACGGTCGGCTCGTACGGCGACGGGGTCTTCCGGCGGCTGGGGGAACTGCGCCGGGGTGACCGTGTCGAGGTGCGCCTGGAGAACGGCGGCACGGCGGCCTTCGCCGTCACCGAGGTCCGTACGGTCGACAAGGCCGACTTCCCGGCCGGGGCCGTGTACGGGAACGTCGACCGGCCCGAACTGCGTCTCATCACCTGCGGCGGACCCCGGACCGGTGCCGGGTACCGCGACAACGTGATCGTCTTCGCCGCGTCCACCTCTGCGGGAGAACGTTGAAACGGTCCCGAGAGAGGGCGGCGTCCGAACTGTTCGCCGCCCTCTACCCCCGCCTCGCCGGCTGGTGCCGCCGGCTCGTCGACGACGACGAGACGGCCCACGAGATCGCCTCGGAGGCCTTCACCCGGCTGTGGGCGCGCTGGACGGCCGTGGAGGAACCGCGCGGCTTCCTCTACGTCACCGCGGCCAACATCGTCCGCGATCACTGGCGCAAGCTGGAGCGCGAGCGCAGGGCCGTGCGCCGGGCCGGCAACGAGGCGGCCGTGAGCCCGTACCACGAGCAGGCCGACCCCTCCGTACGGCTGCTCGTCCAGTCCCTGCCCGAGCGACTGCGCGTCCCGATCCTGCTCCACTACTACGCTGACATGCCGATCCGAGAGGTGTCCGCGCTGACCGGACGCAAGGAAGGAACCGTCAAGGCCGACCTCCACGCGGCCCGCGAACTGCTCCGCGCCCATCTGAGGAGAAGCCTTGATCACGCGCCCTGACGACGATCCGGACCTCGACCCGGACGACCCGCTCACCATCCTTCTGCGGCCACCCGCCGACCACCTCGGTCCGCCTCCCGGCCGCTACGAGGCGATCCGCAGCGGAGCGACCCGGCGCAGGCTGGGCCGCGCGGCGGCGGGAGCCGCGGTGGTCTGCGGTCTCGCCGCCGCCGTCCTGCTGCCGCTGCGGCTGACGGCGTCCGAGGCCCCCGCGACCCCGACGGTCCCGCTCGCACCGCCACCCGCGAGCAGCGGCCCTTCGGCCGGGCCGCCCTCGACCGTGCCGCCCACGGCCGTGCCCTCTTCGAGCGGGCGGCCCTCGGCCGTGCCGTCCGAGCCGGCCACGTCGGTACCCGTCAGCCCCGGCACCCCCTCGGCCTCGCCGTCCATGGAGCCCACCGCCGCCACAGAGCCGACGCCCACGGAGCCGACACCTTCGGACCAACCGTAGGAGAGGCCGTGGGAGAGGCCGCCGAAACACATTTTGAACATGTTCAATTCCAGGCGTACGCTCCTGCCATGAGCGACAGAGCCGCCCTGCTCAAGGGCATCCGCGCCTGGTTGGTCCTGTTCGTCGTGTGCCTGGTGCTCAGCGGCGCCACGGCCTTCCCCCTCGTCCACGAACTGCGCTGGACCGAGGACCTGTTGGGGCACCTGCCCACCCCCGACCCCCTGATGGACTGGATCGTGCGGGTCCGCCAGGGCCTCGACACCGCCGACGCCGACTACCCCTTCCTCCTCTACGGCACCGACTGGCTGGCCTTCGCGCACCTCGTCATCGCGGTCGCCTTCTACGGCGCGTACCGCGACCCCGTCCGCAACGTCTGGGTCGTGGAGTTCGGGATGATCGCCTGCGCCGGGATCGTCCCGCTCGCGCTGATCTGCGGGCCGATCCGGGGGATTCCGTTCTGGTGGAGCGTGATCGACATGTCGTTCGGGGTGTTCGGGGTGATTCCGCTGTATGTCGTGCGGCGCAAGATCAAGCGGCTGGAGGCGCTCACGCCGGGCAACGCGTGGGCCGTGCCCGCTACTTGAGGGCGGCCATGACGACCGCCGTGACGACCGGGTTCGCCGTGGTGTCCTTCGCGTCCGTGGAGTTGACCGAGTAGACCAGCGTGCGGCTCAGATCGCGGGTCGCGGCGATCGCGGTGCTGTAGCCGTACCGCGCCCCGGACTTGAACCAGTACTCCTCGCCCCCGTACTCCCACAGCTGGAGCCCGGCGCTGTAGGACGCGCCCTCGATGTCCGCCGGGACCGTGAACATCTCCTCCAACTGCGGTCCCGGCACGATCCGGCCCCCGAACAGCGCGGTGATCAGCCGCTCCAGGTCCCTGGTCGTGGAGATCATGTCGCCGGCCGCCCAGCGGTCCGCCTGGTTCCACTCGGTGACGTCGACGAGCTGCGTCGTCCCGTCCGGCTGCCGCCTGTTCATGTAGCCGTGGTTGTGCGGGCCGTGGATACGCGGATCGGTGCCGGGGAAGTACGTGTTCCGCATCCCGGCCGGGCGCAGGACGCGCCGGGTGGCCTCGGAGGCGTACGACCGGCCCGTCACCTTCTCGACGAGCATGCCGAGGACCGTGTAGTTGATGTTCAGGTAGTGCTGCTGCCGACCCGGGTCGAACTCCGGGCCCTTCGCCACCGCCGACGCCACGACCCGCGCCGGGGGCAGGGTCTCGAAGCGGTGCGCGTACGGGTCGTCGAAACCGTCTCCCGCCTTGATGCCGCTCGTGTGGTTCAGCAGCTGTCGTACGGAGACGGGCAGGAAGTCGGAGCTCAGCAGACCCGGGAGGTAGTGCTGTACGGGCGTGTCCAGGTCGATCCGGCGCTCCGCCGCGAGCTGGAGCACGACCGCCGCCGTCACCACCTTCGTCGTCGAACCCGCCCGGAACCGCCCGTCCGGGTCCGCCGCCCGGCCGCTCGCCAGGTCGTGCACGCCGGAGCTGCCGCGCCAGGCCTCGTGCCCGCCGACCCGCACGAGCGCGGCGGTCGCGTCCGCGTTCGGGAGCCCGGCGATCGCGGCGCGCAGCGCCTCGGCGTCCGGAGCGGAGGCGCTGCGCGCGGAAGCGGAGGCGGTGGCTGTGGCGGCGAGGGGGCCGGTGCCGAGCGTGAGGGCGAGGGCGAGGGAGCCGGCGAGGACGGTTCTGCGGCTGAGGGGGCGCATGCGGCAACTCCAGGGGGTGTGGGTGTCTGTGATCATCCTGAGCCGCTGCGGCTGTTCCCGGATCGTCGGTGAGGAGGGCGCCGAACCCTGAGTGGCCATGGGTCAACTACCCATATGTGTAGGGGAGTTGCCGGGGGAAGCCCCTAGGGGAGCGAAAAACTGTTATCGCGGAGTCCTTCACTCCGTCTCCACGCTGTGATCTCCGGCATAGCCATGACCCCGGGGCCGCCTGAGAGGGTGCGTGCAGAACCGAACCGAGGGACGGAACGACGTGGACACGCGGCAATGGCGCGACACCATCGCGGCCGCGCAGGCCGGTGACCGGAAGGCGCTGGACGATCTGGTCGCGGGCTGGCTGCCGTTGGTCTACAACATCGTCGGCCGCGCCCTGAACGGCCACGCCGACGTCGACGACGTCGTCCAGGAGACCATGCTGCGGGCCGTCGGCAACCTCGGTTCGCTGCGCGACCCGGACAGCTTCCGGTCCTGGCTGGTCGCCATCGCCATGCGCCAGATACGCGACCGGGCCCGGCGCCGCACGGCCCCCGCCCCGCTCGACGAGGCCGCCGCGGGCGACGCCGCCGACTTCGCCGAACTCACCGTCCTCAGGCTCCAGTTGGAGGGGCAGCGGCGTGAGGTCGCGGAGGCGGTGCGGTGGCTCGACGACGAGGACCGGCAGCTGCTGTCGCTCTGGTGGCTGGAGGTCGCGGGCGAGCTGACCCGGCGCGAGCTGGCGGCCGCCGCCGGCATCAACAGACAGCACGCGGCGGTGCGCGTCCAGCGGCTGAAGGAGCGCGTGGAGACCGCGCGCGGCATCGTGCGGGCCCTCGACGGCGCCTGCCCCGACCTGCGTGAGCTGACCGGACGCTGGAACGGGCGGCCCGACTCCGTCTGGCGCAAGCGGCTGGCCCGGCACATCCGGGGCTGCGGCTACTGCGGGGACACCCGCGAGGCCGTCGTACCCGCGGAACGCCTTCTCGTCGGCATCGCCCTCGTCCCGGTCCCCGTCGGCTTCACCCTCTCCCTGGCCTTCGGCGGCAAGACGGCGGCGGCCGCCACCGCCACCGCCGCGGCCACGTCCGCCGGCTGGTCCGCCAAGGCGATGGCCGCCCTCACCCAGCCCGTCGTCGCGGTGACGGCGGGGGCGACGATCGTGGCGGGCGGCGCGTACGTGGTCACACAGACGCCGGACGAGCCGCCGCCGCGCGTGGTCGCGGGACCCACGGCGGCGAGCACGGCCCGACCGCCGGTGACGGTCTCGCCGTCGGCTGTGGCGACCCCCTCGCCGTCCCCCACCCCCTCGCAGCGGAAGGTCGATCTCTACGGCACGGTCGTCGACGCCGTGGACCAGGCCCCCGACCCCGCCGCCGACCCTGGCTCCTCTCATCCTCTGACGCTGCCGGCGAAGGGGCAAGTGGTGATACCGAGGGCGCGCGTACCTTTTACATAAAAAACAAAACAAGCCGCCAGACCGA
>NZ_JABERD010000262.1 GCF_013044505.1 Streptomyces sp. S3(2020) | reverse complement strand
GTCATCCGCCCGCCCCGAAGGGACACCCCATGCCGCTCGAAGCCGGCCTCCTGGAGATCCTCGCCTGCCCGGCCTGTCACGCCCCTCTTGAGGAGCAGGACACCGAGCTGATCTGCACCGGCCAGGACTGCGGTCTGGCGTACCCGGTCCGCGACGGCATCCCCGTCCTCCTCGTCGACGAGGCCCGCCGCCCCGCGTAAGCGACCCCTGGCGACCCGAGCCGCAGGGACCGCCGCCGACGGCGACCCGCGTGACCGACGAATTTGGCGACCGCAGGAGGCTGCCGCCCATGCTCGACGAATCGCTGCTCGACACCCCCGAGGCCCTCTCGGCGGCCGACCGCCGAGGCCTGCTCCGCGGCGCCGCCGAAGCAGGCGCCCGAGTCCGCACCGCGGCGAGGCTCGCCGCCGAGGCCGGCGTCAACGAACTGAAGCCCGACGGCCGCCCCCGCGCGGTCCTGATCGCGGGCCCCGGCGCCGCCGCCATCTGCGTCGCCGACCTCCTCGGCACCCTCGCCGGCGCCGGCAGCCCCGTCATCCGCCTGGCCCCCACCGGCGTGGCCCCCGCGGCCGGCGCCCTGCGCTGGGAGCTCCCAGGGTGGGCCGGCTCGGTCGACCTGCTCCTGATCACCACCCCCGACGGCACCGAACCGGGCCTGTCCCTCCTCGCCGACCAGGCCTACCGCCGAGGCTGCACCGTCGTCGCCGTGGCCCCCGCCGCCACCCCCCTCACCGAGGCCGTACAAGGCGCCCACGGCCTCTTCGTACCGCTGGCGACAGCCCCGTACGAGCAGGAGGAAGCCCTCACCGCGTCCGCCCCCGGCGTCCTGTGGGCGCTGCTCACCCCGCTGCTCGCGATCCTCGACCGCACCGGCCTGCTCAGCGCCCCGCCGGACGCCGTCGAGAAGGTCGCCGACCGACTGGACCACATCGCCGAACGCTGCGGCCCGGCCATCGCGACGTACAGCAATCCCGCCAAGACCCTGGCCGCCGAACTCGCGGACGCGCTCCCGGTGATCTGGACGGAGGGCACCTCGGCGGGCCCGGCGGGCCGCCGGTTCGCCGCCGACCTCGCCGACCTCGCCGGCCGCCCCGCGGTCGTCGCCGAACTGCCCGAGGCGCTCGCCGCGCACAACGCCCTGCTCGCCGGCCCGCTCGCCGCCAGCGCCGACCCGGACGACTTCTTCCGCGACCGCGTGGAGGAAGCACCCGTGATGCACGCGCGCGTGGTGCTGCTGCGCGACCGTCCCCTCGGCGGGCTCTCCGCCGCTCCCGCCGCCCGTGAGCTGGCCCTGAGCCACGACACCCCCATCAGCGAGCTGGAACCGGAGGAGGGCGGCGAACTGGAGACCCTCGCGGAACTGATCGCCGTCACGGATTTCGCCGCGGTCTACCTGGCGCTCGCTTCCGGCGCCTGATCATGCCCAGGCCGTTCTGACCGTCGTACAGAAAGAACCCCATGGACCGCCTCGACAACACGATCCGCCCCTACGCCTGGGGTTCCACCACCGCCATCCCCGCCCTGCTCGGCGTCGCCCCGAACGGCGAGCCGCAGGCGGAGATGTGGATGGGCGCCCACCCCGGCGCACCCTCGCGCACCGGCCGCGGCACGCTCGTCGAGGTGATCGACGCGGACCCGCGGAGGGAGCTCGGCGAAGCGGCTGTCACCAAGTTCGGCCCCCGCCTGCCCTTCCTCCTCAAGATCCTCGCCGCGGGCGCCCCCCTCTCCCTCCAGGTGCACCCCGACCTGGCGCAGGCCAAGGAGGGCTACGAGGACGAGGAGCGCCGCGGGATCCCCGTGGACGCCGGTCACCGCAACTACAAGGACGCCAACCACAAGCCCGAACTCATCTGCGCGCTCACCGAGTTCGACGGCCTGTGCGGCTTCCGCAACCCTCTCGAAGCCGCCGGCCTCCTCGCCGGCCTCGGCGTCGACTCCCTCAAGCCCTACGTCGACCTGCTGCACGCCCACCCCGAGGAAGCGGCGCTGCGCGAGGTCCTGACGGCCGTACTCAGCGCGGACCGTGAGGAGATGGCCCGTACGGTCGCGGAGGCGACGACCGCCTGCTCGCGCCTCGGCGGCGAGTACGCTCCGTACGCGGACATCGCCCACCACTACCCGGGCGACCCGGGTGTCATCGCCGCGATGCTCCTCAACCACGTCCGGCTCCAGCCCGGCGAGGCCCTGTTCCTCGGCGCCGGCATCCCGCACGCCTACCTCAACGGCCTCGGCGTCGAGATCATGGCCAACTCCGACAACGTCCTGCGCTGCGGACTGACCCCCAAGCACGTCGACGTCCCCGAACTCCTGCGCATCGTCCGCTTCGAGGCCGCCGACGCCGGTGTGCTGCGCCCCGAGGCCTCCCCGGACGGCGAGGAGGTCTACGAGACCCCGATCGACGAGTTCCGGCTGTCGAGGTACGTCCTGTCCGAGGGCGGCGCCGCCCACGACCTCACCCGTGCCACCCCGCAGATCCTGCTGTGCACGGCGGGTTCCGTCCGGGCCGGGGAGCACGAGTTGAACCCCGGTCGGTCCGTCTTCGTTCCCGCAGGTGAGAAGGCCGAAGTGACCGGGACGGGCACCGTCTTCCGGGCCACTGTGATCGTATGACCGGGGCTGTGGACACCTGACACACCTCTGCCGGGAAGGGCTGCAACAATGGCCCACCGGCAAAGGACGGGCAAAGGCCTGGACTGCGTGGACGTACGAAGGGACAACGCGAACACATGAGCGCGTCAGGCGGAACCAAGGCGATCGTGGCGGCACTCGCCGCCAACCTCGCGATCGCGGCATCGAAGTTCGTGGCGTTCCTCTTCAGCGGCTCGTCGTCGATGCTCGCCGAGTCCGTCCACTCCCTCGCCGACTCCGGCAACCAGGGCCTGCTGCTCCTCGGCGGCAAGAAGGCCCAGCGCGAAGCCACCCCGCAACACCCCTTCGGCTACGGCCGCGAGCGCTACATCTACGCCTTCCTCGTCTCCATCGTGCTCTTCTCGGTCGGCGGCATGTTCGCGATCTACGAGGGCTACGAGAAGATCAGGCACCCGCACGAGATCGAGCACTGGTACTGGCCGGTGGGCGTCCTCCTCTTCGCGATCATCGCCGAGACCTTCTCCTTCCGGACGGCCATCAAGGAGTCCAACGTCCTGCGCGGCCGGCAGTCCTGGAAGGAGTTCGTCCGCCACGCCAAGGCGCCCGAGCTGCCGGTCGTCCTCCTGGAGGACCTGGGCGCGCTGATCGGCCTGATCCTCGCCCTCGGCGGCGTCGGCCTGGCCCTCGCCACCGGCGACGGCGTCTGGGACGGCATCGGCACCCTCTGCATCGGCATCCTGCTCATCCTCATCGCGCTCGTCCTGGCCGTGGAGACCAAGTCCCTGCTCCTCGGCGAGTCCGCGGGCATCGAAGCGGTCCAGAAGATCGAGGCCGCGATCGTCGACGGCGACGTCGTCACCCGCGTCATCCACATGCGCACGCTCCACCTCGGCCCCGAGGAGCTCCTGGTCGCCGCCAAGATCGCCGTCCAGCACGACGACTCGGCCACCGAGGTCGCGAACGCCATCAACGCCGCCGAGGCCCGTATCCGCGAGGCCGTCCCGATCGCCCGCGTCATCTACCTCGAACCGGACATCTTCAGCCAGTCCGAGGCCTCCAAGGGCGCCGACCGCGAGGCGACGCCCGGGGGACCGGCGCAGCACGACGCCGGTCACTGACACCCGCTGAAGGGGCCCACCGGGAAATCCCGGTGGGCCCCTTCAGCTTTCACACCTGCACCGCCCACGGAGGCGGTGGCGGCAGCGCGGCCCGCGCCTTCCGTCGTACGACCATGGCGGCGATCCCCAGCCCGGCGGCGACCAGCACGAGCAGCACGCCGACCGCCATCGCCACCCCGAGCGCCACCGGCACGGTGTAGTCGTCGAGCACCCGCCCCCGGATCGCGGACGCCGGAAGGGACCCGCCGTGGTCGTCGAGGAAAGCCCGCGAGTCACGGGCGTCGGCCCGGTGATCACCCAGCAGGAACAGCCGCCCCTCGGGAACCCGCACGTCGTAGTCGGGGTACCCGCCGCCGGCGTCCGCGCCCTGGACATACGGCTCCCGCAGCGGCTCCCCGTTCAAGGCGACCCGCGCGTCCTGCTCATCGCCGGTGCAGCACGCCACCCGGTCCCCGCCCACGCCGATGACCCGCTCCATCACCAGCTGGTCGAAGCCGTACCGGTCCGGCGCCGAGAACACCACGACATCCCCGCGCCGCACCTCGCCGCCGTCGATCCGCTCGAAGACGACCTGGTCGCCCCGCCCGTACGTCGGCGCCATGCTGTCGCCCGACACGACGGAACCCCCGAAGGCGTACCGCCCGTAGACAACGCTTCCCAGGACCGCCGACAACCCCACCAGCCCCACCACGACGGCCGCGATCCCCAGCCCCCGAGCCCTGCTCATCGCCACTCCCTCCCCACGTGGAACATCCACGGCGGCAGACAGTAGCTCCCCGCTGTGAACGGCTCGTGCGGGCCGCACCCCGGTGGACACGGCCCGCACGCACCCGGCCTCCTCCTACTGGATCTCGCCCAGCACCCCGAGCACCGCCCGCTCGTCCGGCGCCGCCGTGAGCCGCTCCCGGAACCCGGCGTCCGTCAACTTCCGCGACAGCGACGCCAGGATCCGCAGATGCTCGTCGCCCGCGGCCGCCTCCGGTACGGCGATCATGAACACCAGCTTGGCCCGCGTACCGTCCAGAGAGCCCCACTCGATGCCCTCGGCGGACCGGGCGAACCCGACGACCGGCGCACTCACCGCATCCGTCTTGGCATGCGGGATCGCGATCTCCTCACCGAGCCCGGTCGTGCCCTGCTCCTCACGCCGCAGCGCGGTCGCCACCAGCTCGTCGACATCCGTGACCTTGCCGGTCCGCGCCAGCAGCCCGGCCATCTCCCGGATCGCGGACTCCTTCCCGGCCGCGTCGAGCTCGACCTTCACGGTCTGCTCGGTGAGATACCCGGAGAGGACCTCGGCCCCCGTGGTCGCAGCCGTGGTCGCGGCCGTCACGGGTGCCGCCTTCTGTGCCACGACGGTGGCGGAGCCCGCCACCACCCCGGCACCCGCCCCGACCAGCACCGGCTCGGGCCCGACCGCCGGCACCCCGACGACCGCCTCCCCGCGCCGCTTCCGCTCGCCGATGTCGACAAGGGCGACCGTCGTGAGCGCGGTGACGGCCGTACCGATCGCCACGGCCACGAAGAACATCGGCACGCCGCTCACCGCACCCAGCACCGCCACGATCGGCCCGCCGTGCGGCACCGCGTCCTCGACCCCGGCGACCCCGGCGATCGCCCCGGCCACCGCGCCGCCCAGCATGTTCGCCGGGATGACCTGCGCGGGCCGCGCCGCCGCGAACGGGATCGCGCCCTCGGAGATACCGAAACAGCCCATGAAGAGCGCGGCGAGACCGGTCTCCCGCTCCTGCTCGGTGTAGAGCCGCTTGCGTATCAGCGTGGCGAGGCCCTGACCCAACGGCATGACCGGGATCGCGGCCGCGCACATGCCCATGACCGTCTGGTTCCCGGTCGCGATCAGCCCCGCGCCGAACAGGAACGCCGTCTTGTTGACCGGCCCGCCCATGTCGAACGCGATCATCAGCCCGAGAATCGCGCCGAGGAGGATCGCGCTCGTGCCCGTCATCCCGCTCAGCCAGCTGGTCAGGTGCTCGAACACCCAGGAGATCGGCTTCCCGATGACGTAGATGAAGAACAGCCCCAGCGCCGTGGTCGCCACGATCGGGATCACGATGATCGGCATGATCGGCCGCACGAACTTCGGGACCTTGACCTTCTTGATCCACAACACCAGATACCCGGCGAGGAACCCGGTCACGATCGCGCCGATGAATCCGGCGCCCGCCTTGGAGTCGTACAGCGAACCGGTGTTGGCGATCCAGCCGCCGATCATGCCGGGTACGAGGGCGGGGCGGTCGCCGATGGCGTACGCGATGTATCCCGACAGGATCGGCACCATCAGCGTGAAGCCGATGACACCGATGTTGTTCACGTCCATCCAGAAGGAGTCCTTCGGGATGACCAGACCACCCGACGGGTCCGTGTGCCCGCCGAGCGAGAGCGAGATCGCGATCAGCAACCCGCCGACCACCACGAACGGGATCATGTAACTGACCCCGTTCATCAGCGCCTTGTACCCGACGCCGCGCTCCTTGCCGCCACTCGCACCGGCCGCGGGCGCGCTCGCTCCGCCCGGCTGGTGCACGGGCGCCGACCTCACCCGCTCGATCAACTGCCCGGGATGGTGGATCCCCTCCGCCACCCCGACGGTCAGGACCCGCTTGCCCACGAAACGGCTCAGGTCCACATCCTTGTCCGCGGCGACGATGATGCCGTCCGCAGTGCTGACATCGTTGTCATCGAGTACGTTTTCGGCCCCGATGGACCCTTGCGTCTCCACCTTCATGTCGATGCCGCGGCTCTCGGCGGCCTGCGCGAGCTTCTCGGCTGCCATGTACGTGTGGGCGATGCCGGTCGGGCAGGCGGTCACCGCGAGCAGCTTCAACCGCTTCTGCTCGCCACCGCCGCCGCCCGTGGGGGGAAGGCCGGCCGGACTGGTCACGTCGATCTCCTAACGCCGTTGTTCGCACGGAACGCCGTCCCGGACGCCCCGCAAGATCGATCAGCTGGTTCCGATCCCTTGCATCCTGCAGCACGTCCCACCTCGCCCAAAGGTTCAAAAGTCCCGGATTGTCATGGCCTGTTGACTCCTGGTCCGGTGATCGTGGGTGTCCTGTTATCGATGTCACGGCCATCCCGTCCCCCTCTCGTGGCTGCCTCGCGATCGGCTCGATGTGTTCGGAGGTGGACTGGGGACGGCCGGGCGTACCGGTGTAGCTTGGGACGGAGCCAGACGTCGCTGCTGATGGCGGTCGGGCGATCCCGATGCGGATCGACCGAGGGAGAGAGGGCCTCCGACGGACTGCGCCGCGCGCACCGGGCATGCCTGTGTCCTCTTTCGGGCACCCCTGTGTCCGCCGCCGCGCAGACCAGCCCTACCCACCTCGTCCCAATCCCGAGGAGCAGCTCGCAATGACGACTGTCGACAACCGACAGGACTTCAAGGTCGCCGACCTCTCCCTGGCCGAGTTCGGCCGCAAGGAGATCACTCTCGCCGAGCACGAGATGCCCGGCCTGATGGCGATCCGCAAGGAGTTCGCCGCCACCCAGCCGCTGGCCGGCGCCCGCATCATGGGCTCGCTGCACATGACCGTGCAGACCGCTGTCCTGATCGAGACCCTGGTCGCCCTCGGCGCCCAGGTCCGTTGGGTCTCCTGCAACATCTTCTCCACCCAGGACCACGCGGCCGCCGCCATCGCCGTCGGCCCGAACGGCACGCCCGACGACCCGCAGGGCATCCCCGTCTTCGCCTGGAAGGGCGAGACCCTGGAGGAGTACTGGTGGTGCACGGAGCAGGCGCTGACCTGGCCGAACACCCCCACCGGCGGCCCGAACATGATTCTCGACGACGGCGGTGACGCCACCCTCCTCGTCCACAAGGGCGTCGAGTACGAGAAGGCCGGCAAGGTCCCCTCGGTCGACACCGCCGAGAACGACGAGCACCGCGTCATCCTCGAACTCCTCAACCGCACCATCACCGACGGCTCCCAGAAGTGGACCCAGCTCGCCTCGGAGATCCGCGGCGTGACCGAGGAGACCACGACCGGCGTCCACCGCCTGTACGAGATGCAGCGCGACGGCGCCCTCCTGTTCCCGGCGATCAACGTGAACGACGCCGTCACCAAGTCGAAGTTCGACAACAAGTACGGCTGCCGCCACTCCCTGATCGACGGCATCAACCGCGCCACCGACGTCCTCATCGGCGGCAAGACCGCGGTCGTCTTCGGCTACGGCGACGTGGGCAAGGGCTGCGCGGAGTCCCTGCGCGGACAGGGCGCCCGCGTCATCGTCACCGAGATCGACCCGATCTGCGCGCTCCAGGCCGCGATGGACGGCTACCAGGTCGCGACCCTGGACGACGTCGTCGACAAGGCCGACATCTTCATCACCACGACCGGCAACAAGGACATCATCATGGCCTCGGACATGGCCAAGATGAAGCACCAGGCCATCGTCGGCAACATCGGCCACTTCGACAACGAGATCGACATGGCCGGCCTCGCCAAGGTCCCCGGCATCGTCAAGGACGAGGTCAAGCCCCAGGTCCACACCTGGAAGTTCCCCGACGGCAAGGTGCTCATCGTCCTGTCCGAGGGGCGTCTGCTGAACCTGGGCAACGCCACCGGGCACCCGTCGTTCGTGATGTCCAACTCGTTCGCGGACCAGACGCTGGCCCAGATCGAGCTGTTCACCAAGCAGTCGGAGTACCCGATCGGCGTGTACACGCTGCCCAAGCACCTCGACGAGAAGGTCGCCCGCCTCCACCTGGACGCGCTCGGCGTGAAGCTGACGACGCTGCGCCCGGAGCAGGCCTCCTACATCGGCGTCGAGGTCGACGGCCCGTACAAGCCGGACCACTACCGCTACTGAGCAGCCGGCTCAGCCGCCGCTGAGTACCGACTCCAGCCCGTGATGAGCGCGCCGGTGCGCTGACGCGCTCATCATCGGCAGGTCCTCCGAGGCAGGCCCCCGCACCCCCGTGCCGGGGGCCTGCCCCTTTGGCCGCTGCGGCCCGACCAGCCCGTGCCGTCACGCCCGGACCAGCCCGTCAAAACCCAGGACCCCCATGCCCCGCGGCCGTTATTCGCTCCATGATCCGCACGATCACACCCCCCTCGCAGAAGAGCACTTCCACTGCGCCCCCGGCCCCTCCGGCTGGCGCTACGTCGCCCAGCTGACGGACCCCGCGGGCGACCACTCCGGCTCCGTCGACCTGACCCTCGACGACCTCGGCCGCCCCATCCGTCTGGAACTCCACGCAGCGGGCTGGCAGGTACGCGGCGCCGCTCTCGATGGCGTCACCTGGGTCCGCACGGACCCCACCGGAACTCACGCCACGGAAGGCAATGTCCCCGCCCACGCCTTCACCGGCACGTCCCCCTCATTCCTGATCGCCACCACCCGTCTCCTACGCCTCACCCCTTCCACATCGGCCACCCGCGTACGGCTCGTCACCTTCACGGATCCAGTCCTCGCCCCGCGCACCGTGGACCAGTCCTGGACACTGATGAGAAGCGAAGCACACGCCACTGACAACGGCCCCCTGACCGTGGACGAATACCAGGTCACAGCCCTGGACACAGGCGAGCAGCACACCGTGCACATCGCCGGGGACGTAGTCCTCTCAGCTCCCGGCATCGAGTTGGAAGACCTGGAATCGCCGCCGTCCGTCTTCGCGTGAGCAGGGGAGAGAGACAGGGGCGGAAAGAGGAAGAGGCGGGGGCAGCACGGCTTACGCAGGAGGCGCGAATCCGGTACCAGGACGCTCCGGCGACGGCGTCTCCGCGGGTCCGGCGCCGGACGGAGGAGCCAGAGGCGTTGCAGCGGATCCGTACGAGGAAGGCGGAGTGGCCGTAACCGCAGCCGACCAGGGAGAAGACGGCTGAGCAGGCTGCGCTCCGTATACCCCCGGCGCACCGACCACAGGCTCAACACCGGCAGGCGCCCCGACCGTCCCCATCGATCCGTTCCCGAAAGCGCGCCGAGCCTCCCGGGCCTGCCGCTCCTGCACCACCGCCGCGAGATACGCCGCCGGCGGAACACCCTGCGGTGCCGGGGCCCCCGTACGAGCCGCGACGTCAGCGGCGAGCCGCTCGGCCATCGCCCAGCCGACCTGCGGGTCCAACTGCTGCATCCGCCCCAGGTACTGCCGGATGGCGAGCCACAACCCGTCCGGAACGGTCGACAGGTCCAGCCCGGAGAAACGCCCGGCCAGCCAGGGCGGCGGCGGAGGCAGGAAACCGATGTGCGCGACCGGAACGCGCTCGCGTACGACCAAGGTCCCCGCGAAAACGTCCCCGAGTCGCCGCCCCCGCGCCGAAACGAGCGACGCGACACAGGCGACGACCCCGAACGTCAGCAGGATCTCGATGACGCCGATCCCGCCCCGTACCAGCGCATGCCGGAACCGGATCGGCCCGCCGTCGTCCCGCACCACACGCAGCCCGCATGCCAGCTTCCCGAGCGAGCGACCGCGGCTGAGAGTCTCGACCGCGATGGGGCCACCCACCATGACCAGCACGAACGACGCGAGAGACACCGCGAACTGGGCCGCCTCGTCCAGAGAAGCCGTGGAAGCCACCAGGGCGATGGTCACGAGCATGTAGACGATCACGCCCACCAGGAGATCGAGCAGCACGGCCAACGCCCTGCTCGGCAGCCGCGCAGGACGCAGCTCCAGCGCCACCGCCTCGCCTGTCACCAACTCACTCACGTCCGCTGTCCTTCCCCTGGCCCGCCCTGAGAACGGCCAGTCTGCCAAGCTGAGGGCGCATCGCACCGCAGTACGACAAGCTGACACCCACGACGAGTCGCCGACGAGCAGCCGAGGAGCAGCCGAACCGATGGACCTCGACGTCTTCGTCTCCGCTCACCGGGCGGAGTGGGATCGCCTCGACGCCCTGCTCCGCCGCCAGCGAAGGCTGACCGGCGCCGAGGCCGATGAACTCGTCACTCTCTATCAACGCACGGCCACCCACCTTTCCCTGATCCAGTCCAGTGCCCCCGACCCACAGCTGACGGGTCGACTCAGCCAACTCGTGGCACGCGCGCGTAGTGCCGTGACAGGCACCCGCCGCGCCTCCTGGCGCGACGTCACCCGCTTCCTGGCGCACGGCTTCCCCGCGGCGGTCTACAGAGCACGGCACTGGTGGGTTCCCACCGCACTGCTCTCCACAGCGGTGGCAGCCCTCCTGGGCTGGTGGATCGGCACCCATCCGGAAGTACAGGCCACCATCGCGGCCCCCAGCCAGCTCCGCGAGCTCACCCGCCCGGGTGGGCAGTACGAGTCGTACTACTCGAGCCACCCCGCGGCCTCCTTCGCCGCCCAGGTCTGGACGAACAACGCGTGGGCCGCCGCACAGTGCCTGATCCTCGGAGTCTTCCTCGGCCTCCCGGTCCTCTGGATCCTCTTCCAGAACATGCTCAACCTCGGAGTCGGCTTCGGCCTGATGTCCTCGGCAGGCCGCCTCGACACCTTCCTGGGCCTGGTCCTGCCTCACGGCCTTCTGGAGCTGACCGCGGTGTTCGTCGCCGCAGGAACAGGCATGCGCCTCGGCTGGACCGTCATCGACCCGGGCCCACGCACGCGACGAGCCGCCCTCGCAGAGGAAGGCCGAGCGGCGATCGGCATGGCCATCGGTCTCGCCCTGATCCTTTTCATCTCCGGAGCCATCGAAGGCTTCGTCACCCCGTCCGGCCTGCCCACCTGGGCGCGCATCAGCATCGGCGTCGTCGCCGAACTGGCCTTCCTCGCGTACGTCTACGTCCTCGGCGGGCGTGCGGCTCGCGCCGGAGAATCGGGCGATGTCGCGGAGGTCGAACGCAGCGCCACGGTCCCCATGGCCGCCTGATGTGCGTGCGGGGCTGCTGAGCTGCTAGTGTCCTCTTCGCCCCGCAGGAACCGTTGACACGGAGAAAGCGGGGAGGTAGATTCGAACAGTTGCCTAGAACTGGATCTGATCCGGTCGGCAGTAGTGAGTGTCTGTCTGCTTCTTGAAACCTTGTTTTCGAAGAAGCCCCTCCCGACGATTCGGAAATGAGTGGCCGGTCAGTCCGGCCCGAAACTTCTGATAAAGTCGGAACCGCCGGAAAGGGAAACGCGAAAGCGGAAACCTGGAAAGCACCGAGGAAATCGGAACTGGAAACGGTCTGATAGAGTCGGAAACGCAAGACCGAAGGGAAAAGCCCGGAGGAAAGCCCGAGAGGGTGAGTACAAAGGAAGCGTCCGTTCCTTGAGAACTCAACAGCGTGCCAAAAATCAACGCCA
>NZ_JABERD010000261.1 GCF_013044505.1 Streptomyces sp. S3(2020) | reverse complement strand
GGGCGGGGGGCCGGGATGAGGGCGGCCTGGAGCGCGGCGACCAGGGGAGTGGCCACGGCGCCCGCGGCCAGCACGAGCGACGCGATGAAGCCGAGGATGAGACCGGAACCGGCGTCGGTGTTCTCACCGGAGTCCACCAGCGACCAGAACAGGCTCCAGGCGGCGAGGACCGTGAAGGCCACGCCGACCGTCCCGAGGTCCAGCCCGGCGATCTTGCGGGCCTGCGGCAGGCAGCGGTTGACCACGATCAGGGCGGCGCCGATGACCCCGCCGATGTAGATGCCGAGGCCCATGCCGAGGCTGTCCCACGCGTTCACGTCGAGGTCGTACCCGGAGACGGAGTAGAGATCGAGGAACGACGCGATGAAGAGCAGTACCGCTGCTCCGATCACCACGCCGTCGCCTCGAGTGAGGGAGCGGATATTCACTTCAAGGTCCTTCGGTCAGTCGTCTCATCGTCGGCAATCGTTGGAGGCGTCGCTGTCACCATGTCGCCGTAAGGCCCCTGTGTGAAGCGCGGGGGTGGCCCCTCATCGTAGGGACGACCTTATCGTCCGTCCGACGAAGCTGTCCCTGGGGATCAGCCCCCGGAACGCTACCCCCGCAGGAAACTCACGATTCCCTCAGAGATCCCTTGCGCCGCCTTCTGCCGCCAGGCACCGCTGGTCAACTGTGCCGCGTCCTTGCTATCGCGCATGTTGCCGCACTCGATGAACACCTTGGGAACCGTTGACAGATTGAGACCGCCCAGGTCCTTACGCGTGACGAGTCCGGTGCCGTCGCCGACGTAGTTGGAGGGGGCGCTGCCCGTGACGCGGACGAAGCTGCCGGCGATGCGCTCGCCGAGTTCGGCGGAGGAGGCGACGATCGGGCGGGTGTCCGCGGAGCCGGAGTGGACGCTGCCCGGCAGGATGACGTGGAAGCCGCGCTGGCCCGCCCCCGCGCCGTCCGCGTGGATCGACACCACGGCGTCCGCGTCCGCCTTGTTGCCGATGCTCGCCCGTTCGTCGATGCACGGGCCGAAGGTCCGGTCGCCGTCCTGCGTCAACTTCACCGTGGCGCCCTGCTTCTCCAGCAGGGTGCGCAGCCGGTGGGCGACATCGAGGGTGAACTCGGCTTCCGCGTAACCGGAGTTGGTGGACGTGCCGGTCGTGTCGCACTCCTTCCAGCCGGTACCGATGTTCACCTTCTTGTTGATCTCGGCCGTGTGCTGGAAGTTGTTCGGGTTGTGGCCCGGGTCGATGACGACGACCTTGCCCTTGAGGGGGCCGGAGACGGCGGGCGCGGAGGTCTTGGGGGTGGGGACGGGGCTCGGCTTCTCGTCGTCCGGAGCGGATGTGGAGGCCGTCGTAGGAGAGGCCGGTGCGCTCGACGACGATGTCGGCGTCCCCACCGCCTCCTCGGAACCTCCACCGGATCCGCCCACCGTCTCGTACACGAGCCACCCGAGCAGCGCGCCCGGGACGAGCGCGGCGACCGCGACGGTGAGGGGGCGGCGCCGGGAACGGCGGGGCTGGGGGGGATCGAAGTCCGGGCCTACGTACGACACGAGAGCCACCCTAGCGGCGGGTCACCGGACGGGTCGCTTCATCCGAACGGCAGCGTCGGTGTCGCTCACGGCTGGGTGATATGCGGAGAATCGCCCATGAATTCACCTATGCGTGTTATGGCGAGTGTCCTCACCACCGTCGCCGTCGCTGCCGCCGGGGCGGTCGTACTGGGGGCGCCTACGGCCCAGGCCGCCGCGTTCCCCTGTACGCCGCCGGAGGACGTCTGCGCCGTCGACCACGTCTACGGTCAGCCGGGCGTCGGCACGGGCAATGTCATCCAGACCCCGGTCGACATCGACATCAACGTGAAGCCCTGAGACCCGCGGCGTCTCGGCGTCTCAGATCCCCGCACCCACCCGCCGCAGCACGCGCAGCGTGTCCGTGGCGGACACCTCCGTGAACGCCCCCGACGCCAGCGCCCGCAGATAGACCCGGTACGGCGCCTGGCCGGTGAATTCGTCCTTGGGGTCCGGGTGCACGTCGTGGATGAGCAGCAGTCCGTTCTCGGCGACGTGCGGGGCCCAGCCCTCGTAGTCGGCGTTCGCGTGCTCGTCGGTGTGGCCGCCGTCGATGAAGACGAGGGCGAGCGGGGAGCTCCAGATCTTCGCGATCTGCGGGGAGCGGCCGACCAGGGCGACGACGTGGTCCTCCAGGCCCGCCCTGTGCAGGGTCCGGCGGAACGTCGGCAGGGTGTCCATCAGGCCGATCTCGGGGTCGACCGTCTCCGGGTCGTGGTACTCCCAGCCGGGCTGCTGCTCCTCGCTGCCGCGGTGGTGGTCGACGGTCAGCGCGGCGACGCCGGCCGCGCGGGCCGCGTCGGCGAGCAGGATCGCGGAACGGCCGCAGTACGTGCCGACCTCCAGGAACGGCAGCCCGAGGCGGCCCGCCCCGACGGCCGCGGCATGGAGGGCGAGGCCCTCGTCCACCGGCATGAATCCCTTCGCCGCCTCGAACGCGGCCAGGATCTCGGGCTTGGGTGCCGCGGTCATGGGCGGGGGCCTTCCGGTCGTACGGGTGTGTGGGCGCCCCATGGTGCACCACACTCCCCGCAATGGGGGCGACGGGGGTGTGGTGGGGCCGGGAGGCCGAGTCCCTGGAGCCGTCCGACACACCATGCCTGGCACGGCACTGATCGACCTGCTCTCCGCCCGGTTCGTGCAGGCGCCGGAGGCAGCGGAAGCCCTCTCGCCGGAGAAACGGTCGCGGCCCGGATCCGCAGTCAGCGCCTGGCGGGCGCCCGCCGCGATCCGGCGGACCCCGGGCCCTTCGGACTTCACCCGTGCCTTCCGTGGCGCGTACGGCATGTCGCCCCACAAGTACCGCGTACGGGCGCAGGCCGCGTGCGAGCCGGGACAGAGGTGATGTGGAGCAATTGTGGAGCTGATGGGAGGCCGCTGTGGACGCTGTGACAACACACCTGTGGACTCGCAGCTAACGACAGCATCGGGAGTCGCCCCGCATTGTGATCGGCGGGGGTGATTGTCATAGCGGACTCACCGTGAGGGCTCAGGGGAAGCACAGGTATCGGAGTCTGAGTTCTCGGTGACCTCTCCCATGCCCTTCGGCCGCCTTCACCTTCCCTTCGCATCCTGCATGAGCCGCTTCTCGTTGCTGCTCAACCCGCACTTTTCTCCTGCCCGTTCACAGCAATCAGGGGACACGAATGCGCTTATCCACGAAGAAGGACGACTCGCACAAGGACGACCCGCAGAAGAACGGGGGCCTCCGGAGACGGAGAGCCCAGACGACAGCCGCGGTCACCGCTCTGGTGACCCTCGGTCTCGGCGCGCTCGGCACTGCTCCGGCCCAGGCGGACGCGTCAGCCAACGGGCGACAACTGGACTACCAGGGACACCGGTTCACCGTGCCGAGCTCGTGGGAGGTGGTCGACCTCGCGAAGACCCCGAACGCCTGCGTGCGATTCGACCGGCACGCGGTGTACCTCGGCCGTCCCGGCGCCGACCAGGACTGTCCCAGCCACCTCGTGGGACGCACCGAGGCCTTGGTCATCGAGCCGGCCGACAACCCGGCGGATCGGCGGGGCACGGTGGCCGAGCCCGGCGAGCACGAGTACCGCGCCAAGGCGGCCAAGGTGAGCGTCACGGCGACGTACGGCACGGACCCGGCGCTCGTCCGGAGCATCCTGGGCGGAGCCGGGATCCCGGCGACCGCTCCCCGCACCCAGGAACCCGCCGAGACCGGGGTGTCCTCGCCGTCCGAGCTGTCCGCCCCGCTTCTCACCGCGCAGGCCGACGCCCTGCCGGCGACCGCCACCAACTTCACCGGCAAGGGCTTCGATGCCTGTGCCGCCCCCTCCTCCGCCGCCATGAGTGCCTGGCAGACCAGCTCGCCCTACAGCGCGGTCGGGATCTACATCGGCGGCTCGCAGCGCGCCTGCAGCCAGCCCAACCTCACGGCGAGCTGGGTACAGCAACAGGCCGACGACGGATGGCGGTTCATCCCGATCTACGTCGGCACGCAGGCCTCGGGCATCACCTCGCCCGCCAACCAGGGCATCAGCGCCGCCAACGCCGCCATCAGCGACGCCGTCGCGCTCGGGTTCAGCCCCGGTTCGACGCTGTACTACGACATGGAGGCGTACTCCTCGTCGCTCAGCTCCAAGGTGCTGGCCTTCGAGTCCGCCTGGACCGAGCAACTCCACTCCCGGGGCTACCACTCCGGGATCTACAGCAGCAGCGGCTCCGGCATCAAGGACCTGGTCGACAACTACAACAGCTACACCATGCCGGACGTCATCTTCGACGCGCTCTGGAACGGTGTCGCGGACACCGCCGACCCGGTGGTGCCCAGCTCGCGCTGGAGCAACCACCAGCGGATCCACCAGTACTCGGGCGGCCACAACGAGACCTGGGGCGGTGTCACGATCAACATCGACCAGGACTATCTGGACGTCCAGATCTCCACGGCCGCGGCTCCGCACGGCCGGGTGTGGGACCGGTCCCGGCCGGACGGCGGTCCCTGGGACACCAACGCCGAACTGATCGACACCAACGACGCGATCAACTCGGTTTCCGCGTCCGCACTGCCCAACGGCACGGTCCACGTCCAGAGCCTGGTCGGCGGCGAGATCTGGGACCGCACCCGTGCCACCAACGGCACGTGGAGCAACGCGACGAAGATCGACGCCAACGGCGCCATCACTGACATCGCCTCCGCCGCCCTGCCCGAT
Source organism: Streptomyces sp. S3(2020) (assembly GCF_013044505.1). Taxonomy (GTDB): domain Bacteria; phylum Actinomycetota; class Actinomycetes; order Streptomycetales; family Streptomycetaceae; genus Streptomyces. The sequence goes on along the minus strand of NZ_JABERD010000261.1, from coordinate 7,204 downwards.
GGCACCCTGCACGTCCAGGCCGTCGTCAACGGTGAGATCTGGGACCGTACCCGGGCCGCCAACGGCACCTGGGGCAACGCCACGCAGATCGACGCGGGCGGCGCCGTCACCGACGTGGCCTCCGCCGCTCTGCCCAATGGCACCCTGCACGTCCAGGCGCTGGTGAACGGTGAGATCTGGGACCGTACGCGGGCTGCCAACGGCACCTGGGGCGGCAGCACGATGATCGACGGCAACGGGAGCATCAAGGACGTCGCCTCCGCGGGGCTGCCGGACGGGACCCTGCATGTGCAGGCCCTTGTCGCCGGTGAGGTCTGGGACCGTACCCGTTCCGAGAGCGGTGCGTGGAGCAACTCGACGAAGATCGACGCGGGTGGCGCGGTGAAGCAGATCTCCTCGGCCGGCCTGCCCAACGGTGACCTGCACGTCGAGGCTGTCGTCAACGGTGATGTCTGGGACCGCGTCCGTAAGGGCACCACCGGCAACTGGTCCGTCAGCAGCCTGGTCGACGACAACGGCGCCATCTTCGGCACCTATGCCACCGCCACTCCGGACGGCACCCTCCACGTCGGCACCAACGCCTGACCGACGTATCTCACTGCACCTCGCCACACCTCATTCGCCAACTCCCTTAGGAGAACTGTGTCCTTCAGCATGCTCAAAAACCGTGGCAGAGCCGCCGCGGTCGGCATGGCCGTCGTGGCGGCGAGCCTCCTGGGCGCCGTCCAGAGCGCCGGGGCGGCCCCAGCGGGGGGCGTGTCCGCCGCCGCGGACGCCGACCACGGCAGCAGCGGGCAGGGCCCGGTCACCCCGGTGGCCGGCAGCGCCTCCGACAGTCGGGCCGCGGCCGTGGCCTCCCCGGCCATCACCCGCGACGAGGTCATCCGCCGGGCAAAGAGCTGGGTCGGGATCGGCCTCACCTACGATCAGTCCGACTACTACCAGGGCTGGCGCAAGGACTGCTCCGGCTATGTCTCGATGGCCTGGAACCTGGGCTCGTCCCTCACCACCAACACGTTCATCCCGGAGGACGTGGCGGAGTGGAGTACCAAGGACAGTCTGAAGACGGGCGACGTCCTGCTCAACGAGGCCAGCGGCAGCAGCGGGCACGTGGCCCTCTTCGGCTCGTGGACGGACTCCACCCACACGGAGTACATGGGCTACGAGTTCACCGGCTCCGGCGTCCACTACCGCGCTATCCCGTACCCGTACTTCTCGGGGTACGGAACCTTCAAGCCCGCGCGGCTGAAGAGCATCGTCGGTGAGACGAGTCGGCCCGCCGGGCGGGTCTGGGACCGCTCGCGTCCGGACGGCGGCCCCTGGGACGCCACCGCCGACCTGATCGACGCGGGCGGCGCTGTCAACGCGGTCTCGGCGTCCGGTCTGCCCAACGGCACGATGCACGTCCAGGCACTGGTCAACGGTGAGATCTGGGACCGCACCCGCGCCGCCAACGGCACTTGGGGCGCCTCGTCGAAGATCGACGCCAATGGCAACATCAGTGACGTGGCCTCCGCCGCCCTGCCCGACGGCACCTTGCACGTCCAGGCGCTGGTGAACGGCGAGATCTGGGACCGTACGCGGGCCGCCAACGGCACCTGGGGCAATTCCACGAAGATCGACTCGGGCGGCGCCATCACGGACATCGCGTCCACCGCGCTGGCTGACGGGACCCTGCACGTGCAGGCGGTCGTGAACGGCGAGATCTGGGACCGTACGCGGGCCGCCAACGGCACCTGGGGCGGCAGCTCCCGCATCGACTCGGGCGGCGCCATCACGGACCTGTCCTCGGCTGCGGGGCCTGACGGGACCCTGCACGTGCAGGCACTCGTGAACGGTGAGATCTGGGACCGTACGCGTGCCGCCAACGGCACCTGGGGCGGCAGCACGCAGATCGACGCCGGTGGCGCGGTGAAGCAGCTCTCCTCCGTCGGCCTGCCCAACGGTGACATCCACGTCCAGGCCGTCGTCAACGGCGATGTCTGGGACCGGGTCCGCAAGGGCACCACCGGCAACTGGTCCGTCAGCAGCCTGATCGACAACAACGGCGCGATCTTCGACACCTACGCCGCCGCCACCCCGAACGGCACGCTCCACGTCGGCACCAACGCCTGACGGCAGGTCAACCCCTGAGCACCGTGGGGTGCTCGAACCATCACCCCGGTGTCCGGCACCGCCCGGGCACCGGGGTTTCCCATGCCGTTCTCACCCCCTTGGAGGCCTTCCGTGTCCACCCGCAGACTCACCGCCGCTCTCCTGGCGTCGGCCGCCGCCATGGCCCTGGCCACGGCGTTGCCGAGCCCGGCGCAGGCCGCCTCGGTCGCCACCTGGGACAAGGTCGCCGAGTGCGAGAGCGGCGGCAACTGGAGCATCAACACCGGCAACGGCTATTACGGCGGGCTGCAGTTCAGCCTCAGTACCTGGAACGCGTACGGCGGCGACGCCTACGCGACCTACCCGCACCTGGCGACCAAGAAGGAGCAGATACTGACCGGCGAGAAGGTCCTCGCGGGACAGGGCGAGGGTGCCTGGCCGACGTGCGGGCCGCTGGCCGGGCTGGGCAGCGACCACGCCGACCCGTACCCGCCCTCCGCTCCGCAGGGCGGCCGGGTGTGGGACCGGACGCGACCCGACGGGGGCCCATGGGACGCCACCGCCGACCTGATCGATGAGGGCGGCGCCGTCAACAGGATCTCCGCGGCCGGTCTGCCCAACGGCACGGTCCACGTCCAGAGCCTGGCAGGCGGTCAGGTCTTCGACCGCACCCGCGCCGCGGGCGGTGCCTGGGGCAACGCGACGAAGATCGACGGCAACGGCAACATCACTGACATCGCCTCGGCCGCCCTGCCCGATGGCACCCTGCATGTCCAGGTGCTGGTGAACGGTGAGATCTGGGACCGTACCCGGGCCGCCAACGGCACCTGGAGCAACGCCACGCAGATCGACGCGGGCGGCGCCGTCACCGACGTGGCCTCCGCCGCTCTGCCCAATGGCACCCTGCACGTCCAGGCGCTGGTGAACGGTGAGATCTGGGACCGTACGCGGGCTGCCAACGGCACCTGGGGCGGCAGCACGATGATCGACGGCAACGGCAGTATCAAGGACCTGGCCTCCGCGGGGCTGCCGGACGGGACCCTGCATGTGCAGGCCCTTGTCGCCGGTGAGGTCTGGGACCGTACCCGTTCCGAGAGCGGTGCGTGGAGCAACTCGACGAAGATCGACGCGGGTGGCGCGGTGAAGCAGATCTCCTCGGCCGGCCTGCCCAACGGTGACCTGCACGTCGAGGCTGTCGTCAACGGTGATGTCTGGGACCGCGTCCGTAAGGGCACCACCGGCAACTGGTCCGTCAGCAGCCTGGTCGACGACAACGGCGCCATCTTCGGCACCTATGCCACCGCCACTCCGGACGGCACCCTCCACGTCGGCACCAACGCCTGAGCCATGCGCAGGCACGCGCTTCGGACCCGGCCACGGCCACGTGGCCGGTGCGCAGTTCCCCGGCGAGGCAGCTGAACACCATCGCCCCGAAGCGCCGGCCCACGAACTGCCCCGGCCGTCCTCGCCGATCGCGCCGATGTACTCGCCGCGGGCGGCCTCGTTGTGCTGGGCGTGCGCGAGCGCGCCCAGCACCTGCCGTCCTCCGAAGCGGCGGTGAACTGAAAGTTCTCGGCGAACCCGCCGAAGCCCTCCATCGCCTGCTTGACCTTTGTGCGCGTGCGCGTGCGCTTGCGCTTGCAGAACGTCGGCGCCCCGGCTCGTCGCGGACCCGCATCCCCGCCTTGCGCGGCGGACAGGCCATTGGCGCGACCCGTTTGACGGGCACGTGCGCCTTGAGGCCGAAGACGTCCGCCGCGTCCGCCTCCCGGCCAACCAGCAGGGGCACGGTCTGACCCCGGAAGTCGAGTGCTTCAGACAGCGTCAGTGCTCACCTGCTGGCGGCTACGGCACCGAGTCTCCACGGCCCGGCAAGTCTCATCAGGCGGTGGTGACCGTCTCGCCCGGCAGTGACAGGTCCAGGGCGACCGCGCTCTCGTCGCCCGCGTGGGTCGCGGAGGAGGCGAGGGGGCCGTGGCCGGTGGCGCGGGCGGCCAGGACGTACGCGCCCTGGGCCGGGACCGCGAGGGCGTAGCTGCCGTCCTCGTCGGAGAGCGTCGCGCCCGCCTGACGGCCGCGGCGGTCGATCAGCGTGACCTTGGCGCGGGGGACCGGGGTGCCCTCGGCGTCCAGGACCCGGCCGTGGAAGCCGCGCAGAGCCTCCTGCGCGCGTGCCAGGTTGGCGTCCTCCTCGCTGCTCGCCCGCAGCTGCGGCGCGCGGTTCGGCTTCGGCAGGAACAGGGCCATCAGCAGGCCGATCGCCACCGCGCCGGTCGCGATGAGGAAGGAGACCCGGAAGCCGTGCATGGTCGGGATCTCGACCCCGTTCACGGTGTTCGCGGTGTTGGCGAGGACCATGCCGATGACGGCGCTCGACACCGACGTACCGATGGACCGCATCAGTGTGTTGAGACCGTTCGCCGCGCCCGTCTCCGAGGCCGGGACCGCGCCGACGATCAGGGCGGGCAGCGAGGAGTAGGCGAGGCCGATGCCCGCGCCGAGGACGACGGCGATGACCAGGCTCTGCCAGGCCGCGCTCATGAGACCCAGGCCCGCGCCGTAGCCGATCGCGATGATCAGCATGCCGAGGATGAGGGTGGTCTTGGGACCGTACTTCGCGGACAGGCGGGCGTAGACCGGGGCCGTGAACATCATCGTCAGGCCCAGCGGGGCGACCAGCAGGCCGGCGACGACCATCGACTGGCCGAGGCCGTAGCCGGTGGCCTTCGGGAGCTGGAGGAGCTGGGGAAGGACCAGCGAGACGACGTAGAAGCTGACCCCGACCATGATCGACGCGAGGTTGGTGAAGAGGACGGCCGGGCGGGCCGTGGTGCGCAGGTCGACGAGCGGTGCCTTGGTGCGCAGTTCGAAGACGCCCCACAGCAGCAGCACGACGGCCGACGCGGCGAACAGGCCGAGCGTGGTGCCCGAGGTCCAGCCCCAGTCGCTGCCCTTGGTGATGGGCAGGAGGAAGAGGACCAGACCGGTGGAGAGACCGAACGCGCCGAGCACGTCGAAGGAGCCCTCGGCGCGCATGGGGGATTCCGGTACGACGAGGAGGGTGAGGACGATGGAGAGCACGCCGAGGCCCGCGGCACCGTAGAAGAGGGCGTGCCAGTCGGCGTGCTGGGCGATCAGTGCCGCGAGCGGCAGGGCGAGGCCGCCGCCGACGCCGATCGAGGAGCTCATCAGGGCCATCGCCGAGCCGAGCTTCTCGCGGGGCAGCATGTCCCGCATCAGCCCGATGCCGAGGGGGATCGCACCCATCGCGAAGCCCTGGAGGCTGCGGCCGACGACCATGACGATCAGGTCGCTGGTGAGCGCGCTGACCAGGGCGCCGACCACCATCACCGCCAGGCTGGCGATCAGCATCCGGCGCTTGCCGTACAGGTCGCCGAGGCGGCCCATGATCGGCGTGGCCACGGCACCCGAGAGAAGCGTGGAGGTCAGGACCCAGGTGGCGTTGCTGGGCTCGGTGTCGAGGAGCTGGGGCAGGTCCTTGATGACCGGGACGAGCAGGGTCTGCATCACCGCGACGACGATGCCCGCGAAGGCGAGCACCGGGACGAGGGCGCCGCTTGCCGGGCGGCTGGGCTGATCGGTCGGCGTAGGTCTCATGTGTGTCAGCAACCCGGTGTGCTGGGGCAACTATTCCGATGCTTCGGGCAGCTAACGAATTCTTTATCTTCTCTTGACGGAAGGAAAGAGACGGAAGGAGGTGGGGCCTGGGGCGTAGGGCCAAATCCCGATGCCGGGAGCGGCGGGCGGTTGAGACGATGGCGCCCATGCTCGGAGCCGATGAAGTCACCCGTCCCGTTCGTCCGCGTACCGCGACTCCCGCCTGGCTGGTCGTGGCGCTCGCGTGTGCCGGGCAATTCCTGGTCGTCCTCGACATGTCGGTCATCAACGTGGCCCTGCCGTCGGTCCGAGCCGATCTCGGGGTGGGGCAGCAGGGCCTGCAATGGGTGGTGAACGCGTACGCGATCGCCTTCGCCGGGTTCATGCTGCTCGGTGGGCGGGCCGGGGACCTGTTCGGGCGCAAGCGGATGTTCCTGGTCGGGCTCGGCCTGTTCACGCTCGCCTCACTGGGCGGCGGACTGGCCCAGGACGGCTGGCAGTTGCTGGTCGCACGGGCCGTGCAGGGGCTGGGCGCGGCGGTGCTGGCGCCCTCGACGCTGACGATCGTCACCTCCGCGGTGCCCGAGGGGGCGGCACGCGCGCGTGCGATAGCGACCTGGACGGCGGTGGGCGCGGGCGGCGGCGCGGCGGGCGGGTTCGTCGGCGGGGTGCTGGTGGACGGGTGGTCGTGGCGCTGGACACGGCTGATCAACGTCCCGGTCGGCGCGGTCGTCCTCCTCGGTGCCCTGCGCTGGCTGCCCGAGAGCCGGGCCGGGGACGGGCGGCGGCTCGACCTGCCGGGCGCGGTGCTGGTGACGGCGGGGCTGGCGAGCGTGGCCTACGGCATCTCGCAGACCGAGGCCGAGGGCTGGACGTCGTCGGCGACCGTGCTCCCGCTGCTGGCCGGGGTGGCGCTGATCGGGGTGTTCCTGCTGGTCGAGGCGCGTACGGCGGCCCCGCTGATGCCGCTGGGACTGCTGCGGCTGCGCTCGGTGGCGTCGGCCAACGTGGCGATGTTCCTGAGCGGGTCCGCGATGTTCTGCATGTGGTTCTTCATGACGCTGTACGCCCAGAACGTGCTCGGCTACTCCCCGACCGAGGCGGGCCTGGCCCTGGTGCCGAGCTCCCTGGCGATCGTGCTCGCGTCGAAGGCGGCACCGCGGTTCATGCGGGTGCTGGGCGAGCGGAACGTGGCGGTGCTGGGGACGCTCGTGGCGGTGACCGGGTTCGCCTGGCAGTCGACGATGAGTGTGGACGGGGAGTACGTCGTCGCCATCATGATTCCCGGCATCCTGATGATGCTCGGGGCGGGTCTCGCCACGACACCCCTGGCCGCGCTGGCCACGTCGGGGGCGGCGCCCGGGGAAGCGGGACTGGTGTCGGGGCTGGTCAACACCTCCCGCACGATGGGCGGCTCGCTGGGACTCGCGGTGATGTCGACGGCGGGCGCGGCGCGGGCCGGGGGGGGGCCGGGGCGGGGGGGGGGTCCTTA
>NZ_JABERD010000260.1 GCF_013044505.1 Streptomyces sp. S3(2020) | reverse complement strand
CTCCCGCCCCGTAGGTAACAAGATGGACCGTCCAGCGGCCCCCGGGCAGTAGCACCTTGAAGCGTGCGGGACAATGGAGTACGTGACTCGGATCGTGATCATCGGTGGCGGACCCGGCGGATACGAAGCGGCGCTGGTGGCAGCGCAGCTCGGCGCGGAGGTGACCGTCGTCGACTGCGACGGTCTGGGCGGAGCGTCGGTGCTGACCGACTGCGTGCCGTCGAAGACCCTTATCGCTACGGCCGAGGTGATGACCACCTTCGACTCGTCGTACGAAGAGCTCGGCATCATCGTCGCCGACGACACCCCTCCCCTGGAGCAGGCCGCCCGCGTGGTCGGCGTGGACCTCGGGAAGGTCAACCGTCGTGTGAAGCGGCTCGCGCTCGCGCAGTCCCACGACATCACCGCCTCCGTCACCCGCGCCGGCGCCCGGGTGCTGCGCGGCCGCGCCCGCCTGGAGGGCATGCAGGCGCTCGACGGCTCCCGCAAGGTCGTCGTCCGGGCCGCCGACGGCACCGAGGAGACCCTCACCGCCGACGCCGTCCTCCTCGCGACCGGCGCCCACCCCCGCGAGGTGCCCGACGCCCAGCCCGACGGCGAGCGCATCCTCAACTGGACGCAGGTGTACGACCTGACCGAGCTCCCCGAGGAGCTCATCGTGGTCGGTTCCGGTGTCACCGGTGCCGAGTTCGCCGGCGCCTACCAGGCGCTCGGCTCCAAGGTCACCCTCGTCTCGTCCCGTGACCGGGTCCTGCCCGGTGAGGACCCGGACGCCGCCGCCGTGCTGGAGGACGTCTTCCGGCGCCGCGGCATGAACGTCATGGCCCGCTCCCGCGCCGCCGCCGCCAAACGGGTCGGCGACCGGGTCGAGGTCACCCTCGCCGACGGCCGTGTCATCACCGGCAGCCACTGCCTCATGGCCGTCGGCGCCATCCCCAACAGCGCGGGCCTCGGTCTGGAGGAGGCCGGCGTCAAGGTGCGCGAGTCCGGGCACATCTGGACCGACAAGGTGTCCAGGACGACGGCTCCCGGTGTGTACGCCGCCGGTGACGTGACCGGTGTCTTCGCCCTCGCGTCCGTGGCCGCCATGCAGGGCCGTATCGCCATGTACCACTTCCTCGGCGACGCGGTGGCCCCGCTCAACCTCAAGACGGTCTCCTCCAACGTCTTCACCGACCCGGAGATCGCCACGGTCGGCTACACCCAGGCGGACGTGGACGCGGGCAAGATCGACGCCCGGGTCGTGAAGCTGCCGCTGCTGCGCAACCCGCGCGCCAAGATGCAGGGCATCCGCGACGGCTTCGTCAAGATCTTCTGCCGTCCCGGCACGGGCATCGTCGTCGGCGGTGTGGTCGTCTCGCCGCGCGCCTCGGAACTGATCCATCCGATCTCGATCGCCGTCGACAACAACCTGACCGTCGAGCAGATCGCGAACGCCTTCACCGTGTACCCGTCCCTTTCGGGCTCGATCGCCGAGGTCGCCCGCCAGCTCCACACCCGCAAGGAGACGGGCGAGAGCTAGGGTCCGCCCCTGCGGCCGAAACCGACTCCCCGCTGGTCACAGGGAGTTGTCGACCATTCGCACGGCATAGTCGGGGGGCGTAGGCCCTATACCACTTCCGACCCTTCTGTGCGAACAACTTCTGTTATTCGGCGCATACTGCTGAAAGCAGACGGTCGTTGGGGTTACTGTCAGTTTCGTGTTCGCTGCAGAACGTCGCCAATTGATCCTCGAAATGGTGCGAGCCAACGGGGCTGTATCGCTCCGTGAGCTCGCCCGCGTCGTCCAGACCTCCGAAGTGACCGTACGGCGGGACGTGCGCGCACTGGAGGCAGAAGGACTCCTCGACCGCCGACATGGCGGTGCGGTATTGCCGGGCGGGTTCACGCGGGAGTCCGGCTTTCCGCAGAAATCACATCTCGCGACCGCCGAGAAGACGGCCATCGCCGACCTCGCCGCGAACTTCGTCGAAGAAGGCGAAGCCATCGTGGTCGGGGCGGGTACGACGACACAGGAGCTGGCCCGTCGGCTCGCTCGCGTGCCCGGGCTGACCGTCGTCACCAACTCCCTGCTGGTGGCTCAGGCGTTGGCCCATGCCAACCGGGTCGAGGTCGTGATGACCGGCGGCACGCTGCGGGGCTCCAACTACGCGCTGGTGGGCTCCGGTGCCGAGCAGTCCCTTCAGGGGCTGCGGGTCTCGCGGGCCTTCCTGTCCGGGAGCGGACTCACCGCCGAGCGCGGTCTGTCCACGTCCAACATGCTCTCCGCCTCCGTCGACCGGGCGCTGGTGCAGGCCGCCGCGGAGGTCGTCGTCCTCGCCGATCACACCAAGCTCGGTGCGGACACGATGTTCCAGACCGTGCCCACGGATGTGATCACACGGCTGGTGACCGACGAGCCTCCGGCGCACGACGACCGTGCGGCCACGGAGTTGCAGGCGCTGGCCGACCAAGGTGTCCAGATCGCTGTCGCCGGGGGCTCGGGGAGTGATTCGGTCCCCCCGCGCCAACCTCGCCGGGACGTGTCCCTCCCGGGGCCACGGCGCGGGGTGCCCGGAGCGGGGCTGAGGGCCGCGACGGCGCTCAGTGAGCCGGCGGCGGGGGCGGAGCAGCAGCGGGCGGCGCGGGTCGCGGATATGCGGCGGCGTTAGGTCGCCTACTCGCCGTAGAGGGTCGTAGTGCTGCGCGAGTGCCGGTTCATTGTGGCTGGTCGCGCAGTTCCCCGCGCCCCTAGGTGAGTCCTCGCAGGGTCAGTAGTAGCAATCTGTCCGCCAAGTCCGGGTCTGCCGGCGTCTCTTCCGCCGCCAGTGCGATGGCATGCGTCAGCTGTAGCAGGTCGCCGATCGCCACGTCCTCGCGGACCGTACCCGCCTTCTGTGCGCGTGCCAGTAGTGCACTGCCCGCTTGTCGGATCGGGCCGTTGCACCGGGCCAGGGCCGAGGTGTTGTCGGACGACACAGACATCAGGGCGCGTGCCAGACCCCGGTATTCGCCTGCCTGGGCGACCATCTCGCGCAGCCATGTCACCAAGGCCGCGCAGGGATCCGGGTCGGTCAGGAGCTCTTGGGATCGAGCCAGCAGGTCGTTGACCGCGTCCTCGAAGACCGCGCTCAACAAGGCGTCGCGGTTGGGGAAGTGGCGGTAGAGGGTGCCGATGCCGACGCCCGCGCGGCGGGCCACGTCCTCCAGGGACGCCTCGGCGCCGTGGGCGGCGAAGGCGGTGCGGGCCTCGGCGAGCAGACGGTCGTAGTTACGGCGGGCGTCCGCGCGCATGGCGCGCGCCGACGCGGGTGCCGTCGTGGCCTCCAGGTCCCCCATGGCTCCCACCTGCCCTCTCTCACGCCCCCGATGTGCCTCCAGGATGCCATCGTGCACGAAGACGGAGCGCCCGGCGGACTGGCTGCTCCAGTCCGCCGGGCGCTCCGGGATGTCGTACGACTGCTGGAGATCAGTCCTTGATCTCGCAGATCGCCGCACCCGAGGTGAGCGAGGCGCCGACCTCCGCGGCCAGGCCCTTGATGGTGCCGGACTTGTGCGCGTTGAGCGGCTGCTCCATCTTCATGGCCTCCAGGACGACGACCAGGTCGCCCTCCTTGACCTCCTGGCCCTCCTCGACGGCGATCTTGACGATCGTGCCCTGCATCGGGGAGGCGAGGGTGTCGCCGGAGGCGACGGGGCCGGACTTCTTGGCCGCGCGGCGCTTGGGCTTGGCGCCCGCCGCGAGGCCGGTGCGGGCCAGGGACATGCCGAGCGAGGACGGCAGCGAGACTTCCAGGCGCTTGCCGCCGACCTCGACGACGATCGTCTCGCGGTCCTTGTCGTCCTCGTCCGACTCGGTGTCGGAGGGGGCGGCGAAGGGCTTGATCTCGTTGACGAACTCGGTCTCGATCCAGCGGGTGTGGACCGTGAAGGGGTCCTGGCCGCCGGTCAGCTCCGGTGCGAACGCCGGGTCCTTGACGACCGCGCGGTGGAACGGGATGGCCGTGGCCATGCCCTCCACCTGGAACTCCTCCAGGGCACGCGCGGCACGCTGGAGGGCCTGCTCACGGGTGGCGCCGGTGACGATCAGCTTGGCCAGCAGCGAGTCCCAGGCCGGGCCGATGACCGAGCCGGACTCGACGCCGGCGTCGAGGCGGACGCCCGGACCGGACGGGCCGTTGAACACGGTGACCGTGCCGGGGGCCGGGAGGAAGCCGCGGCCCGGGTCCTCGCCGTTGATACGGAACTCGAAGGAGTGGCCGCGCAGCTCCGGGTCGCCGTAGCCGAGGGCCTCGCCGTCGGCGATGCGGAACATCTCGCGTACGAGGTCGATGCCGGCGACCTCCTCGGTGACCGGGTGCTCCACCTGGAGACGGGTGTTGACCTCCAGGAAGGAGATCGTGCCGTCCACGCCGACGAGGAACTCGACGGTGCCGGCGCCGACGTAGCCGGCCTCCTTGAGGATCGCCTTCGAGGAGGAGTACAGCTCGGCGACCTGGGCCTCGGAGAGGAAGGGCGCGGGGGCCTCCTCGACCAGCTTCTGGTGGCGGCGCTGGAGGGAGCAGTCGCGGGTCGACACGACGACCACGTTGCCGTGGCTGTCGGCCAGGCACTGCGTCTCCACGTGCCGCGGCTTGTCCAGGTAGCGCTCGACGAAGCACTCGCCGCGGCCGAACGCGGCCACCGCCTCGCGGACGGCGGAGTCGTACAGTTCCGGAACCTCTTCGAGGGTGCGGGCGACCTTCAGACCGCGACCGCCACCACCGAAGGCCGCCTTGATGGCGATCGGCAGGCCGTGCTCCTCGGCGAAGGCGACGACCTCCTGCGCACCGGAGACCGGGTCCGGCGTACCGGCGACCAGCGGGGCGCCGGCGCGCTGCGCGATGTGCCGGGCGGCCACCTTGTCGCCCAGGTCGCGGATGGCCTGCGGGGGCGGGCCGATCCAGATCAGCTCCGCGTCCAGGACCGCCTGCGCGAACTCGGCGTTCTCGGACAGGAATCCGTAGCCCGGATGAATGGCGTCCGCACCCGACTCGCGCGCCGCGTTCAGGACCTTCTCGATGTCCAGGTAGCTCGTCGCCGGGGTGTCACCACCCAGGGCGAACGCCTCATCCGCGGCGCGGACATGCAGAGCGTCCCGATCCGGGTCGGCGTAGACGGCCACGCTCGCGATGCCGGCATCCCGGCAGGCCCGGGCCACGCGGACAGCGATTTCGCCACGGTTGGCGATGAGCACCTTGCGCACGATTGAGGCTCCCTCCTTGAAACAAGCCGAGTTTAGGGACTGCCGACACGGCACTTCGACCCGTCCCCACTGGTGAGCTTGCCCACACGGAGCGTGATACGAGGCTCGCTCGACCCGCGAAATCCCTTGTCGCACCTAGGTACGCAGGATTCCTCCCGGAAACCCTAGCCCTCCTCTGTGGCCAAGGTCTCTGTGAGAGCGTGCTGCGGACCACTCGCTTTCTTTGTGGAGTCCCTACGAATGGCCCAACGATTCTTTGCCCTCCGTAGAACCCTTGTCCCGCGGTTTACCCGTTAGTAGCGTTCGCGTGTATCGAACGTACTTGAGGTAACAAGAGCTCGGCTTGAGAGTGGGTGGGGGCCGGTGGTGCGCAGACCGGTGGCATGGATCGTGGCGGTCGTGCTCTTCGTCGAGGGGCTCGGCATCGCCGCGGTGCAGTGGTTCATGGGTGTCGTCGTGGACCGGCAGGACATGTCCCTGGCGGGACTGGACCCGGACGTGATGTCGTGGTCGTCGAAGATCGGCGGGATCGGCTTCGGTCTCTACTTCGCGCTGTGCGGCCTGGTCGCGCTGCTCGTGGCATTGCGGAACCGGCCGCCGGCCGGCCTCGGCCGCGTCCTGCTGATCAGCGCGGCCGTGGTGCACGCGCTGCTGGGCGCGTTCGCGTGGGGGCTGCTGGGCTGGTCCGAGTTCGTGTTCATGGTGGTCGTGCTCGGCCTCATAGTGCTGCTCCTGATGACGTACGACCGTCCTCAGGAGCCCGTCGACGCGAAGCCGGACGCCCCCGAGGGGGACCCGGAGGGCCCCGGGGCGGGACCGGAGCCGGAGGCGCCCGAGGGGGATGACACGAGCCCTGTCAGGCCTGCGCCGGCGCCCACAACTCCGTGATGCCGACGCCCAGTCGGGCCAGCAGCTTGCGGACGAGGGGCAGGCTGATGCCGATCACATTGCCGTGGTCGCCGTCGATGCCCTCGATGAACGGCGCCGAGCGGCCGTCCAGGGTGAACGCCCCGGCGACGTAGAGGGGTTCGCCGGAGGCGACGTACGCGGCGATCTCCTCGTCGGTCGGTTCGCCGAAGCGGACGACGGTCGAGGCGACGGCGGAGACATACCGTCCGGTCACGGTGTCGTAGATGCAGTGCCCGGTCTGGAGCGTGCCCGCGCGGCCGCGCATCGCCTTCCAGCGGGCGGTGGCCTCCTCCCGGTCGGCGGGCTTGCCGAGCGCCTCGCCGTCCAGGTCGAGGACGGAGTCGCAGCCGATCACCAGCGCGCCCTTGACCTGGGGCTTCGCCGACACGACGGAGGCCTTCGCCTCGGCCAGGGCGAGCGCCAGCTCGGCGGGGGTGGGGGCGGTGACGGCGTCCTCGTCGACCCCGCTCACCAGTACCTCGGGGGTCAGTCCGGCCTGCCTCAGCAGGTTGAGCCGGGCGGGGGACTGCGAGGCGAGGACGAGTCGGCGGCGCGGCTGATCAGTCATACGGTCAGCGTATCGGCGTCCGTCAGCCGACGCCGAGCACGATCATCGCGAGCACCATGGCCAACGCCAGGAAGAGTCCCAGTCTCCGCAGCATGTCCTGCATGTCGCGCAGTTCCTTGGGCGGCTCGTTCTCGGGGTCGGACCACAGCATGCCTCCAGGGTGCGCGGGAGGTGCGGGGCGGCGCCTGAGTACGCGTACTCAACTTCACCAAAAGGGTCTGAGGTTCCGTTACTCTGTCTTCTGTTAAAGGAACTACAGTCCCGTTTGGAAGGTCGTGCCATGTTCACCACCGTCTGGACCGCGTCACCCCAGCTGCCGAGCGAGGGCTTCACGCCCAACTGGTCCCGGGAGGGCTTCTGGCGGCAGTCGCTGCGTCAGGTCGTCCGGCTGAGCGGGGGCGGGGACCGGGTGCGGGTGCGGCTGTCCCACGCGTACGGCACCTCGCCGGTGCGGATCGCGGGCGCCACGGTGGGCCCGCGCACACGCCTCACCTTCGGGGGCGGGCCCACCGTCGAGATTCCCGCACGAGGGGAGGTCGTCAGCGATGCCGTGCAACTCGCCGTCGCGGCGGGGGAGTCACTGGCGGTCACGCTGTACTTCGACACGGCGACCGGGCCCGCGACCTTCCACGCACAGGCCTTCACGACCAGCCTGCGGGGCGAGGGGGACCTGCTGGACGACGTGGCCGGGGAGGGGTTCGACGCGGCGAGCGAGTCCTGGTACTTCCTGAGCGCGGTGGAGACGGACGCCGGGCGGACGGACGGGGTCGCGCTGTTCGGGGACTCCCTCACGGACGGGTTCGGATCCACCCCGGGTGCGGACCGGCGCTGGTCGGACGCGCTGGCCCGGCTGACAGGGCGGCCCGTCCTGAACGCCGGGATCGGCGGGAACCTGCTCCTCAACGACTCCGCGTGGTACGGGGAGAAGGGGGTCCACCGGCTGCGCCGGGACGTCCTGGACCGGCCCGGCGTGGACACGCTCGTCGTGTTGCTCGGGCTCAATGACATCGGGTTCAGCGAGACGGACGAACAGCCGACGTACCGGCCGGCGCCGGTGCTGGAGGCGGACGACATCATCGCCGGGCACCGGGAGTTGATACGGCAGGCCCGGCAGAGCGGCCTGCGGGTCGTCGGCTGCACCCTGCTCCCCTTCGGCGGCTCGGACCACTGGGGCGAGCACGCGGCCAAGGTGAGTCACGAGGTCGACGAGTGGATTCGCCGCTCGGGGGAGTACGACGCCGTGGTGGACCTGCGACGGGCGATGGCCGATCCGAGGGACCCGGACCGGCTGAACCCTGCCTACGACTTCGGCGATCACCTGCACCCCGATGACGTGGGGTACGAGGTGATGGCCGAAGCCGTGTCGGCGATCCTCTAACCGGGCCAGCAGGAACGTGCCCAGGCCGTCCGCCCCGGCCGGGGCAGACGGTGTGCCGCGATGCGGGACGGGTCCGACCACCCGTCCCGCTGTTCGGGGGCGCCGGACGGCGTGGCCACCGCCGCGGCGCGGGCCCGGACCACCGCCAGGGCGGCGGCGAGCTCCTCGGGGGTGGGGTTGCCCCGTACGACTCTGATCGTCACAGCGGCTCCTAGAGGGGGATGTTGCCGTGCTTCTTCGGGGGCAGGGACTCCCGCTTGGTCTTCAGCTGGCGCAGACCGCGGACGATGTGGCGGCGGGTGTCGGACGGCATGATGACCGAGTCGACGTAACCGCGCTCGGCGGCGATGTAGGGGTTGAGGAGGGTGTCCTCGTACTCCCGGATCAGCCGGGCGCGGACCGCCTCCAGATCCTCCCCGTTCGCCTCCGCCTCGGCGATCGTGCGCCGGTGCAGGATGTTGACCGCGCCCTGGGCGCCCATGACGGCGATCTGGGCGGTCGGCCAGGCGAGGTTGAGGTCGGCGCCCAGGTGCTTGGAGCCCATGACGTCGTAGGCGCCGCCGAAGGCCTTGCGGGTGATCACCGTGATCAGCGGGACCGTGGCCTCCGCGTAGGCGTAGATCAGCTTGGCGCCGCGGCGGATGATGCCGTCGTGCTCCTGGCCGACGCCCGGCAGGAAGCCCGGCACGTCCACGAAGGTGATGACCGGGATGTTGAAGGCGTCGCAGGTGCGCACGAAACGCGCCGCCTTCTCGGACGCCGTGATGTCGAGGCAGCCGGCGAACTGCATCGGCTGGTTGGCCACGATGCCGACCGGAGCGCCCTCGACCCGGCCGAAGCCGGTGAGGATGTTCGGCGCGAACAGGGCCTGCGTCTCGAAGAACTCGGCGTCGTCCAGGACGTGTTCGATCACCGTGTGCATGTCGTACGGCTGGTTCGCGCTGTCCGGCACGATGGTGTCCAGCTCGCGGTCCTCGTCGGTGAGGGCGAGGTCCGCCTCCTCCGGGAAGACCGGCGCCTCGGAGAGGTTGTTGGACGGCAGGTACGACAGCAGCTGCTTGACGTACTCGATGGCGTCCTTCTCGTCGCCGGCCATGTGATGCGCCACGCCCGACACCGAGTTGTGGGTCCGGGCGCCGCCCAGCTCCTCGAAGCCGACGTCCTCGCCGGTGACCGTCTTGATGACGTCGGGGCCGGTGATGAACATGTGCGAGGTCTGGTCGACCATCACCGTGAAGTCGGTGATGGCGGGCGAGTACACCGCGCCGCCCGCGCACGGCCCGACGACCAGGCTGATCTGCGGGATGACCCCTGACGCATGGGTGTTGCGGCGGAAGATCTCGCCGTACGCGCCGAGCGAGGCGACACCCTCCTGGATGCGCGCACCACCCGAGTCGTTGATGCCGATCACCGGACAGCCGGTCTTCAGCGCGAAGTCCATGACCTTGACGATCTTCTGGCCGTAGACCTCGCCCAGGGCGCCGCCGAAGACGGTGAAGTCCTGGGAGAACACGGCGACGGGACGCCCGTCGACGGTCCCGTACCCGGTGACGACACCGTCGCCGTAGGGACGGTTCTGCTCCAGGCCGAAATTGGTGGAGCGGTGCCGGGCGAACTCGTCCAACTCCACGAAGGAGTCCTCGTCGAGCAGCAGCTCGATCCGCTCACGGGCCGTCAACTTGCCCTTGGCATGCTGTTTCTCGACGGCGCGTGCGGAGCCGGCGTGCGTCGCTTCCTCGAAACGGCGCTGGAGATCCGCGAGCTTGCCCGCGGTGGTGTGGATGTCGATCTCTTCCGGCTCGGACATCGGGGGTCGGCTCCCTGCCTGCTCAAAAGGGGGACGGTTACTCATCCGTAGAGTAGTGGTGGGGCTACCGGTCGGCAGTGCGGCGTTTCACACACATACTGTGGCTTGCATGACGCCGCGAGATGCTTCAGACGACAGCCGTTGGTCCGACCTCGATCGTCCGCCCCTCAACGGGGCCGCGCTGCGGCGAGGGCTGGTGCGGGACGGTGGGCACGGGGGGCTGTACTGCGACGTGGACGTCGTGCAGCGCACCGGCTCCACCAACAACGACCTGGTGGGCCTCGCCGTGAAGGGGGACGCCGAGGAGGGCGCGGTTCTCGTCGCCGAGGAGCAGACGGCCGGGCGGGGCCGGCTGGACCGGCAGTGGACGGCACCGGCGCGCTCCGGTCTCTTCTTCTCCGTCCTGCTGAAGCCGGCCGGCGTACCGGTGGCCCGCTGGGGCTGGCTGCCGCTGCTGACGGGCGTGGCCGTCGCGACCGGGCTGTCCCGGGCCGCGGGCATCGACACGGCACTCAAGTGGCCCAACGACCTGCTGGTTTCCATCGGAGGCGAGGAACGCAAGGCCGGCGGGATCCTCGCGGAGCGGGCCGGTGAGGACGGGGTCGTCGTCGGCGTCGGCATCAATGTCACGTTGCGTGAGGAGGAGCTCCCGGTCCCCCAGGCGGGCTCGCTGCTGCTGGCCGGAGCGATCACCACGGACCGTGACCCCCTGCTGCGGGCCGTGCTGCGCTCCCTGGAGGAGTGGTACGGGCGGTGGCGCGAGGCGGGGGGAGACCCGGTGGCGAGCGGTTTGCAGGAGACCTACGCGGCGGGCTGCGCGACGCTGGGGCGGACGGTACGCGCGGAGCTCCCGGGCGACCGTTCGATCACCGGGGAGGCGGTGGCGGTGGACGGCGACGGCCGTCTGGTGATCGCGACGCGGGAGGGCGTGCAGGAACCGGTGGGAGCGGGAGACATCGTTCACCTGCGACCGGCGTGAGCCGCACGCACCCAAGTGGTGCGGCCGACCTTCGGCTCCACGGGAGTGAGCTACGGCACACCTGACGTAAAGTAAAGCC
Source organism: Streptomyces sp. S3(2020) (assembly GCF_013044505.1). Lineage (GTDB taxonomy): Bacteria > Actinomycetota > Actinomycetes > Streptomycetales > Streptomycetaceae > Streptomyces. The sequence goes on along the minus strand of NZ_JABERD010000260.1, from coordinate 1,032 downwards.
CGGTCGATAACTGACCGCGGCAGATCGGAAGGGCAGCAGGCGTGACCGTCGACGACACGGGTTCCGGCGCGGACACGAACGGCGCCACCCCCGGAGGGGACCCGCACCCGCTCGCCGTGCGTCTGGAGGCGCTGATCCTCGGCGCGGAGCGCCGCTACACGCCCTTTCAGGCGGCCCGTACCGCCGGTGTCTCGATGGAGCTGGCCACCCGTTTCTGGCGGGCGATGGGCTTCGCGGACGTCGGCCAGGCCAAGGCGTTCACGGAGGCCGACGTCCTCGCGCTGCGGCGCCTCGCCGGTCTGGTCGAGGCGGGGCTGCTGAGCGAGGCCATGGCCGTACAGGTGGCGCGCTCCACGGGGCAGACCACGGCCCGTCTCGCCGAGTGGCAGATCGACTCCTTCCTGGAGGGCCTGACCGAGCCCCCGGAACCCGGCATGAGCCGCACCGAGGTGACGTACCCGATCATCGAGCTGCTCCTGCCCGAACTGGAGGAGTTCCTCGTCTACGTCTGGCGCCGCCAGCTCTCCGCCTCGGCGGGCCGGGTCGTGCAGGCCGCCGACGACGAGGAGATGGTGGACCGGCGGCTCGCGGTCGGGTTCGCCGACCTCGTCGGGTTCACCCGGCTGACCCGTCGTATGGAGGAGGAGGAACTCGGCGAGCTCGTCGAGGCCTTCGAGACCACCGCCGCCGACCTGGTCGCCGCGAACGGCGGACGGCTCATCAAGACCCTCGGCGACGAGGTGCTGTACGCCGCCGACGACGCGGGTGTCGCCGCCGAGATCGCGCTGCGGCTCATCGAGACGATGGCCAACGACGAGACCATGCCGGAGCTGCGCGTCGGCATCGCCTTCGGCACGGTGACCACCCGTATGGGCGATGTCTTCGGTACGACGGTGAACCTCGCCTCCCGGCTGACCTCGATAGCTCCCCGTGACGCCGTCCTCGTCGACAGCGCGTTCGCCGAGGAGCTGATCCGCACCACCGAGGCCCCGGCCTCCGAGGCGGAGGCCGCCGAGGCCGCGGCCGCCGCCG
>NZ_JABERD010000259.1 GCF_013044505.1 Streptomyces sp. S3(2020) | reverse complement strand
ACACCAGCCCAAGCGGCCCCCGCCCCCGCACCCGCCTGCGCCACCACCGACGCCCGCACCTTCCCGCTCACCACCCGCATCCACGGCGGTCCGGACACATACGAGGCGGGCGGCGGGTACGGCACCTGGTACCTGGACCTCACGAACACGACCCGCCGCGTCTGCAAGGACATCCACCCGGTCGTCGTGCTCGTCGACGCAGAGCGCGCACTGGGCGCGGGGCAGCCGCGCCTGGAGTTCTACGAGGGTGACCGGGTCCGGCCGGTGCGGTTCCGGACGACGGAGGAGGACGAACTGGTGGGCGCGTTCGGGGGAGACGGGTTCACGGTGGGCCCGGGAAAGACCGTCAGCGTGAAGGTCCGACTCGCCCTCACCTCGGACGCGGTGCCGAACCGGGTCACGGTCAACGCGGCGGTGGTGCAGCGTCACAACGACGACGGTGACTGGGTCGGCCAGTCCGACGACTACCGGTTCGCCATCGAAGCCGACCCCGAGCCGGGCTCGGACACGCCGTCCGGCGCCGCCCGCCCGCCCCACGCGCAGGAACTCGCCCGAACCGGCCTGGCCATCGCCGCCGGGACACTGGCCGCCGTCACCGCCGCGCTGCTCCTGTCCGGGGCGGCGCTGCGCCGCGTGCGAAGGCTCCGGTAGGCCCACGACGACGGGGGCGGACGGACGTTCGGGTCAGACGCGGTCGACGAGGTCGGCGATCGAGTCGACGACCTCGGTCGGCCGGAACGGGAACCGGTCCAGGTCGGCTTCGGTCGTGAGCCCCGTCAGCACGAGGAAGGTCGTCATACCGGCCTCCAGACCGGCCAGCACGTCGGTGTCCATCCGGTCGCCGATCATGGCACTGGACTCGGAGTGCGCGCCGATGGCGTTCAGCCCGGTGCGCATCATCAGGGGATTCGGCTTGCCGACGAAGTACGGTTCCTTGCCCGTCGCCTTGGTGATCAGCGCGGCCACCGAGCCGGTGGCGGGCAGGACGCCCTCGTGAGAGGGGCCGGTGTTGTCCGGGTTGGTGGCGATGAACCGCGCCCCGGCGTTGATGAGCCGGATCGCCTTGGTGAGAGCCTCGAAGGAATAGGTGCGGGTCTCGCCCAGGATCACGAAGTCGGGATCGGAGTCGGTGAGGATGTAACCCGCTTCGTGGAGGGCCGTGGTGAGACCGGCCTCGCCGATCACATAGGCGGTCCCGTTGGGCCGCTGGCTGTCGACGAACTTCGCGGTGGCCAGGGCCGAGGTCCAGATGTTCTCGACCGGCACTTCGAGCCCTATGCGGTTGAGGCGGGCGTGCAGATCACGAGCCGTGTACATGGAGTTGTTGGTGAGGACGAGGAAGGGCTTGCCGGAGTCGAGCAACTTCCTGATGAACGCGTCCGCGCCGGGGATCGGAACGCCCTCGTGCATCAGGACGCCGTCCATGTCGGTCAGCCACGACTCGATGGGCTTGTGCTCTGTCATGGGTGCGGACTCCTACGCTGTCGATCTGCTGGACGGCCATGGTATGCACCGCGAGACGGGAGAGCGGCGTGCCGGGGATCGGCAGGTATGAGGCCCCGGCGGCCTTCGTTCCCGCATCCGAAACCCCTCGGCCCACGAACCCGACTCGTACGGAGCAACGGCGGTCCCCTGGGGATGCGGGCCCGCCGTCCCCGGGGGACTCTCCCCATATCTGGAGGTTCACGATGGGTTCACTACGCCTCACTTTCCGCACCGCCCTGCTGGCAGCCACCGCACTGGCCGCACTGGCCACCCCGGCGGCGCACGCGGCCGACGGCGCCGGAGTCGCGGTCACCCCGTCGTCCCCCGCCCCCGGCACCGACATCGCGCTGCGCGTGAGCGGCTGTGCCGCCAGAACCGGCACCGCCGTCTCCGCGGCGTTCGTCGCCGACGTACGGCTCACCGGCGCCGAAGGCACCCTCGTCGGCGAGACCCGCGTCCGCACCGAACTGCGGGCGGGCTCCTACGACGTCCAGGTCACCTGCGGGGACACGGCCCACCGGACCGCGGTCACCGTCGTTCAGGAGCCGTCGCCGCACACCTCCCCGGTCGCCCCGGTCCCCGCGGGCGGCGGCGGCACGGCGCACCTCGCCGCGGTCGACGCCCGCGGGGCCGGACCCGGGACCGCACAGGCGGTGACCGGGCTGGTGCTGGCCGGGGTGGCGGCCGCGGCCGTGGTACTGCGAAGGGTCCGCCGGAGCCGTGGGACCGACTGACGCGCGCCCCTCCGGTACCGGCCGCCTCCTCACCGGGGGGGCCTGGGTGGTGCTGCTCCTCGGGCTGTGGCTGTGGGGGCGGGAGGTGACGGACGTACGCAAGGGGATATCCGCGCCCACGACCGGGGACGTGGCGGCGGTCGGACGGCCGCCCGAGGTCGAACTGCCGCCCCCCACCGAGCCGTTGAGACCGGCGCTGCCGCAGCGCATCGACATTCCCGGACTGGACGTGCAGGCGCCCGTGGTGGCCCGCGGGCTCGACGGGGGTGGCGCGATCGACCCGCCGCCCTACGACCCGGCCGGTGTCGTCGGCTGGTACGCCGCCGGGGGGAAGCCGGGGGCCGCCGGGGCGGCGCTGATGGTGGGGCATGTGGACACCGAGACCAGGCCCGCCGTCTTCTACAAGCTCAGCGCGCTGAAGCCGGGCGAGACGGTCCGGGTGATCCGCGACGACGGCCGGGTCGCCGAGTTCACCGTCGACGACGTCCAGGTCGTCGCCCGGGACCGCTTCGACGCCCGCCAGGCCTACGGGACCCATGAGAAGGGCCGTGCCGAACTGCGGCTCATCACCTGCGGCGGCACGTTCGACCGGGAGAGCCGCAGCTACACGGCGAACGTGATCGTCTCGGCGTATCTGACGGGAACCGGCCTCTGACGACCGCCCTCCCGCAACCGCCCTCCACGCCCCGGCCGACGGCACCTGGCCCGGTCGGCGGCCCGCTCCCCCCGAAGCCGCCGACCGGGCTGGTCCTCAACCGCGCGCGCACGGGCTGCGGGAGTAACCCGGCGACCGGCACGGGAGGCTCGTAGGCCAGATGTGGTGGACAGTCGGCCGGGGGCTGGGGCCTTCTGTACGAAGACTCTAGAACGGATGGGCCCAAAGGCCTAGGGGGCGTTTGACGCCAGGTCAGAATGGGGTGGCTCTCCGTCATACGGCCAGGTCGTGAGCGGTTCTACGAGGGCCCGCCGGCCGTGCCGTCGAACTCCCGCCGCAGCTCGGTGTCGTCCGCGCGCCGTTCGATGACGGCGGTCGCGACCCCGTCCAGGGGCAGCCTGCGGCGGCGCGCGTACTGCCGCAGGGCGATGAACGCGTGGTCGGCACGGGTGTTCCAGCGCTCGGCGAGCATGCCCTTCGCCTGCTCGATACGGACGCGGCTAGAGAGCGCCTGCTGCAACTGTCCGGCCAGGGTGCGGCACTGGGAGTGGACGGTGTTGTTCTGGAGGCCGAGGGACGCCGAGTCGGCGAGGAGCTGGGCCATCGGCAGCTCCGAACCGGACGACGGCCCTCCGGGCAGGGTGGGCACGAAGACGTTGAGCGCGCCGAACAGCCGCGCGTGCCGGCGCAGGGGCACCGCGAAGGTCGTGACGACGTCGTAGCGCAGCGCCCGCTCGGTGAACTCCGGCCAGCGGGAGGCCGCGCGGGCGGCCCGGATCGAGACCGGCGGGACGGGCTTGCCGGAGCCGTAGGTCTCCAGGCAGGGGCCGCCGCTGTGCTGGGCCTGGAGCAGATCGATCGCCATGTCCTCGTGCGCGCTGCTGCCCGTCAGCGAGACGGTGCGTCCGCCGTCGATGAGCATGATCCCGGCAGCCTGCGCGGCCAGCAGATCGACGCAGTGGTCCGCCAGCCGCTGCAGGTAGTCCTCGACGCCGAAGCCGTCGGACAGGGTGTCCGCCGCCTCCAGCAGTGCCGCCGCCAGCCGGAGCTCCCGGGTGGTGTGGTGCATCCCCGCCCACTCCCCTTCCCTGTCCGCCCGCCCCGTCCCGGCGCGCGCCTACCCTCGACCATCGGTGCTGTAACAGCTCCCCGACAAGGCTCGGGCGATCTCGTGTGCCCCTCGGCACGTATGTCAGGATTGAGCCTTGGACTGCAGCACCGAGGGGGAGTTGGATGTACGGCACGAGGGGGGCCGGAATGAGGACGTCCGCGATAGTGCTGGGGGCCGCACTGCTGATCGCCGGATGCTCCTCGTCCGGGGACGAGGACGATCCGGACGACGCGTCCGGGGCCAAGATCACCCAACAGCCCAAGGAGACCGACCCGTTCTGGGTCAACCCGGAGGGCACCGCGGCCCAGCAGGTCGCGGAGTACGAGAAGTCCGGCAAGGACGCGGACGCCGAACAGATCCGCAAGATCGCCGAGCAGCCCACGGGGCAGTGGATCGGCACGGAGAACCCCGAGCAGGAGGCGCGCGGCTTCACCGAGGCCGCCGACAAGGCGGGCCGTACGGCCCTGCTGGTCCTCTACAACATCCCGCACCGCGACTGCGGCCAGTACTCGCAGGGCGGCGCCGCCGACGGCAACGCCTACCGGTCCTGGCTGGACGGTGTGGCCGCGGGCATCGGGGACCGTGCGGCGACGGTCATCCTGGAGCCGGACGCCGTACTGCACCTGGTCGACGGCTGCACCCAGGACGAGTTCCACGAGGAGCGCTACGACCTCCTCCAGGGCGCCATCACCAAGCTCAAGTCCCTGAAGAACACCAAGGTCTACCTGGACGCGGGCAACGCCGGCTGGGGCCACCCGGACCAGATCTTCGAGCCGCTCCAGTGGGCGGGCGTCGACAAGGCCGACGGTTTCTCGGTCAACGTCTCCAACTTCTACTCGACCCAGGACTCCATCGCCTACGGCAAGCAGCTCTCCGCGAAGGTCGGCGGCAAACCCTTCGTGATCGACACCAGCCGCAACGGCAACGGCCCCTACGACGGTGGCAAGGCCGACGAACGCTGGTGCAACCCGCCCGGCCGCGCGCTGGGCGAGACCCCGACGACGAAGACCGCGGACCCGCTGGTCGACGCGTACGTCTGGGTCAAGCGCCCGGGGGAGTCGGACGGCGAGTGCAAGGGCGGCCCGAAGGCGGGCCAGTGGTGGGCGGAGTACGCGCTCAACCTCGCCAAGGCCAGTAAGTAGCCGTACGCCGAAGGGCGCCCTCCGTGACTCGGAGGGCGCCCTTCGGCTGTGTTCCGGTCAGGGAACCCTGACCCACTGAGCCTTGCTCGGAGTGCCCTGGTCGTCGTCGACGAACAGCATGTACCACCCGGACTGCACCAGGTTCTTGTTCTTCGGCACCGTCACCGTGATCTTGTCCCCGGACACCTTGTACTCCAGCTCGATCGACCGCTGGTCGACATCCGTGACGTGCGTCGCCGCACTGGGCCGGATCAGCCGCACCTTCTCTATCGTCGAGGCGTGCTGCGAGGTGAACGTGCCGGAGGCGCCGCGCTTGATGGTCTGCGGGCCCCCGGACAGCGAGGGCCGTGAGTCCCGGTAGAGATAGGGCGGCGTGTAGATCTCGATGCGCTGCTCGAACTCGCCCGGCTTGGTGTTGGCCTTGTCGCTGTAGAGCGAGTCCGAGCCGAAGAACATCACCCGGCCGTCGGGCAGCAGGATCGAACCGGAGTGGTAGTTCCGGCCCACCAGCGGATCCGCCACCTGCTCGAAGGTGTTCGTCTCGGGGTGGTAGAGCCGGGCCCGGAGGATGTTGGAGTCGCCGCGCCCGCGGTAGTCCTCCGAGCCGCCCGACACCAGGATGGAGTCGTCGGGGAGGACCGAGATGTTCGGGTACCGCGTGCCCTTCTCCAGCGTCGGCCCGTCCACGAACTTCGGGTCGTCCGCCTTGAGATCGATGATCCGCGTCTTGTCGCTGGACTGCGCGGACTCGCCGACCCCGCCGCCGCCGACCACCATGTACTTCTCGTCCTGCGCCGGCGCGAGCAGCACCGTGCCGGACGTCTCCATCAGCTTGGGGTCGCTGAGACCTTGCAGCTTGGTGAACTTGTTGGTGTCGACGTCCCAGACCCCGGGCTCGCGCCCGACGTTGTCCGGCCCGTAGCCCGCGTTGGACCCCGAGTAGAAGACCTTGCCGTTCTGCATGAGGAACAGCGCGGGGTACGTCGGGAACTGGCGGGTCTTCGGCAGATACGTCCAGGTCTTGGTCTTCGGGTCGAAGACCTCGTTCTTGCCCGGCACCAGCTGGCCGATGTCGTCGAGGCCGGAGACGCTGAGGACCTTGCCGTCGCTCAGGGTGGTGAGCGTCGGGTACCAGCGGGCCTCGTTCATCGGGTCGACCTTGATGTACTCCTCGGCGACCGGGTCGAACTCGTAGGCGTCCCGGATCCCCTGGAAGTCCTTCTTGTCGAGGGCGAGCTTCTGGGCGATGCCGTAGGTGTTGCGCGCGTCGGTGCCGGACAGCCCCTGGATGCGGTAGTTGTCCTGCGTACCGGTCTCGTACTTGCGGCCGGACTTCTGCGCCTCGACGTAGATACGGCCGAGCCCCGGGTCGTTGCGCAGGAACTCACCGGTCTTCTTGTCGAAGACCTTCTCGGCGCGCTCCACGACGACCGGGTCCTTGGACACGAACGTCTGGCCGTTCTCCTTGCCGGTGAACTTGGTGCCCGCCGGCAGGGTGATCGGCTTGTCCGGGTTCTCGTTGTGGACGATCATCAGGCCGCCGGCCTTGGTGACGTCACCCTTGAGCTTCTCGTACCGCTTCGTACCGCCCGCGATCAGCAGATTGCCGTTGGACAGCTGGGTGTGGCCCGTGCAGAACAGGTCGCTGGGCGTGGGCACCTTCTTGATGGTGCCCTTGACCGGGTCCCAGATACGGGTGTCGAACTTCTTCGCGTCGAAGTTCTCCTGGTTGTTCCCCGACCCCGCGACGAGCAGCACCTTGCCGGTGCGCAGCAGCGCCGCGTGGATCGTGTTCTGTCTGAACTCCTCCGGAAAATCGACGACTTCCCACTTGCCGTTCTCGGCTTTGTACTCCGGTTTGTTGATCTGGTACTGGTGGTATTTCTCGGTCCCGAAGCGGTAGAGCCACGGCCCGTTCATCCCGGCCAGTGCGAGTACCACCGCCGTACCTATCGCTAGGCGACGGGCACGACGGCGTCCGGCACGGTCGTTCATTCCTTACGTCCCCCAAGTCCACCCAGGGCGATTTGCATGGTCTGGTCGTTGCCCCCGCTGGTTCCGCCCGCGCCGCCCGTCTGGGAGGCGGCCCAACTCGGCTTCTGGGCGGGGGCGTGCTGGGCCGGCAGCGGCTGCGGCTGGTACTGCTGCTGAGCCGGGACCACCGGGCCCTGCGGCTCCTCGGCCGGCTTCTTCTTCTCCTGGCGCAGCATGTGCCGCCAGACGAAGATCGGCGTCGCGGTGATCAGCATGGCGAAGATGGCCCAGATGATCATCGCCGGGTGCGAGTGCCCGTAGACGAAGCCGGCACCGATCGAGGCGCCGAAGATCGCGATGAAGTACCAGTGGTAGCGGAAGGTCCCGAACCACCGGTCGGGGCTGGCCGAGTCGCCCTTGGGGGTGACGACGAACTTGCTCTTGCGGCGCAGCGCGGAGTCGATCAGGGCCTTGGCGTAGAGCGGCGCGGAGAGCGCGGACATCACCATGCCGGCCACACCGCCGGAGCCCTCGGGCTCGTGCGGGGAGACGTTGTGCCTGCGGTTCCAGACGTAGAGGCCGATCTGGAGGGCGGAGGCGTTGCCGTAGAGCATCAGCCACACGGTGGGGTCGATGTTCACACCCGAGGCGCCCAGACCCAGGAAGAGCGCGCAGCTCAGCGCCGCGAGGATCCAGTTGAGGGCGGACATCGGGTAGAAGATGATCATCATCGTGTAGTTGAAGAGCTTGCCCGGAGGCAGGGAGTACCAGCCCTTCCAGTACTGCTTGAGGATCGTCTCGTACGTCCCCCGGGACCAGCGCATCTGCTGGGTGAAGAAGTCCGTCCAGGCGCTGGGGCCCTCGCCGACCGCGAGCACGTCCGGGGTGTAGACCGAGCGCCACTTGCGGCCCGTGGCCGGGTTCTTGTGGCGGTGGATCTCGAAGCCGGTGGCCATGTCCTCGGTGATCGAGTCGTACAGGCCGCCGATCTGCTTGAGCGCCCTGATCCGCACGGCGTTGGAGGTGCCGACGAACATCGGGGCGCCGTAGTAGTTGCCGGCGCGCTGGATGAGGGCGTGGAAGAGGAACTGCTGCGACTCGGCGGCCTTGGTGACGAAGTTGTCGTAGTTGCCGTAGACCTGCGGGCCGATGACGAAGCCGACGTCCGGGTCGCGGAAGAAGCCGAGCATCCGCTCCAGGTAGTTGGGCAGCGGCACATGGTCGGTGTCGACCGAGGCGAAGTAGTCGTAGGCGTCGCCGTGGGCGTCCAGCCAGGCGTTGTAGTTGCCGTGCTTGGTCTTGGCGCGGTGCGGGCCCTTGGCCTGGTTCCACTTCGCGATGCCCTTGCGGGAGAAGTGGTGCACACCGAGCCGGGCGCAGACCTCCTTGACCTCGGGGTCGTCACCCTCGTCGAGCAGCCACACATGCAGAAGGCCCCGGTGGCGCAGCTTGACCGCCGCCTCCAGGGTCTTCGTGACCATCTCCAGGGGCTCCTTCCCGGGTACGAAGGAGGTCAGGAAGGCCACTCTCGTGCCGGTCTCGGGCACCACCGGGATCGGGTCGCGGGCGACCAGGGTGGCGTGCGCGTTCGACAGCACGTTCATGCAGCGGAAGAACTCGATCAGGCCGATCGAGACGAGCATCACTATGTCGAGCGCGGGCAGCCACTTGAAGTCCACGTAGTCGCGCTCGGTCCAGTGCTCGGGCTGGAGCAGCCAGAACAGCAGGACCAGGGAGAGCACCGGCGCGGCGGCCAGCATCAGGGCGACTCTGATGCGGTGCGTCTCCTGCGAGATCAGCGATCGGTACTCCACCTTGTAGGGCTTCGACGGATCGGGCTGTGTGAGGGGTCCGGCCAAGCGGCTGTAGTGCTCGTAGTCGTACTTCGGCAGGGTCTTCTTGATCCGGCGGAACGCGCCCGTCCGGGTCTGTGAAGCCACCCTGAGCTGAGTGGTCTCAGACGGGTCGAAGTTCTGCCGGGCGCCCGTCGGCGTCGACGTCATGAGTCATCCCCCCACACGCGAGTCATCGCGTGCTTTGTCGGTTCCTTACGTCTGATCGAGTCCCCCTCGACTCTTCACAGACGTATCAGTGGTGGGCCGCAGTCACCACATTCTCCACACCAATAGACATGGAACTGCGACCTTCCGGTTGCATGATGCCCCCCTCGGCATCGTCCTATGAACGGGGCCCCCTCTCCCCGTCATCACCGGCAACCGGCTCCGTGCCCCCCAAGTGCCGCGTATCCGCAGCATCTTGAAAACCAGGTTTCTACGGTGTCAGGCATGATCGCAAGATGCGAAACGCGGTGTTTACCGGTCATACGCGTTCATTGTGGCCCCTGTGGGGGCCTTGTGGGGAGGTTGTGGACAGTCGGGCACGGATGTTGCCGAAGTGCTCCCTTATCGTCCCCTCTGCCCGTATCGCATCCCCGGACCGTACCGCATCCAAGATCTCCCGACGCTGTCCACAGGCGACCCACGGATCCTGCGGCACGCCCCCGCGATCTGTGCGTACACGGTGGGAGGCGTCCCAGAACGCCTCCAGCACCTCGCTCGACAACACATTGCGAACCCCGGTACAAGGTGGCGTGAAACGCTCGGTCGGTGTCGGCCAGACCGTCACCTCCGTGCGCGGCCTGTCGTTCCATACGGCCCACGGGCCCGTCCAGTTCAACGAGCTCGGCCCCGGGCAGCCGCCCGCGATCATCGGCGGCAAGAGCCACGTGATCCGCCCCTGACAGCCCTCACGCGTCCTGTCAGCGCGCCCGCCGGCGCTGTCAGCGTGATGTCCGCGGTCTGTCAGCGCCTCCCGGCAGAGTCCTGCTCATCGAGAACGGCAGGCAGCTGACGAGGAGTTGAGATGTCCTACGCGATCCGCGCCGAGGGGCTGGTCAAGAAGTACGGGGACTTCACCGCCCTGGACGGGGTGGACCTGGAGGTCCCGGCCGGCAAGGTCGTCGGCGTCCTGGGCCCCAACGGTGCCGGCAAGACCACCACCGTGCGCATCCTGGCCACGCTGCTGCGGCCCGACGCGGGCCACGCGACCATCGGCGGCCACGACATCGCCGGGGACCCGGTGCGGGTACGTCAGCTGATCGGGCTGACCGGCCAGTACGCCTCGGTCGACGAGACGCTGTCCGGCGCCGAGAACCTGGTCCTGATCGGCCGGCTGCTCGGCCTGTCCCGGCGGGACGCGAGGACCAGGGCCGCGGAGCTCCTGGAGGACTTCTCCCTCACCGAGGCCGCGAAGCGCCCCATCGCCACCTTCTCCGGCGGTATGCGCCGCCGGCTGGATCTGGCCGCGAGCCTGGTCGGCCGGCCGCGGATCCTCTTCCTGGACGAGCCGACCACCGGACTCGACCCGCACGCCCGCCAGGAGGTCTGGGACGTGGTCAAGGGGCTGGTCGCGGACGGCTCCACGGTCCTGCTCACCACGCAGTACCTGGAGGAGGCCGATCAGCTCGCCGACTCCATCACGGTGTTCGACAAGGGCCGCAAGGTCGCCGAGGGCCGGCCCGGGGAGCTCAAGCGCCGTGTCGGCGGACAGATCCTCCAGGTCCGCCCGACCGTACCGGCCGACATCCCGCAGGTCGCCGCGATCCTGGCCGAGCTGTCCGGGCACGCCGCGGCCGAGGAGTCGGGCGTGCTGACCGTGCCGGCCGACGAACCGCTGCTGGTCTCCGCGGTCGCCCGGCGGCTCGACGGCGTCGGCATCTCCGCGGACGAACTCGGGCTGCGGCTGCCCAGCCTGGACGAGGTGTTCCTCGCCCTGACCGGCCACGCGCCCGCCGCGCCCGCCGCCGAACCGGCCGCGGTCTGACCCCCCCGCTTCTCCCCTCTCGGACCTCCCCTCGGACCTCCCCTCGGAAGGACGTCACCCGTCATGACCACCGACACCCTCACCGCCGCTCCGCTGTCCACCCCCGTCAAGCCCGCCCGGGTCGGTCTCGTGCCCACGCTCCACCACAGCCTGGCCCTGGCCGGGCGGGGCGCCACCAAGTTCCTGCGCTCCCCGCTCCAACTGGTCGACGTGGTCCTGACCCCGGTCATCTCCCTACTGATGTTCGTCTACCTCTTCGGCAAGGCGATCTCCGGCGGCGACCAGGACGCCTACGTGCAGCTGATCGTCCCCGGCGTCATGGTGATGACCGTGTTCCAGGCCAGCATCGGCATCGGGGTCGCCCTCAACGCGGACGCGAGCACCGGGATCTTCGACCGGTTCCGTTCCATGCCGATCGCCCGCTCGGCCCCGCTGATCGGCGCGGTGCTCGCCGACTTCGTCCGCTACGCCGTGTGCCTGGGCACCCTGGTCGTCCTCGCGCTGATCATGGGATACCGCCCCGACACCACCGTGCCGGCCGCGCTCGCCGCGCTCGGTCTGCTCATCGCCTTCGCGATGTCCTTCTCCTGGATGTCGGTGTGGCTCGGCATGGTGGCCAAGACCCCCGGTTCCGTGCAGGGTCTGATGACCATCCTGGTGCTGCCCCTCACCTTCGCCAGCAACGTCTTCGTCCCCGCCGACGACATGTCCGGCTGGCTCCGGGCCTGGTCCGACGTCAACCCCGTCTCCCTCATGGCCGACACCACCCGCGGCCTCCTCGGCGACGGCGCGGTCGCCACACCGCTGGCGGGCAGCCTGGCGTGGATGGCCGGAATGGTCGTGGTGTTCCTGCCCCTGGCGATGCGCGCCTACCGCAAGAACAACGCCTGACCACGAGGAACCACTCCACTCCACTCCACTCCACAACGCCGGCCGGGCACTCAGCCCGTCCGGCGTTCGCGGGTGGGGGACGAGGCCGTGCCGTTGTCTTCCAGCCCGTCCGGCGTCTGAGGACGAGGCCTTTCGGGCCGATGGGGGTCCAGGGGGCGGAGCCCCTGGGGGC
>NZ_JABERD010000258.1 GCF_013044505.1 Streptomyces sp. S3(2020) | reverse complement strand
TCATCCTCGGCCATAAAAGCCTTCGGACGGGGTATCAACTAATCTGGCGTTGATTTTTGGCACGCTGTTGAGTTCTCAAGGAACGGACGCTTCCTTTGTACTCACCCTCTCGGGCTTTCCTCCGGGCGCTTCCCTTCGTTGTTCCAAACTCTATCAGTGTTTTTCCGACCCTCTGACCACTCTCCTGCGGACATGCAGAAGATGACCCCGAGATAGGATCTGACAAGTTTGGGTTCTGCTGAACAAGGACGCTTACCAGCGCCGCTCGGCCTCAAGCAGGAGTACGACTCTACACGGGGCCCGGAAGAGCGTGCAAATCGATTGGACTGGTGGTCTAGACCACTACGCGGTATCTTCCATGCGGAACCGTCAGTTCATATGACATACGCTGCTCACAGTGCGCCGTCCAGGACAGGCAGTGACGACGCATATCGATCTCCACCCCTGGGAGGCTTCCCATGACCACCGTGACGTCCCCGCTGGCAGGACGCGCCATCGGACTGGCTTCTGTGCCCGATCCGGTCTTCTCCGGAGCCATGGTCGGCCCGGGTACGGCGATCGACCCCGTGCGCGAGGCCTCCGAGGCTGTCGCACCCGTGGACGGAGTCATCGTCTCGCTCCACCCCCACGCCTTCGTCGTTGTCGACGATCAGGGTCACGGCGTACTCACTCACCTGGGTATCGACACCGTCCAGCTCAACGGCGAGGGTTTCGAGCTGCTCGTGAACAAGGGCGACACCGTGACGCGCGGCCAGAGCATCGTGCGCTGGAACCCGGCCGCCGTGGAGGCTGCCGGCAAGTCCCCGGTCTGCCCGATCGTGGCCCTCGAAGCCACGGCCGAGGCACTCTCCGATCTGCGTGACGACGGCGATGTGAAGGCCGGCGACAGTCTCTTCGCCTGGAAGTGACATCAACTCCGTCCTAGGACGGCAAGTAGTGGCAACCATCGCGGCGGCGGGACCCGCCGCACTATCGGAGACGGGTGAGATGGAGACAACGCTGCGAGGCGTCGGCGTGAGCCATGGTGTGGCGATCGGCGAGGTTCGGCACATGGGAACGGCGGTCCTGGAGCCGCCTGCCAAGCAGATCCCGGCTCAGGACGCGGAGCGTGAACAGGGGAACGCCCGCAAGGCAGTGGAAGCTGTGGCGGCCGACCTGATGGCACGCGGCAATCTGGCCGGGGGCGAGGCCCAGGCAGTGCTTGAGGCGCAGGCACTGATGGCCCAGGACCCTGAGCTGATGGCCGATGTGGACCGGCGTATCGCCGTCGGCAGCACGGCCGAGCGGGCTGTGTACGACGCGTTCGCCGCGTACCGCGAGCTGCTGGCGAATGCCGGTGAGTACCTCGCGGGACGTGTCGCGGACCTCGACGACGTGCGGAATCGTATCGTCGCCCGTCTGCTCGGGGTGCCCATGCCTGGCATCCCGGACAGTGACGAGCCGTATGTCCTTGTGGCGCGTGACCTCGCGCCCGCCGACACGGCTCTGCTGGACCCCACGCTGGTGCTCGGCTTCGTGACCGAGGAGGGCGGGCCGACCAGCCACAGCGCGATCCTGGCGCGGGCGCTCGGTGTCCCCGCGGTGGTGGCGCTACCGGGCGCCGGCGAGCTCGCCGAGGGCACCGTGATCGCCGTGGACGGCAGCACCGGCGACATCTTCGTGAACCCGAGCCAGGAGAAGAAGGCACAGCTGGAGGCTGCCGCCGCCGAGCGCAAGGCTGCGCTCTCGGCGTCGACCGGGCCGGGCGCGACGGCCGACGGCCACAAGGTGCCGCTGCTCGCCAATGTCGGTGGTCCCGCGGACGTTCCGGCCGCTGTCGAGGCCGGTGCGGAAGGTGTCGGTCTCTTCCGTACCGAGTTCCTCTTCCTCGACGACAGCAAGAACGCTCCCTCCGAGGAGAAGCAGATCGAGGCCTACCGACAGGTTCTCGAAGCGTTCCCAGAGGGTCGTGTCGTCGTACGTGTGCTGGACGCGGGTGCGGACAAGCCGCTTGAGTTCCTCACGCCGGGCGACGAGCCGAACCCCGCGTTGGGTGTGCGGGGTCTGCGGACGCTGCTCGACCACCCGGACGTTCTGCGCACGCAACTGACGGCCCTGGCGAAGGCTTCTGAGGGGCTGCCGGTCTACCTCGAGGTCATGGCTCCGATGGTGGCGGACCGTGCGGATGCCAAGGCGTTCGCCGACGCGTGCCGTGAGGCGGGGCTGCGGGCGAAGTTCGGCGCGATGGTCGAGATTCCGTCGGCCGCGCTGCGAGCGCGTTCGGTTCTGCAGGAGGTCGAGTTCCTGTCGCTGGGGACGAACGACCTCGCGCAGTACACCTTCGCCGCGGACCGCCAGGTGGGTGCGGTGTCCCGTCTGCAGGATCCTTGGCAGCCGGCGCTGCTCGACCTGGTCTCGCTGTCCGCCGAGGCGGCGAAGGCCGAGGGCAAGAGCTGTGGTGTCTGTGGTGAGGCGGCCTCCGACCCGCTGCTGGCGTGTGTGCTGACCGGTCTGGGTGTCACCTCCCTTTCCATGGGTGCGGCGTCGATTCCCTATGTGCGGGCGACTCTGGCGAAGTACACGCTGGCGCAGTGCGAGCGTGCCGCGGCGGCCGCTCGGGCGGCGGACAGTGCCGATGAGGCACGCAACGCCGCTCAGGCGGTGCTGTCCGGCGAGTAGCCGGGCCGCACCGGCCGTCGGTGCTTCTTGAGGGGCGCTCCACCTGTGGGTGGGGCGCCCCTCCTGTGTTCAGTGGTGATGTCCCGGCGTGGGGCCGTCCGGTCCGAGGTCGGGCGGCACGCAGTAGTCGACGTTCGATTCCGGTGAGATGAGGTCTCCGGATTCGATGTCGGTGCAGTACGCGTCGAAGACCTCGCCGGCGGTGAGGGGTTCCAGGCCTTCCCCGCGCAGCCGCCAGCCGTAGATGCGGTCGGTGGTTCCGGGAACGCTGGTCCGCATGACGAGTCCACCGGGGGCTTGGGTCGCCAGGCCGAGAGCAAGGACCGTGGCGAATTCGAGGGCCTCGGCGTCGTCGAGTTGCGTGGTGCCGTCGGCGTTGATGTCGGCGTGGAGGACGGAGACGAGTGTTTCCGGTGATGCCGTGACGCTGCAGACGAGGTGCCGGTTGCCTGGATGGGCCGTGTCGAGGATGCGGACGACGAGGTCGGAGGCTCGGGTGAAGGCGGCTCGGCCGATGTCCTCGCCGCAGGAGGCGCAGGCGCCCAGGTGTGCCAGGAGTGTGGAGGCGTACTCCCAGGTGGCTTGGCGTACTGCTTCGTCGATCAGGTCGGGGACGAGTTCCGTCAGGGGTCGTCCGTCGTACGGGATGGTCGGGCCCGTGGCGGCGAGTTCGGCGGTGAAGCGGGTGCGGCTGGAGGGGATGTCGGGTTCGAGGCCGGTGTCGGCGCAGTAGTCGGCGTACTCCTGTGGGTCGAAGAGGGCTACCGCGGTGTGGGTGCCCTGGGAGGCGCGGGTTTTGAGGAGTGCCTCCACTTGTTGGAGATAGCGGGAGTGGTCGTCGAAGGTGAAGCTGCGGTAGCGCCGCATGCTGCGGAAGTCGTGCTCGTCGGTGAGCAGGCCGATGGTGCCGGCGATCTCGCGGCGCAGAACGCGTCGCATGGTCTGGTGGTCGGTGTGCGCCATGTTTCCCCCTGTGCGCTGTCGATCAATGCTCACTCACAGTAACCGGGGGCACTGACAACGGGGCTGGGCGCGAGGGGGCGGGCGACGCCGACGCAGGGTGCGGCGGCTCGGACTGCGTCGGCGGCTTCGTCGGTCAGACGCGCTTGCGGGCGAGGTCCTCGTAGAAGTGGAGCAGGTCGAGGTTGTCGATGGAGCCCGGGTTGACGGCCTTGTCGAGGGGGGTGCCCTGCAAGAGGCGTTTGACGGGGACTTCGATGCGCTTGCCGGTGAGGGTGTGCGGGATGCCGGGTACTTCGATGATCTCGTCGGGGATGTGCCGCGGGGAGAGCTGTTCGCGGATGGTCTGCTTGATGCGGCCGAGCAGGGTCTCGTCGAGGACGGCTCCGGGGGCCAGGTGCACGAAGAGGGGCATCCAGTAGCCGCCGTCGGGCTGTTCGATGCCGATGACGAGGGATTCCTTGATCTCGGGGAGGCGTTCGACGGCTTCGTAGATGTCGGCGGACCCCATGCGTACGCCCTGGCGGTTGAGCGTCGAGTCGGACCGGCCGTGGATGACGACGGAGCCGCGGGACGTGACGGTGATCCAGTCGCCGTGGCGCCATACGCCGGGGTAGGTGTCGAAGTAGCTGTCGTGGTAGCGGCTGCCGTCTGGGTCGTTCCAGAAGTGGATCGGCATCGACGGCATGGGGTTGGTGACCACGAGTTCGCCGACCTCGTCGGTGAGGGGGTTGCCGCTGGGGTCCCAGGACTGCAGGTCGGTGCCGAGGCCGGGGGCCTGGAGTTCGCCGATGTGGACGGGGAGGGTGGGTACGGCGCCCGCGAAGCAGGAGCAGACGTCGGTGCCGCCGCTGACGGAGGCGATCCAGAGGTCTTCGCGGACCTCGTCGTGGAGCCAGCGGAAGCCGTCGGGGGGCAGCGGGGAGCCGGTGGTGGCCACGCACTGCACGGAGGAGAGGTCGAAGTCGCGGCCGGGGTGCACGCCCGCCTTGCGGCAGGCCATGACGTACGCGGCCGAGGTGCCGTAGAGGGTGGCCCGGGTGCGTTCGGCGATGCGCCACTGGGCGCCGGTGTCCGGGTAGCCGGGGCTGCCGTCGTAGAGAACGATCGTCGTGCCGGTGAGGAGGCCGGAGACGAGGAAGTTCCACATCATCCAGCCGGTCGACGTGTACCAGAAGAAGCGGTCGTCGGGGCCGAGGTCGCAGTGCAGGCCGAGTTGCTTGAGGTGTTCGACGAGGATGCCGCCCTGCGACTGGACGATGGCCTTGGGGAGGCCGGTCGTGCCGGAGGAGTAGAGCACCCACAAGGGGTGGTCGAAGGGCACCTGCTCGAAGGTGGGTTCCATGTCACCACTCGTCAGGGCCGCCCAGTCCAGGGCGCCTTCCGGGGTGTCGGTTCCGAGGAGGGGGATGTGGACGACGGCACGCAGGGTGGGCAGTTCGCGGCGGAGTTCGGCGACGGTGTCGCGGCGGTCGTGCTCCTTGCCGCCGTAGCGGTAGCCGTCGACGGTGAACAGGACGACGGGCTCGACCTGCTGGAAGCGGTCGAGGACGCTGCGGGCGCCGAAGTCGGGGGCGCAGGACGTCCAGACGCCGCCCACCGCTGCGGTGGCGAGGAGGGCGACGACGGCCTGCGGGATGTTGGGCAGGTAGCCGCTGACGCGGTCGCCGGGGCGTACGCCGAGGGCGCGGAGTTCGGCGGCGAGGGAGCCGACCTGGCGGCGCAGTTCGGACCAGGTGACGGGGCGTGGTTCGTGGGTCTCGTCGACGTGCAGGAGGGCCGGTTCGTCCGCGCGGGTCGCGGCGGCGCGCAGGGCGTGTTCGGCGTAGTTCAGGGTCGCCCCGGGGAACCATCGGGCGCCGGGCATCGAGCGGTCGCCCAGTACGCGCGTGTAGGGGGTCGAGAAGCGCACGTCGAACCATTCCGTGACGGCTTGCCAGAAGGTGTCCAGCTCGTCGACGGACCAGCGGTGCAGGGCGGGGTAGCCGCCTTCGGCGGGGGCGCCGTGGTGCTCGGCGGCCCAGGTCTGGAACTTGGTGACCTGCGCCTGTGCGATGCGTTCCGGATCTGGCTGCCAGAGCGGCTGGGGGTTCACGGTCGACATGGGGCGGCTCCCGGACTGTGCGCGTGGTGTGCGTCCTCCGCGCACGGGCTGGGGTGTGCGCGCGACGCGGATGACACGGACGATGCCATGTGATCGACTTCTACACCAGGGTGGGCCCCACATAGTCCGTGTCGTGAAGATGTGGTCCCGGCACGGGTGAACGGCAGTTGAACGACACGCGCGTGTGGGCGGGTCAGTGGCAGGGTGAGCAGCATGAACGGTCGTGACCTGGTGCGTTCGATAAAGACGGTCGGTTCGGCGGGGGCGGCCCAGGGGTTGCGTTCCGTGCGGGCCTCGTGGCGTATGCGGCGTGCGGATGCGGCCGGGCTGCCGCCGCGGGGGGCCGAGCGTGCCCGGGTGCCCGGGCCGGTGCGGGAGGTGGAGCCGGGGCCCGGCGGCGGGGTCGTCCGGTTCAGCCGTTCCGAGCTGCGGATCACGGTCGCGGTGAACGGGGCGGTCTTCTGGGGCTGGGACGGAGTGGGTCCCGAGCCGTCGTACGCGCTGGCGGGGCGCTGTCCTGAGCCGGATCCCCGGGCGGTGCTGGAGCCGGACAAGGACGGCGGCTGGCGGGTGGTGGCCGAGCGGGCGACCGTGGTCGTCTCGCGGCATGGTGCGATCGAGGTGCGTACGCCCGGTGGGGTGACCGTGCGCCGGGATCTGCCGCCGCGGTGGTGGGAGCCGGTGGGCGGTGGTGCGGCGCGCTGGATGCAGCGGTCGGAAGTGCCCGCGGACGCACGGTTCTTCGGGCTCGGCGGGCGGGCGTCGGGGCCCCGGCTGAGGAACGGGACGTACCGGCTGTGGAACACGGATCCCGGCGGGTCCTTCGGTCGGGCCGACGATCCGCTGTACATCACGATGCCGGTGCAGTTCGTGGTGTCCGACGCGGCCACGCATCTGGCGTTCCACGACACCTCGTGGGACGGCACGGTGACGTTGGTGGAGGGCGAGGAGGGCGCCGGTTCCGGGCACGACCGGGCCGGTACGTGCGAGCTGCGGATGACCGGTGGTCCGCTGCGCTGCTGGGTGATGGTGGGTACCCCCGCGCGCGTGCTTCTCGCCTGGGCATCGCTCACCGGGGCGCCCGCGCTGCCGCCGGAGTGGGCGCTGGGGCACCATCACGCGCGGTGGGGGTTCGGGAGCGAGCAGGAGGTGCGGCGGATCGTCGCGGGATACCAGGAGCGCGGCCTGCCCCTGGACGCCGTCCATCTGGACATCGACCACTATGACGAGCACCAGGTGTTCACCGTCGACCAGGAGCGCTTCCCCAAGCTGCCCCAGCTCGCCGAGGAGCTGCGGCGGGACGGGATCCGGCTGGTGTCGATCGTCGATCCGGCGGTCCGGGCCGAGCCGGGCAATGCCGTCTTCGACAGTGGTGTCACCGAGGACGCGTTCGTTCGTGATGCTTCTGGGAGGCTCGTTCGAGGAGTCGTCTGGCCCGGCGAGGCGGTCTTCCCGGATTTCACGCACGCGCGTGTGCGTGAGTGGTGGGGTCGCCTGTATGAGGAGCGGCTCGCTCAGGGGTTCGCGGGTTTCTGGCACGACATGAACGAACCCACCTCGTTCGCGGCCTTCGGGGAGTCGACCCTGCCGCGTTCGGCCCGGCATCAGCTGGACGGGCAGGGCGGTGACCATCGTGAGGCGCACAACGTGTACGCGCTCTGCATGGCGCGTGCGGGGTACGAAGGGGTGCGGGAACTGGCTCCTCGGGAGCGCCCGTTCGTGTTCTCGCGCTCCGGGTGGGCCGGCATGCAGCGCTATGGGGGCACGTGGTCGGGTGACGTGGCCACGGGCTGGCCGGGGCTTCGGGCGTCGCTGTCGCTGGTGATGGGGCTCGGCCTGTGCGGGGTGCCCTATTCGGGGCCGGACGTGGGCGGCTTCGACGGGAGTCCGGCGCCCGAGTTGTTTCTGCGCTGGTTCCAGCTGGGCGCCTATCTGCCGTTGTTCCGTACGCATGCGAGTCTGCGGGCGGGGCGCCGGGAGCCGTGGGAGTTCGGTCCCGAGGTGCTGGAGCACGCACGCGTGGCGCTTCTGGAACGCCGGCGGCTGCTGCCGTACTTCGTGACGCTGGCGCATCTGGCGAGGCGTACGGGCGCGCCGTATGTGCGGCCGTTGTGGTGGGGGGCGCCCGAGGACCGGGCGCTGCGTGACTGCGAGGACGCGTTCCTGCTGGGTGACAGTCTGCTGGTGGCGCCGGTGCTCGATCCGGGAACGGACCGGCGTGCGGTGCAGCTGCCGCGGGGGCGCTGGTACGACATGGTGACGGAGCGGGCGTATCAGGGACCGGGGCAGGTCCTCGTGGATGCCCCCTTGTCGCGGATCCCGGTGCTGGTGCGTGCGGGAGCCGTCCTTCCCGTGCGCGGGGAGGACGGCCGCCTGGAGCTGGAGGTGTGGGCGCCGGCCCGGGGACGGACCGGCGGCGGGCTCGTCGTGCCCGACGCGGGTGACGGGTGGGACGAGCCGGAGATCGAGCGTTACGTGGCCCGTTGGCGGGGCCGGCGGGTGGTCGTCGAGCGGGAGGGTGAGGACGGCGTGAGCGCGCCGCCTCACCCGGTGCGTGTGCGGGGGGTCGGGGAGCGCTAGGTCAGATGTACCGGCCCTCGAACCAGGCACGTACGGCACGTGTGTGCAGCGGGAAGGCGAGTTCTTCGGGCCTGCGCAGGAGGTGCCAGCCCTCCGTCTCGTCCGTCGCGGCGGATACGGGCAGGCCCTCCGCCGGGCGTTCCGGAAGGGACCCGAACAGCAGGAGATGGCCGTCGGGCGAGCTCATGGCGTCGACGAGGCGTACGTCGCGGCTCGCCGCGTCGATGCCGGTCTCCTCCTTGAGCTCACGGACGACTGCCTGGCGCCAGTCCTCCCGGTCGTCGACGTAACCGCCGGGCAGTGCGATGCCCCCGCGCGCGGGGGCGATGGTTCGGGTGACGACGACCAGGGCGGCGCCCTTCGTGTCGTACACCGGCTGGAGTGCCACCGCGACGGGCAGCGGGTTGCGGTAGGCCACGGTGGCGCAGGCGGGACAGGTGCGGGGCCAACCGGAGACGCCCTCTCCGTAGGGCGCTCCGCAGCTCGAACAGTGGGAGTCGGGCGCGGAGTTGGGGGTGGGGTGTTGAGTTTCGGACACGCGGCGGACTGTATCCGATCACAGGAAGGGCGTCTTCCGGGGGCTGCTCAGTGTTTGCTCGTGAGGGACTTCCAGGACACCGGGAAGTCGAAGAAGGTGGCCGGGTAGGGCTCCGGCTTGAACGTGTAGTGCCACCATTCCTCGGCCAGGTTCACGAAGCCGAGCTCTTCCAGGGTGCTCTTGAGCAGGAGCCGGTTGTCCCGTTGTGCGCCCTGGATGCGGGGGTCGAGGGTGTGGGAAAGGGTGTCGAAGCAGTCGAATCCGGTGCCCATGTCGACGGAGTTGTCGGGGAAGCGTTCGTCCTGGGGCGCGTAGCAGGGAATGAGGGTCTCACCGGGGTGATAGGGCCGCGTCGGCTTCGCTGGGAGCTTCACGATGGTGAGGTCCATGGTCGAGCCGCGGCTGTGGCCGGACTTCTCGGCGATGTAACCGTCCGCGAAGAGACGCGTCTTGTCGACGTTCGGGTAGAACTCGGCCTTCATGGCCTGGTCGTCGAGGTCCTTGGCCCAGCGGACGAAGTGATCGACCGCGCGCTGGGGTCGGTAGCAGTCGTAGACCTTGAGGGTGTAGCCCTGCCGGACCAGCTTCACCTGGGCTTTGTGGAGTGCCTCGGCGGCGGGTTTCGTGAGGATGCAGATCGGCTGCGCGTAGCCGTCGATGCGTTCCCCCACGAAGTTGTGCGGGGTGAAGTAACGCATCTCCTGGATGATCGTGGGGTCCACGGTTCTCAGCGCGACGAAGTCCTTCGGCGCCTTGGGTTCCGGTGTCGCCCGGGCGGTGGTGGCGGCGGCGGTCACGGTCAGCAGGGCGGCGAGTGTCGTGACCAGGCCGCGTACTGCGCCGGAGAGTCGTGTCATGCCTCTGCCTCTGCCCATCTCCGGCCTCCCGTGACACACTTCTGACGTTCCGTCAGATCCTATGCCCGGGAGGAACTGTGTCACGTGCACGAACGCCCGTGGTGACAGGGTGGTTCGCCGGCGAGGAGGACGATTTCCATCTCCTCGGCACCCGCTGCTCGGCCTGCGCCTCGGTCTTCTTCCCCCGCGAGGACACCTACTGCCGCAATCCCGCGTGCACGGGAGGCGAGCTGGAGGAGGTTCCGCTGTCGCGGCGCGGGCGGGTGTGGTCCTACACGGACAGCCGGTACCGACCTCCGTCACCCTATGTGACCGATCCGGAACTTCCGTGGGAGCCGTACGCGTTGATCGCAGTGGAGCTGGAGGCCGAGCGGATCGTGGTGCTGGGACAGGGGGTTGCGGGGCTCGCCGTCGGCGATCTGACGGTGGGCATGGAGGTGGAGGTCGTTCCCGGTGTGCTCCATGAGGACACGGAGACGGTGTGGACGACGTGGCGATGGCGGCCGACGACAGGGGTGACGGCATGACGGGGGAGGTGGCGGTGCTCGGCGCGGGCATGCACCCGTGGGGCAAGTGGGGACGGAGCTTCGTCGCGTACGGGGTGGCGGCCGCCCGCGCGGCGCTCGTCGACGCCGGGCTGGAGTGGCGGGACATCGGTTCGATCGTCGGGGCGGACACGGTGCGTGGCGGCTATCCGGGGTATGTGGCCGGCGCGACCTTCGCGAAGGCGCTGGGCTGGCAGGGGGCGCGGGTCACGAGTGTGTACGCGGCGTGCGCGTCGGGAGCGCAGGCCGTCAACACCGCGCGGGCGCAGATCCTTTCGGGGCTCGCGGACGTGGTGCTCGTGGTGGGTGCCGACGCGGCGCCCAAGGGGTTCTTCCGGCCGGCGGGCGGAGATCGGCCCGACGATCCGGACTGGCTCCGGTTCCGTGTCCTCGGGGCCACCAATCCGACGTACTTCGGGCTGTACGCGCGCAGGCGTATGGCCGTGCACGGGGACACACCGGAGGACTTCGCGCAGGTCAAGGTGAAGAACGCCGCCATGGGCGCGCTGAATCCGAACGCGCGCTACCGCAAGCGGGTCACCGCCGAGGAGGTCGCCGCGTCCGCGGTGGTCGCCGATCCGCTGCGGCTGCTCGACATCTGCGCGACCTCGGACGGCGGGGCGGCCCTGGTGCTCTCCAGCATGGAGTTCGCCCGGCGGCACGGGGCGGCGGACCCTGTGCGGATCCGGGCGGTGTCGACGGTGACACCGCACTACCCGAGCACTGTGCTGGACCTCCCCGACATCGCCACGGACTCCGCGGTGTCGGCGCAGCCCGGCGACGACACCTTCCGGGAGTCGATCGCCCGGGCCGCCTACGAGGAGGCGGGTGTCGGGCCCGAGGACGTGTCCCTCGCCGAGGTCTACGACCTGTCCACCGCACTGGAGTTGCAGTGGTACGAGGACCTCGGGCTGTGCGGCGAGGGTGAGGGGGCGAAACTGCTGCGGGAGGGCGCGACGGCCCTGGGCGGGCGGATACCCGTGAACGTGAGTGGCGGGCTGGCGTCCTTCGGGGAGGCGGTGCCGGCGCAGGCGATCGCCCAGGTGTGTGAGCTCACCTGGCAGTTGAGAGGTGCGGCGGGTGACCGGCAGGTGACCGGGGCGCGGGTGGGGATCTCGGCGAACCAGGGGTTGTTCGGACACGGTTCGGCCGTCGTGGCGGTGCGGTGAGGATCACCGGCCCTCCTGGCGGGGCAAGGGCTTTCCCGTACGCTCCGTGATCGCCCCGGAATCCTGCGTGAACGTCTCATGAACTGCGCTCGGGTGTGCGCCCACGGCGCCATCATGCTGCCGTGCACTCCTGGACGGACACTCTCCGCTTCGCCTTCCAGCCGGTGGTCAACCTCACGACCGGAGGGGTCGCGGCGCTGGAGATACTCGCCCGACCGGAGACCGGCGACATCCTGGCCGAGGCCCGCCGCGATCCGGAACTCGACGGCAGGCTGGCCGTGTCGGCCGTCCGGGCGGCGGCACGCAAGGAAACGCTGCTGCCGCTGCACGTCAACGTGTTCGCCGGCACCCTCGCCGACCTCGGCGGGCTCACCCCGCTGCACGCCGCGGTGCGTGCGGTGGGCAGGCTCCCCTGGGAGGTGACGATCGACGTCGGGCCGCCGTACACGCATGTGCCGCAACAGGCGCTGCTGGAGGCTGTGGACGCGCTGCGGGGTCAGGGTTTCCGGATCAGCGCGGACGGCGTCGGGGACGGGGATCTGCCCCTGCGACTGCTCACCGACCTGGCGCCCGACCTGGTGAAGCTCGACGCCTCGCTGGTGGCCCGGCCCGCGGCGGTACGCGCGATGCGGACACTGTGCGACCAGTTGGGGGCGCTGCTCTCGGTCGAGGGCGTGCAGACCGAACTCCAGTGTGCGGCCGTGGTGTCGGCGGGCGCTCAGCTGGCACAGGG
Organism: Streptomyces sp. S3(2020); assembly: GCF_013044505.1. Taxonomy (GTDB): domain Bacteria; phylum Actinomycetota; class Actinomycetes; order Streptomycetales; family Streptomycetaceae; genus Streptomyces. The sequence continues at coordinate 81 of NZ_JABERD010000258.1, read as the reverse complement.
CAACCTGTTCGCTCCCCCGGCCCGGTTGCCCGCCGGCCCCCCGGGCGTCCCTTTTACCCATCCGGCGCGCCCCCCACACAG
>NZ_JABERD010000257.1 GCF_013044505.1 Streptomyces sp. S3(2020) | reverse complement strand
CGGGTCCGTCGCCGGGCCCCTCCTCGTTGACGGTCAGCAGATACAGATTGCCGAGCACGCCGTCGAGGAACTCGGCCTCCGCCTCGGGGTCCCACTCCACCGCCCCGTCGCCCCTACCCGCCCCGAACACCTCCCGGCACCCCCGCAGCAACCGCTCGTCGTCGAGGACGTCATGGCTCCCGTAGCCCCCGGGAGTCGCCAGATGCCGTCGAGGAGCGGTCAGTTCACCTCGGACGAGGTCGTGCAGCGGTGCCCCCGCCGCTCCCACGGCCGCGACGCACTCCACGATCGTGCGGCGGGTCCGGGCGTTCTCCGCCCATGCTCGCCGCAGCACCGGGGACACCAGGTCGCTCTCCCCGGCGATCCGCCACACCGCGCACGCCGCCGCCGTCCGCTGCCACACGCACTCCGCCGCGGTCATCCGCCGGAGCTCGCTCAGCGCGGGCGCGGCAGGCCGGCCCAGCCTTCCCAGCACCTCGGCCGCGGTCGACCGCTGTCGGGAGCTCTCGTCCTCCAACTCCCGCACCAGTACCGGCAGGACGGCGGCCACGTCCCCCGACACCGCCCACAGCGACTCGGCCGCCACGACCGCGCTCTCGCCCTCCAGCAGCCCGCGCAGCACCGGTATCGCGTCGCGCGCCTCCTCCCCGAACGCGCCGAGCGTCCGCACCGCGGCCGCCACGACCGAGTCCCGGAACCTGATCCCCTCCGGCATGCCGAGCAGGAGTCGCAGCACCAGCGGCACGCACTCCCGGTCGTCCAGCACCCGGAGCGCCAGCAGCAGCGTCACCGCACGCTCGTACAGGTCAGGGGCGTCCAGAGGGACTCCCGCGAGCCTGTCCCGTAGCGCCGGGGCCAACGGAGCGGCGGCCCGGCCCAGATGGGGGACCACCTGCCCCAGGTCGTCCGGCACGATCGGCCCCGCGAGTATCTCGCCCAGCACCGGCACGGCCCGCGGATCCCCGCTCCTGGCAAGGGCCTTGAGCGCCCCGCCCAGCGTGGGAGCGCCGTGCTCCCAGTGCCGCACCCGCAGTTCGGGGCGGGACACGACCAGGGCGTGGAGGTCGTCGGCAGCCGGTGCGGCCAGATCGAAGAGGTCGCCGAGGACGGACGTCGCGGCGTCGCGCAACCGGTCCTCCTCGGCCCCCAGTTGGGCACCGATCAGCGCGACCGGAGTGGCGTAGTCGGCACGCCACTCACGGAACAGCCCGGGGGACATCCACACGGCGTTGCACCGGTCGGTGGGGTCAGGGCTGGTCAACTGCCCGTTCAGCAGGGCGATCCGGTCGTCCGACCGCCCGTCGAGCGCGGTGTGCAGGGTCCGCAGCAGCTGGGAGCCCTCCTCGTCCGAGGGCCGCAGCCGCCGCAACCGCCCCACGAGTGTGTCCGTGTCCGGCGGGTCGGGCGCGCACCGCACGGCGGACCGCCGCCCGGACCGGTCCCGGAGCAGCGCGACGACCGTGGGGACCAGTTCGGCCGGGAGTCGGTCGGGAGCGCACCCCGCCAGCTGGCCGAGCGCGGCCAGCCGCAGCCCCGGTCCGTACGGCGGCGCACTCTGGGCCGCCAGGAGGTCCACGGCCTCCGTCGCGCCCCCGGGGTGACGGCGGACGAACAGCCCGAGCCCCTCGGTCAGCGCGAGCAGGACCCGGTCGTCCCGCTCCACCGTGATCCGCTCCCGCAACAGCCCCAGCACCCGCGCCGGTTCGTCGAGGAACCGCACGACGGCCCCCGCGGCCGCTCCGCGGACCCCGGCGTCCGCGTCCCCGGCCAGCCGGACGAAGACCTCGGCGCCCGACCGCACAGCCGTCCGCGCCACCGCGTACATGTCCTCGGACGGCTCACCGTCCCCGCCGATGCTGACGAGGAGTTCCACTATCCCGCCCCGGTCGCGCACCTCCTCCCGCGCGGCGAGCGTGAAGAGGAACGGAACGCAGGCGAGCGTCGAGTCGTACACGTCTCCCTGGTGGTGCACGGCGCCGTACATCCCGTCGAGCGCGGTCTCCCGCTCGGCGGCGTCGGGGGAGGCCAGCCCCCGCAGCAGGCCGGGCACGTCCTCCGCACTGCCGTACGCATGCCGCATCGAAGCCCAGTCGACCTCGTCGATCCCCGTGAACACGCGTCCTCCCCAGGCGAAGTGCCATCTCATCGGAGTCTGCACCACGGCACTGACAACGAAGCGGAATCACGACGTGACTGTCTGCTAAGGGGGCCCTCGGTGGCCGGTCAGCCCTCCTCGGGCAGCGCACGGCCCAGGATCGCGCCCAGGTCGGCCGTGTCGGGGAGCGTGCCGAACGCGTGCCCCCAGTCACCGCCGAGCCGGGTCGCGCAGAAGGCGTCGGCGACCGGCGCCGGGGCGTGGCGGACCAGCAGCGAGGCCTGCAGGGTCAGCGCCATCTGCTCCACCAGCCGCCGGGCACCGGTCTCGGACGCCGAGGCCAGCAGCCCCCGCAGCCGGGCCACGGCCGCGTCCAGACGGGCGTCCGCCCCCTGCGCCAGGGCGAGTTCGGCGAACAGGGCGTCCGCCGTGCCGGGTTCCCTCACCAACGCCCGCAGCACATCGAGGGCGTTGACGTTCCCCGAGCCCTCCCAGATCGACAGCAGGGGAGCCTCGCGGTAGTGGCGGGGCATGCCCGAGTCCTCCACATAGCCGTTGCCGCCCAGGCACTCCAGGGCCTCCGCGGTGAAGGCCGGGCCCCGCTTGGTGACCCAGTACTTGCCCACGGCCGTCGCGATGCGCCGGAAGGCCTGCTCGCCCTCGTCGCCGCGCACCGCCCGGTCGGCCGCCCCCGCCAGCCGTAGCGTGAGCGTCGTCGCGGCCTCGGACTCCAGGGCGAGATCGGCGAGCACATTGCGCATCAGCGGCTGGTCGGCCAGCCGGGCGCCGAACGCGCTGCGGTGGCGGGCGTGGTGGCCCGCCTCGACGAGCGTCCTGCGCATCAGCGTCGCCGACATCATCACGCAGTCCAGACGCGTGCAGTTGACCATCTCGATGATCGTCTTGACACCCCGCCCCTCGGCCCCGACCAGCCAGGCGACGGTGCCGTCGAACTCGGGCTCGGAGGACGCGTTCGACCGGTTGCCCAGCTTGTCCTTGAGCCGCTGGATGCGGAAGGTGTTGCGGGTGCCGTCGGGCAGTATCCGCGGCACCAGGAAGCACGACAGGCCCTCCGGTGCCTGCGCCAGCACCAGGAAGACATCGCACATCGGCGCCGACGTGAACCACTTGTGCCCGCGCAGCGTGTACACGCCCGGCTCGGCGGTGGGGGTGGCCGTCGTGGTGTTGGTGCGGACGTCGGAGCCGCCCTGCTTCTCGGTCATCCCCATGCCCGCCAGCAGACCGCGCTTCTCGGCAGGCACCCGCAGGACCGGGTCGTACTCCCGGGCGGTCAGCAGGGGCTCGTAGACCTTGGCGAGCTCCGGCTGGTGCCGCAGGGCGGGGACGGCGGCGTACGTCATCGAGGTCGGGCAGCCGTGCCCCGCGTCGGTGTGCCCCCACGCCAGCCCGCCCGCGGTGCGGGCGACATGGGCGCCCGGCCGGTCATCGGCCCACGGTGCGCCCGCCAGACCCTCGGTGACCGCGACCCGCATGAGGTGGTGCCAGCTCGGATGGAAGTCGACCTCGTCGACACGATGCCCGTACCGGTCGTGCGTGCGCAGCTCGGGCTCGTGGCGGTTGGCGAGCTCGGCCCACTCCTGGGCCTGCGCGCTCCCGGCCAGCAGCCCGAGCCGCCGTACGTCCTCCTCGGCCCAGCCGGCGCCCTGGCGGCGCAGCCCCTCCAGGAGGGCCGTGTCCTCGGACGCGTCGTACGGGGTCAGGGGAGGGGGCTGGTTGGTGACGTCGTGCGTCGCCGTCATGGAGTCCATGGAACGAGTGTTGCACTCTCGCTGCGATCGTAGCAATCATGCAACACGACATACAGTACGTGACCATGCGGACGAACATCACGGTGCGGCCCGACGGGCTGGAACTGCGCCCGCTCTCCGCGCGCTCGGTCGTGCTGAGCCTGCTGCTGGGGGCGCATCCGCCCGAGCTGCCGGTGAAGGAGCTGGTACGCCGCGTGGAGCCCTTCGGCGTCGGCGGCTCCACCGCGCGGGCCGCGCTCAGCCGGATGGTCGCGGCCGGTGATCTACGGCGCACGGACACCGTCCACCGGCTCAGCGACCGGCTGCTGGAGCGTCAGCGGCGCCAGGACGACGCCGTGCATCCACGCACGCACGCGTGGAGCGGCGACTGGGAGATGCTCGTGATCACCGCGACAGGACGCGGCCCCGCCGAACGGGCCGACCTGCGCACCCGGCTGACCGCCCTGCGGCTCGCCGAACTCCGCGAGGGTGTCTGGCTGCGCCCCGCCAACCTGCGCCGCCCGCTGCCGGACGACCTCGACCAGGTGGCCGAGCGCTGCACCGCCCGCCCCGACCGCCCCGCGGGCGAACTGGCCGCCACCCTGTGGCCGCTCGACGCCTGGGCCGCCACCGGCCGGGCCCTGCTCGCCCACGCGGCACGCGCGGATCGCCCGGCGGACCTCTTCACCGCCTTCGCGGCGGTCGTACGGCACCTGCTCGCCGATCCCGTCCTGCCCGACGAACTCCTGCCCGACGACTGGCCGGGGCAGGCCCTGCGCGCCGCGTACGCGAACTACCGGCGGGAGCTGGGGACATGATGCGGCGGCCGTGCGAAGCGCCGTGCGGGGACGCTTCGTACGGCCGCCTTCACCGTGGGGGGACTACTTGTAGGTGATGTCCGACGTCGCGTACTTGCAGTAGGTGCCGTCGGCGTTGGTGCCGTTGGTGGTCGGCTCCTTGCCGGTGTTGTTGCCGATGTACTTCTGGCACGGGATGATCTTCTTGCTGCTGTCCCCGACGATGGTGATCTTCTTCAGGGTCGCGCTGTCGCCGTAGTTGGTGTTGATGCCGACGAGCTTGCTGCCCGAGTAGGTCGCCTCGATGGTGTTCAGGTTGATCGTCCGCTTGTACTGCGTCGAGCAATTGCCGCACGAGCGGACGAAGGTGCCGAAGCCCTGCACCGCGAAGTTGGAGACGTTCAGCGTCCCGGCGCCGTTGAACTGGAACACCTTGTCGCTGGCCGACTTCGCGCCACCGCCCGAGACGGTGTACACGTTCGACGACGAGGAACCGCGGAACGTGGCCGCGTCCTCGCCGACGTCCTCCCACCAGACGTTCTGCAGCGTGCAGCTGCCCGCGCAGTGGATGCCGTCGGCCGCCGGCGCGCCGATGATGACGTTCTTCAGGACCGTGCCGGCGGCCAGCGACAGGATCGGCCCCTGGTCCTCGTCCTGGCTGCCGCTGCCCAGGTCGCCGGTGCCGTAGAGGCGGATCATCCCGTAGTCCTTGGTGCCGGACAGCGAGATGGTCGAGGAGACGGCCTGGTTGCCGCTGGCGGTGGGCCAGGTGGCGGCGTTCGCCGGAGTGGCTCCCAGTGTCGTGATCATGCCAAGCGATAGGCCGAGGGCGGCCGTCGCGCCGGTCAGCGCGCGCGTGCGGACGCGCGTACGTGGTGCAGAAGTCATGTCCCGATTCCTTCTGTCCGTCGAGCGGTCGAGGGGGGTCTCAGAGCTTTCCGGCGCCCGCGCCGGACGTCACCGAGGCGACGACCGTCGAGGCGGACTCCGGGGTGTAGCCGTACGGCGGGCTGGTGAAGCCGCCCGTCCGGGAGATCTCGGTCGCGGCCCCGCCGAGATCGTTGCCGCGCAGATTCGCGTAGCCGTCCACGTCACTGCTGCGGTTCGTGGTGACCGCGACTCCCGTGTTGCGGAAGACGTTGTTCTCCACGAGCATCTGGGCGCCCATGCGCGAGTGGCAGGCGGTCTCGGCGCCGTCCACGTAGTTGTTGTAGAAGTGCCCCGTCCCGAAGCGCAGGCTGGGGATGCGCGAGTGGACGTTGCTGAAGTGGTTGTGGTGGTACGTCACCCTCAAGTGCCCGGTGTCCTCGCCCGCGTTGTTGTCGCTGTGGCCGACGAGTGAGCCCTTGAAGTGCTCCTTGAAGGTGTTCCACGACACCGTGACGTTGTCGGAGGCGTGGTTGATGTCCAGCAGGCCGTCGTAGTAGTCCTTGTCGTGACTCCGGTCGGCGGAGAAGGAGTTGTGGTCGATCCACACCTTCGTCGACGCCTGCACCTCGATGCCGTCGGCCGGTGCGAGCGGCTTGCTGATGTTCAGGTTGCGGACGACGACGTTGGTGACCTTCTTCAGCCGCAGCCCGCCCCCGGTGAACCCGGACGACGAACCGACGCCCAGGACCGTGGTGTTGGAGCCGACGTCGACCTGACCGCTCAGCGATATCAGGCCGTTGACCCGCACGACCTTGGCCGTGCTGCCGGTGACCGCCGTCCTGAAGGCGGCCAGGGTCGAGACGGTGACCGCGGTGGCGCCGCCACCGCCGGTGGTACCGGCGCCGAACCCGACGGGGGAGGACTCGGCGGCCCCGGCGGGCACCGAAGCCGCGGCCAGGGCGGTGACCGCGGCCAGCAGCACCGTGGTCCTTCGCGCAGATGTGTGTGGGGGGCGAGTACGCATGGGGGTGCGTCCCTTCAGGAGGGCCTTACTCGATCATGTACATAAACGTTGAACGTCAATCTGAACGAAGTTGTGCGGACATAGTGACCTTCTGGGCCCCTTGTTCAGCCCGTTGGACACGCTGCTGAACGGAACGTAGAGGGCAAGCGCTTTCTAGTCAACGCTTCGCGCACAACGGATCGCATGGGCAACAGGGTGCGTGGGAGCGCTTCCATGGCAGCCATGTGCATGTCACCATGCCTGTTACTCCCCTCAGCGATGCCCCCACGAGCCGCCATCACGAAGGGACCCACCGTGTCCGCCACTGCCGGCACCGTCGCGAGGAGACCGCTGCGCGCGGTCCTCGTCGCGCTCCACGCACTGCTGGTGGCGTTACTCGCCGCCGGCTTCCTCACCGCCCCGCAGGCCTCCGCCCGCGAGGAGGCCACCCCGACCGCGACGCTCACCGAGATCACGAACTTCGGTACGAACCCCAGCAACCTGCAGATGTACCTGTACGTCCCCGACACCGTCACCGAGAACCCGGCGATCGTGGTCGCGGTCCACTACTGCACCGGTTCCGGTCCGGCGATGTACTCGGGCACCGAGTACGCCTCGCTCGCCGACCAGTACGGGTTCATCGTGGTCTACCCGTCCGTCACCCGCGCCAGCAAGTGCTTCGACGTCGCCTCACCGCAGGCCCTCAGGCGCGGGGGCGGCAGCGACCCGGTCGGTATCAAGTCCATGGTCGACTGGACGGTCGACGCCTACGACGCCGACACCGGCCGGATCTTCGCCACCGGCATCTCCTCCGGCGCGATGATGACCAACGTCCTGCTCGGCGACTACCCCGACGTGTTCGCCGCGGGCGCCGCCTTCTCGGGTGTGCCGTTCGGCTGCTTCGCCACCACCGACGGCTCCGAGTGGAACAGCGCCTGCGCCCAGGGCACCGTGACCCACACCGCACAGGAGTGGGGCGACATCGCCCGCGCCGCCTACCCCGGTTACACGGGCCCCCGCCCGCGGATGCAGGTGTGGCACGGCACCGAGGACGACGTACTGCGCTACCCCAACTTCGGCGAGGAGATCAAGCAGTGGACGAACGTCCAGGGCGTCGGCCAGACCCCGGCGGCCACGGACACACCCCAGTCCGGCTGGACCCGGACCCGCTACGGCGGCACCGGTGACCAGGCCCCGGTGGAGGCCGTCAGCCTCCAGGGTGTCGGCCACAACCTGTACGCCTGGGGCATGGCGGCCCGCGTCCTCACGTTCTTCGGCCTCGACAGCGGCGGTCCCGTACCCCAGCCTCCTGCCGGGCCCTGCAAGGTGACCGTGACCACCAACGCCTGGAACACCGGGCTGACCGCCTCGGTGACGATCACCAACACCGGCACGACCACGCTGAACGGCTGGCAGCTCGGCTTCACCGTGCCCACCGGCCAGACCATCACCAACGGCTGGAACGCCACCTACACGCCGAGCTCCGGCGCGGTGACGGCGACGAACGTCTCGTACAACGCCACACTCGCCCCGAACGCGAGCGTCAGCATCGGCTACCAGGCGACGCACACCGGAAACAGCGCGGCGCCGGGCGCGTACACCCTCAACGGAACGGCCTGCACGACCGGTTGACGCCCCACACCCTGACCGCCCTCGGGCCGGCCGGCCGACAGTCGGCCGGCCCGTGTCGTGGCGAACGGCGCCTCGATCCGCCCGGAAGGCCGCAGGCCCGGTTCCTTCGCGAGCGGCTGACGACAGGAGTCCGGCTGGCGCGGCGCCTCACGGAATCTGGGCAGCCTCCCGGCCCTGGAGCTGTGGATCGCCGCGTACCGCGAGGTGACTCGGGTGCCGCCGCTGCCGGAGGACGGGGCCGGCCGGTTGGCCTTCCCGCACTGGTCGGTCTGGCAGCACTCCGAGAACGGCCGGGTCCCCGGCATCGGCACCGACGTGGACCCGGACCTCTTCAACGGCGACACCGTTCAAGCGGGTCGGGCGAAGTCCGCTCCGGTTCGGCCGCGCCCCGAAGGGGCGCGGGGCGGTATCGATGTGCGGCTACCGCCGCGCGGGCGCGACCAGCCACGACGGCGCCGCAGCCGAACGACGGCACATCACTGCTCATCCAGCGGAGAGCTCAGTACGGCAGCAGGCGTCCCGACGGTGTCCTGCGGTCGATCTTCTCGTCCCGGGGTGCTGCGGGGCGGCGGTTGACGCGGATGCGGGTCTGGCGGTTCATGGCGCCCTCCTCACGCTCGATGCGGCCAGCCTTGTCCTCGGGAGCCCGCGGCGCATCGTGCCTATGGAGACACCGACCCCGACCTTTGGGGAGTACTTGCCGGGGGCGCCGTACTCCGGAAGGAGGAGCGGCTCAGACGGACCGGTGGTACTGGTCCGGCACACGCACGTCCCCACCCAGCTCCCGCGCCGCGTGCCGGGCCCACGACGGGTCGCGCAGGAGCTCGCGGCCCAGCAGCACCGCGTCCGCCTCCCCGTTGACGAGGATCTTCTCGGCCTGCTCGGGCTCGGTGATCATGCCGACCGCGGCCACCGGCAGCGCGGTCTCGGTCTTCACCCGGGCGGCGAAGGGGACCTGGTAGCCGGGGCCGGTCGGGATGCGGACACCGGAGGCGTTGCCGCCGGTGGAGACGTCGAGGAGGTCGATGCCATGGGCCCGGAGGTCGGCGGCGAAGCGGACCGTGTCGTCCGCCGTCCAGCCGCCCTCCTCCAGCCAGTCGGTCGCCGAGATGCGGAAGAACAGCGGCTTGTCGTCCGGCCACACCTCCCGTACGGCGTCCACGACCTCGAGGGCGAAGCGGGTGCGGTTCTCGTAGGAGCCGCCGTAGGCGTCCGTGCGGTGGTTCGAGTGCGGGGAGAGGAAGTTGCTGATCAGATAGCCGTGGGCGCCATGGATCTCGGCGACCTCGAACCCGGCGGCGAGGGCGCGGCGGGCCGCGTCCGTGAACTGGCCGACGATCTCCTGGATCTGAGCGACCGTCAGCTCGGTCGGTACCGAGTGCCGTGCGTCGAAGGCGAGCGGGCTCGGCCCCAGCGGCTGCCATCCGTACCCGTCCGTGCCGAGCGGCGCGCCGCCCTTCCAGGGCTGGTCTGTGGCCGCCTTGCGGCCGGCGTGCGCGAGCTGGATGCCCGGCACCGTGCCCTGCGACACCAGGAAGCGGGTGATCCGGCGGAACGCCTCGACCTGGGTGTCGTTCCAGATCCCGAGGTCGTACGGGGAGATCCGGCCCTCGGGGCTCACGCCCGTCGCCTCGACGATGATCAGGCCGGTGCCGCCGGCCGCGCGCGCCGCGTAGTGGGCGAAGTGCCAGTCGTTCGGTGCCCCGGTCTGCGGGCCCTCGGGCGCCGCGGAGTACTGGCACATCGGCGGCATCCACACCCGGTTGGGGATCGTCAGGTCACGCAGGGTGTAGGGCTCGAAGAGTGCACTCACGGCGGGCTCCATTCGTCACGGGACCGGGTGGTCGACTCGTACGATAGGCATCGTAGTACGTAGAGTGTCAAACTACGAGAGGTCTCGTACAATGGGTGGCCCGAAGAGTCTGGAGCCGTCGTGACCTCTCCCGCCGTCAGCAGCCGCGATCTTCCGCACCCGGCGCGCGAGGAGATCCGACTGGAGCCGATCCTGCACGCGCTCTCCGACCCGATGCGGCTCCGGATCGTGCGAGAGCTCGCCGCCGTGGGCGACGAGCTCTCCTGTTCGCAGTTCGAGCTGCCGGTCACCAAGTCCACGACCACGCACCACTTCCGGGTGCTGCGCGAGGCGGGGGTGATCCGGCAGATCTACCGGGGCACGGCCAAGATGAACGGCCTGCGCAAGGACGACCTAGACGGCCTCTTCCCGGGACTTCTCGACAGTCTCCTCGGCGCCGCCTCCCGCCAGGCCGGCCGCCTCGGGAGCGACTGAACCGGGCTTCGGACGAAGGTGGTTGAAGAGCAGGTTCAGCACGATCGCGGTCAGGCAGCCCGCACTGATGCCGCTGTTCATCACCGTCTGGAACCAGTCCGGGAACTTCTCGTAGACCGTCGGCACCCCGACCGGCAGCATGCCGACCGCCACCGAGACGGCCACCACCGTCAGGTTGTCGTTGCCCTTGAAGTCGACCTGCGTGAGCGTCCTGAGGCCGCTCGCCGCGACCGTCCCGAACATCACCAGACCCGCTCCGCCGAGCACCGGCGCCGGTATGGCGGCCACGACCGCGCCCAGCTTGGGCAGCAGACCGAGCAGGACGAGGATGCCGCCCGCCGTGGCGACGACCCAGCGGCTGCGGACCCGGGTCATCCCGACGAGGCCGACGTTCTGCGCGTACGCCGTGTAGGGGAAGGTGTTGAAGACTCCGCCGAGGACGGTGGACAGACCGTCGGCGCGCAGACCGTCCGCGAGGGAGCGGGGCTCGACCTTGCGGTCCGTCATCTCGCCGACCGCGATCAGGTCACCGGTCGTCTCGGTCATCGTCACCAGCGCCACGACCAGCATCGAGACGATCGCCGAGAACTCGAAGGTGGGCGCGCCGAAGTGGAACGGCGTGCTGATGCCGAGCCAGTCCGCGTCACCGACCCCGTCGAAGTCCGTGAACCCGAACGGAACCGCGACCGCGAGCCCGACCACGATGCCGATCAGGACGGCGATCCGGCTCAGGAAGACCGGCGCGAAGCGTTGCACGGCGAGGACGACGAGCAGGACGAACGCGGCGAGCCCGAGGTTCTTCGGCTCCCCGAAGTCGGCCGAACCGACCCCGCCGGCCGCCCAGTTGCCCGCGACCGGGAGCAGCGACAGACCGATGATCAGGATCACGGTGCCCGTGACGAGCGGCGGGAAGAACCGCAGCAGCTTTCCGAACACCGGTGCCAACAGCATGATCGCGAGCCCTGCCACGATCACCGAGCCGTAGATCGCCGGGAGTCCGCCGCCTGTGGTACCGATCAGCACCATCGGTGACACGGCGGCGAACGTACAGCCCTGCATGATGGGGAGCCGTACGCCGAATCGCCAGAAGCCGATGCACTGGATGAGCGTCGCGATGCCGCACACCAGGAGGTCGGCGGTGATGAGGTACGCCAGGTCGGCGGGTGACAGTTTCATGGCACTGCCGACGATGAGGGGGACGGCCACGGCGCCGGCGTACATCGCGAGGACGTGTTGGAGTCCGAAGGCGGCGAGTTGGCGTGCGGGTGGGACTTCGTCGACGGGGTGTGTGGTCATGTGGGGGACCGTAGGCTCCTTGAACAGTTTGTTGATTTCGGGGTGGTTGCTGCTTCGTTTCCGGGTGCGGGCAGTGTGTGGCCGGTCGCGCAGTTCCCCGCGCCCCTAAGGGGCGATGCTGTGCGCGGCGGCCATCAGTGACTCCCAGTCAGGGAGCTTCACCACCCCCCTGCCCAGCGATGAGCCGAGTTCTGCCTCGGCTCGCTCGATGGCGCACCAACCCGCCCACTCGACCGGTCGAATGCCGTCGGCCCGCAGCCCCGCCAGCGGATCACCGGGCAGCAATTCGCGTACGAGCTTCCCCGCATCCTCGATCAACGACGTCACCGTCTCCTTCGCGCACGGCCGGTTCGTGCCGATCACCCCGGTCGGCCCCCGCTTGATCCACCCCGCCACGTACTCACCCGGCGCGACCACCCCCTCGCGCAGCACGCGCCCGGCGGCGTGCGGCACCGTGCACGTCGCGGGGTCGAACGGCAGGCCCTCCAGCGGCACCCCGCGATACCCCACCGACCGCAGCACCAACTGGGCCGGGATGTCCTCGTACCGGCCCAGTT
>NZ_JABERD010000256.1 GCF_013044505.1 Streptomyces sp. S3(2020) | reverse complement strand
GATCCCCTCCACGCGTGAAGCCCCTGCTCCCGCCCCCCGGTATCCGCGCCCCCGCCCGCCCAGCACCCCCCGTGCGCGCGCACCATGCCCCCCTCAGCCGCCGCCGTGCCCACGCCCCCTGACCACCCCACGCGCCCCGTCCCCGCTCATCCCCACCACCGACTCCCTCCGCCGATCCCTCACGTCCGCCGCCTCAGTCGCACGAGTCCGGCTTCACCTTCGCGTTCACGCCCAGGAGTTCCGCCGCCCTCGCCGTCGTCACCTTCGGTGCGGTCAGTTCCGACCACTGCGACTTCACCTTCGCCTCGACCTCGGCCCGCGGCCGCTCCAGCAGCTTGCGGACGACCGTCGTCTGGCCCTCCGTCATCGACAGCGGGTTCGTCGGGGACAGCACGATCGCCGAGCCGGTCACGCTGTCGTCGAGGCGGACGTGCCTCAGCTGGGAGATCGGGTCGGACTCCCAGGCCAGGGCGATCCACATGAGGGTGACCATGCGGCCGTCGCACAGTTCACCCGCCGCGTTCTCGTCGCCCGCTATCAGTACGCCGGCGACGGCGGTCGAGAACTCCGGGACCCGGTTGCCGCCCCAGGCCGTGCCGACCGTCACCTGGTGGGCGTTCTTGGACGGGGCGATCGCCGCGTCACCGTCGAGGCCGTAGGTGGCGTCTATCCGCTGGCGTACGAGAAGTCGCTGCTCGTGAGCCGTGCCGCCCGCCAGGGACTGCACCTGGTCCACGACCGCGGCCCAGTCCGCCGTGCGGCCCCGCCACTCCGGGAAGGCGCAGTACCGCGACCCGGTCCGCTCCACGCATGTCTGCACCTGCTCGGGGTGGAGCGTCACCCGCTCCCGCGCCGCCGTCGTCTTCGCCGGAACTCCCTGCGCCTGGGCGGTCCCGCCCAGCACCGTCAGGGCCAGCGCACCGACGAACAGGGCCCGGGCGGAGCGTGCGCGACCGCCTCCCACCAGCACCGCGAACAGCGCCAGGCTCAGCCCGAGGCCGCCGAGATAGACGGCGTGCCAGAGGGCGGGGCGGCCGATCAGGTCGGAGGGCAGGGTGTCGCTGCTCGACTCGCCCACCACGGGGTACAGCCAGCGCACCCAGCCGCTGTCGCCGCCGAGCCCCGTGCCGAGCACGAACAGGAAGAGGAAGACCACCACCAGCAGCGGAGCCGCGAAGGCCGAGGCCACCAGCCGGGCCATCAGCACACCGACCGCCGCGAACAGCAGCACCGTCAGCGGCCCCACCAGCAGCTCGCCGACCGAACCGCGCCCGAGCGCACCGGACTTGAGGGCCTCCCAGCCGAACTGGCCCGTCACGCAGACCGCGGTGAGCAGGACGACCGGCACGGTGGACAGCACATGCGCCGTCGTACGCCGTCCCGCCCCCATCACCAGCACCCCGAAGTGGCGTTCCGTGTCGTGTCGCCCGGAGCGCAGCACCGCCTGGTTCACCGCCACCAGCACCGCCAGACCGACCAGCAGCGGCCCGCTCTGGGTGGCACGGTCGACGTTCTGCAGGGCCGGATAGCCGTCCGCGTAGTCCTGGGCGCTCCACACGATCCAGGCGGCGTACACCAGGAAGCCCACGATCACCGGAACGCTCATCAGCAGTCGGCGCGCCTCGAACCGGGCCAGTGCGAACACCGCGGACCAGGAGTCCCGTGGCCGGGTCAGCTCGGCGGGCGGGGCCGCCTCCATCACCGCGCTCATGCCGCCACCTCCGCGCCCGCGCCGTCGAGGGTCAGCAGGTAGCCGTCCTCCAGGGTGGGTTCGAGGAGATCGGCACCGGCGGGTGGGTCCCCGACATTGCGGAAGGAGCCCGTGCCCGTGCGCCACCCCGCCTTCGCCCCCGGGTCGCGTTCCGTACTGCTCCACACCCGGCCGGCGGCCCGCGCGGTCAGTTCGGCGGGGGTGCCGTCGAAGCGCACCCCGCCGGTCGCCATCACGACGACCCGGTGGCAGAGCATCGCCACGTCCTCCGTCTGGTGGGTGGACAGCAGGACCGTCCGCCCTTCGCCCGCCCGGGCGATCAACTCCCTGAACCGCATGCGCTGTTCGGGGTCGAGGCCGACGGTCGGCTCGTCCAGGACGAGGAAGCCCGGGTCGCCGACGAGTGCCGCGGCCAGCGCGACCCGCTGCCGCATGCCACCGGACAACTTCTTGATGCGCTTGCCGCGCACCTCGCCCAGGTCGACCTCGTCCAGCACCCGCCGCACCTCACGGTGGCGGGCGGCGCGGTCCGTCAGCTCCTTCAGGATCGCCACGTAGTCGACGAACTCGAAGGCCGTGAAGTCCGGGTGGAAACCGGGGGTCTGGGGCAGATAGCCGAGCCGGCGCCGCACCTCCTGGCGCCCGCGCGTGGTGCCCGGGTCGTGTCCGAGGACCGTGAAGGCGCCCCGGTCGGCGGGCACGGCGGTGGCCAGCACCCGCAACAGGGTGGTCTTTCCCGCCCCGTTGGGACCGAGCAGCCCGGTGACGCCCGGCGTCAGCCGCAGCGACACGTCGTCCAGGGCGCGGGTACCGCCGTAATGGAGGCTGAGCCCCGAGGCGGCGACGGTGGGTGTCATACGGCACTCCTGTGGGAGACGTCGAAGCGGTCACGTGCGAGACAGAGCAGTCCGACCGCGAGCGCGGCGACCGCGGCGGCGGCACCCTGGCCGACCGCTGTGAACGGCACGAGCGGCCCGTCACCGCTCGCGTCCGCGACGACCAGCAGCGCGACCCACACCCCGCCGACGAGGCACGGTGCGAGGACCGGGCCGAGGCGGGGGGTCAGCGCGAGGCCGGTCGCGGTGAGGGCGAGCGCGGGCAGCAGCCAGGCCAGGGCGCGCAGGCCGTAGGCGGGGAGCGCGAGCGTCGCCAGGCCGTTGAGTCCGAGGACGGTGACGAGTACGGCGACCGTACGGATCATCAGCAGCCGGAATCCGTGCACCGGGCTGACGACGGCCATCTCGTACGTCGGGTCCAGCGCGGGCCCGTAGGCCAGTGCGACACCCGCGAGCGGCAGCAGTGGGGCGAGCGCGAGGAACAGCGTCGGCGAGTCCGCCGAGTACACCGCCCCCACCGTCGCCACCAGCACGAACACCACCGCCGCCAGCCACGACCGGCGCAGTACCGGGGTGGCCGCGAGCAGCCGCGCGGTGTGGTCGGCGACCCCGAGGCGCACCAGCAGCCCCTCGAACAACCCCCGCCTGGGCGCGTCGAGTTCGGCGTCGAGGCGCTCCCAGCCGGCGTCCAGGGCGACCGGGTCACTGACGGAGGCGAGGACCTCACGGCAGTGCGCACAAGAAACGAGGTGTGTGTCGGCGGACCAGAGCAGCGGGGGCGTCAACTCACCCTGGGCGTAAGCCCGTAGATCCTGCTCATCCACATGCCACGTCATGCCGACACCTCCCGTGCTCCGATGAATGCCGTCATGCCAGCGCCTCCCGCAGTTGCTTCCGGGCCCGCATCGCCCGTGTCTTGACCGTGCCCGGCGGGATCCCCAGGACGACGGCCGCCTCGCGGGTGGTCAGCCCGTCGATGACCGTCGCCTGGAGGACCGCCCGGAGCTCGGGTGAGAGCCGGACCAGGGCGCCCGCGAGATCTCCGTGCTCGACCCCCGCGAGCACGCGCTCCTCCGCGGACGCCTCGTCCCGGTGCCGCAGCCTGGTCAGTGCCTGCCGCAGCCTCCCCCGCGCCCCGTCGCCGCGCAGTGCGTCGACGAGCCGGCGCGAGCCGATGCGCCACAGCCACCCCGCCACATCGCCGTCCTCGCGATAGCGGGCCTTGCCCCGCCAGATCGCGAGGAACGTCTCCTGCACGACGTCGTCGACGACCCCGGCGTCGGCGCACCGGCCGCGCAGCCTGGCCGTCAGCCACGGCGCGAACCGCCGGTACAGCTCCTCGAAGGCGCGCCGGTCCCCGTCCGCCGCGGCCCGCAGCAGCTCCCCGTCGCTTCTCGTCTCGCTCACATCACCCTCATCGCACGAGCCCCGCCGATCGGTTCACGCAATCGCTCTTGACTTTTTAACCCGCCTTCCACCACCCTTTCACTACTCAATTAGTGAAAGGGTGGTGCACGGGTGGTCGAGTACCGCATCGACCGGCACTCCGGGGTCGCCACGTACGTCCAGATCGTCCAGCAGACCAAGCAGGCCCTCCGGCTGGGCCACCTGGAACCGGGCGACAAGCTCCCGACGGCGCGCGAGGTAGTGGAGGCCACCGCCATCAACCCCAACACGGTCCTGAAGGCCTACCGCGAACTGGAGCGCGAGGGCCTGGTCGAGGCCCGGCGCGGCCTCGGCACCTTCGTGCGCCGCGGCCTCGGAGCCGCCCCCGCCGACTCGCCCCTGCACACCGAGCTCGACGGATGGACACAAAGGGCCCGGGCGGCCGGCCTCGACCGGGACGACGTGGCCGCGCTCTTCACCGCCGTACTCGACAAGCATTTCCTGAACACACAGGGCCTGGCCGAGCACAGCCAGGACCGGAACGGCCAGGACCGGCACAGCCAGGGGGACCCCTCATGACCGACTCCGCCCTTGAGGCAGCCGCGCTGGGCAAACGCTTCGGCCGGCTGCGGCGGTCCGCCGGATGGGCCCTGCGCGACTGCACCTTCACGCTCCCCACCGGCCGCGTCTGCGCCGTCGTCGGCCCCAACGGCGCGGGCAAGTCCACCCTGCTCGCCCTCGCGGCCGGCCTCATGGCCCCGAGCGAGGGCAGCCTCTCCGTGCTCGGCGGACCCGCGGGCCAGGCACGCGCACGCGTGGGCTTCGTCGCCCAGGACAAGCCGCTCTATCCCCAGCTCAGCGTCGCCGAGACGCTCCGCATGGGCGCCGACCTCAACCCCGGCCACTGGGACGCGCGCGCCGCCGAGCGGATCGTGGCCGGCGGCGAACTCGACCCCAAGGCCCGTATCCGCGCCCTGTCCGGCGGCCAGCGCACCCGGGTCGCGCTCGCCCTCGCGCTCGGCAAGAAGCCCGAACTGCTCCTCCTGGACGAGCCGATGGCCGACCTCGACCCGCTGGCCCGGCACGAGCTGATGGGCGTGCTGATGTCCCAGGCGGCCCAGCACGGCACCACGATCGTCATGTCCTCGCATGTCGTCGCCGAGCTGGAGGACTCCTGCGACCACCTGCTGCTGATCGGCGGCGGCCGGGTCCGCCTCGCCGGGGAGATCGACGAGCTGCTGGAGACGCACACGCGCGTGTCGGCATCCGCGGACACCGTCCTCGACCCGCACACCGTCGTCGAGTCCCGCACCACGGGCCGCCAGCTGTCCGCCCTGATCCGCCCGGCCGCCCCGCTCCCCGCCGACTGGCGCACCAGCACGCCCTCCCTGGAGGAGCTGGTCCTCTCCTACCTGCGCAACCCCGAGGCAGCCGGGAAAGAGGCGGGAGCGAAAGAGGCGGGCGGAAGGACGGCCCACGCCGACACCGAGGAGGTCTCCGCGTGAGCGCCCTCACCGCGCCCCACCTGAGCCGGTGGCTGATACGGCTGCACCGGTCGGCCCTCTTCGTCTGGACCGTCGTCCTCCTCGGACTCGGCGGCGCGCTGCTGTGTCTGTGGGGCCCCCTGGCCGACGCCTCGGCCGACGCCTGGCAGCAGTACGAGGCCTGCGCGTCGACAGGCCCCTGCCTGTACGACCAGGCCGCGATCCTGCGCTACAAGGACATCTACGACTACGCGACCCTCGCGGTCCTGGCCGTCCCCTTCCTCGTCGCCGCCTGGGCGGGCGCCGCCCTCACCGGCCGCGAACTGGAGAACAGCACCGCACAGTTGGCGTGGACCCAGGGCGTGACCCCGACCCGCTGGCTGCTCTCGAAGCTCGCCCTCCCGGCCACCCTGGTCACCGCGGGCACCGGCCTCCTGGTGCTGCTGCACCACGGGATGTGGTGGGCGTCCGAGAGCCGGATCGGCAACGCCAAGTCCTGGTACGACCCGCCCACCTTCTACGCCGGCGGCCCGGTCACCGTCGCCCTCGCCCTGGCCGGCCTGTTCGCCGGCGCCTTCGCGGGCGTGCTCCTGCGCCGCTCGCTGGCCGCGCTGGGCGCCGCCGTCCTCGCCGTGGGCGCGCTGTGGGCCGGCGTCCACCAGTCCCTGCCGTATCTGTGGACCCCGGTGACCGACGTGTCGAGCCTGCGGGGCGACCAGCCCGTGGGCAACGGCGTCGACGTGGCGACAGGCCTGCTCACCGCCGACGGGAAGCGCCTCGCCGACCCGATGTGCGGCAGCGCGATCAGCCCGGAGTGCGAGCGGCTCTACGACCGTCTCGGCGCCGTCAACTGGTACCACGACTACCACCCGCTCTCCCACTACTGGCCCCTGCAGCTGACCGCCTCCGCGATCGTGCTCGCCGTCGCCGCCCTGCTCGCCCTGGCCGCGTTCCGCGTGACCACCCTGCGCACCAGGGCCGTGTCATGATCCGGAGCGTGCTGCTGCTGCACCGCGCGGCACTGATCGTGTGGGCCGTGTTCGTAATGGGCTCGATGGCCTACCTGGTGTGGCTGACCGAGGTCACCGCCGCCGACGTACAGGCGACCCTGGACGCCTGCCGGGACACCCCCTCGGGCTACTGCGGCCTGTGGGCCTCGCGCGACTACAACGGGCCGATGGGCTGGATCAGCACCCTCATGTACTACGGCTTCTGGGCCGTCGCCGCCTGGTCGGCCGGCGCGCTGATCGGCCGTGAACTGGAGTCCGGGACCGCACGGTTGGCGTGGACGCAGGACGTCACGCCGCTGCGCTGGCTGGCCGCCAAGCTCGTGGTGCCGGCGCTGGTCCTGATCGCCGGCGGCGCGCTCTTCGTACCCGTCTTCCGCTGGGCCTGGTCGGCCCACCGCGGCCTGATGGGCGACGACTGGGGCTTCGCCGACGTGTTCGCCGCCCGCGGCCCGCTCGTCGTGGCGTACGCCCTGTGCGCCCTCGCGGTCGGCGCGCTCACCGCGCTCGTCGTGCGCCGCTCGCTGCCCGCGACGGCCCTCGCGGTGGCCCTGATGATCGTGCTCAACCGGTACGTGGAGAAGTACCGCGACGAGTACTGGCCCACCGTCACCGGCACCGCGCGCAACGGCGACTGGGCGACGGGATACGGCACCTACCACCCGTCGTCGCACTTCTGGCCGCTGCACCTCGTGGAGACCGGCATCGTGCTCGCCGTCGCCGCCCTGGCCACCCTCGCCGCGTTCCTCCTGCTCCGACACCGCACCCGCCCCGCTCGCACGCCCCGCCAGGAGTCCCCCGCATGACCGCAACCGTCGCCATGGCGCCACCGCGTCCCCCGGCCACCGGCCGCGCGGTGCTGCGTCTGCACCGCACCGCCCTGATCATCTGGGGGGTGCTGGTCGTCGCCGCGGCACTGACCTTCCTGTGGGCGTACGGCCCCGGGACGGACGCCGCCGCGGCCGCGTGGCGCGCGAGCTGCCCCGCCCAGGACGCCACCTGCCACTGGGACACCACGCTCAACGGCTACTACCGGGCGGTCAAGCTCGCCGAGTGGACGATCTACTGGACCCCCTGCCTCGTCGCCGCCTGGGCGGGCGCCGCCCTCATCGGCCGCGAACTGGAGAACGGCACCGCGCAGTTGGCGTGGACCCAGGGCGTGACCCCGACCCGCTGGCTGGCCGCCAAGCTCGCCGTCCCCACCGCCCTGCTCACCGCCGGCACGACCGTGCTGGTGCTGCTGCACCGCATGGTCTTCGCGGCGAACGAGTTCCCGCTGAGCTGGGGGTGGTACGAGGACGGCCCCTTCACCGCGAACGGCACCGTCGGCATCGCCCGGCCGCTCCTCGCCCTCGCCGTGGGCGCCCTCGCGGGCCTCCTGCTGCGCCGCGCGCTGCCGGCCCTGGCCGCGGCCCTCGCGGTCACGGGGCTGACGCAGTTCGCCACCGACAAGCTGACCCCCCGGCTGTGGCCCTACGAGACGGCCTCCGGCCCGCTGGACGAGTACACGACCCCCGACAACGCCCTGTGGGGCGACCAGGGCGCCCTCACCTCCACGGGCGAGCGCATCCCCGACCCGCTCTGCGGCGACAGCGCCAAGTGCCTCACCGACCACGACGTGACCGGCTACTTCACCGACTACCACCCCGCCTCCCACTTCTGGCCCCTCCAGATCGTCGAGACCGGCCTCACCCTCGCGGTCGCCGCCGCGGCGGTCGGCACGGCGTTCTGGCTGCTGCACCGGGGAACGAGGGCGGCGGCATGAGCACCCTCTCCGTCCCGACGGCGGTGCCCGCCGTCCGCGGTGTGCTGCGCCCGCACCGCGCCGCACTGGTCCTCTGGCTCACGGCCCTGGCGGCCGCGGCGGCCTACCTGGCCTGGCTGCACTCCCTCGCCGACGAGGCGCGCGAGGGCGTCAGCGCCTGTGCCGTACCGCAGCAGAGCGGTCTGCCGCTGTGCTCGGCCGTCGAGGCGATCACCGCCGACGCGACGTACGGCGAGGGGATCGCCCTGGTCGCCGGCGCCCTGGCCCTCGTCATGTTCCCCGCGGCCGTCTGGTCCGGCGCCGTCATCGGCCGCGAGCTGGAGAACCGCACCGCCCTGCTGGCCTGGACCCAGGGCGTGACGCCGACCCGCTGGCTGGCCGCCAAGCTGACCGTCCCGGCGGTCCTGCTCGCCGCCGGCACCGGCGCGATCGTCGTACTGAACATCTGGGCGCGCGAGGACGGCGACCCGAACCTCGTCGGCGACTGGTACTTCCCCGACGTGTTCATCGCCACCGGCCCGGCCGCCGTCGCCCACACCCTCGCGGGCCTCGCCCTCGGCACCCTCGCCGGACTGCTGACCGGGCGGACCCTGGCCGGCGCGGGGGTGGCCTTCGCGGTCTGTCTGGTCCTCTACAACGCGGTGGACCTCTTCCGCGAGGACCTGTGGCCCACGCTCACCCATGTCGGCGCCTTCGAGCCGCCCCGCTCGTACCACCAGGTCGACTGGTCGGCGAACGAGACCGTCCTGAGGTACCACCCCCGGTCCCACTTCTGGCCCCTCCAGTACGTGGAGACCGGCCTCCTCCTCACCGTCGCCGCCGCCGCGACGGCCGCCGCCTTCCTGCTGCTGCGCCGCCGCACGGCCTAGGACCTCCGGACCGTACGTCCTCCCACGGGGGTGGGGGACGTGCGGTCCGGACATGTGTCCGGGGCTGTGGACACCCGACGCGGACAGGGATCCGGGCCCGTGGACGCCCGGTCCGGACAGGGATCCGGCCGTGTAGATGCCCGGGATCCGCCCCCCGGTGTCCCATACGCCATGTCTCCGTAACCAACGGTTCAGACGGGCTTGCGACGCTCGGCGAATGAAGCCCGCCGTGCCCGAGCCTTCGCCGCCCCCCGAGGGACCCGCGCGGAACGGAGTCGCCGCGCTCCCGCCCGCGCTCTCCGACGCGCCTGTCTCGCCCATGGCGCGGAAGAATGGGCCCATGAGCCAGCCCAACACCCAGGCAGCACAGGTCCAGCACGCGCAGCCCTCCGTGGGCTCCATAGCCGCGCACCGCCCGCACACGGTAGCCGCGGCGGTCTCGGACCTGGAACCCGACATCGACGCCGACCTCGACGCGTACGAGGAGTCGCCCTTCGACGGACCCGACCTCCCGCAGGGTCGTTTCCTCGACCGGGAGCGCAGCTGGCTCGCCTTCAACGAGCGCGTCCTGGAACTCGCCGAGGATCCGAACACCCCCCTCCTCGAACGGGCGAACTTCCTCGCGATCTTCGCGAGCAACCTGGACGAGTTCTTCATGGTCCGGGTGGCCGGTCTGAAGCGCCGTATCGCCACCGGCGTCGCCACGCGTTCCGCCTCCGGTCTCCAGCCCCGCGAGGTGCTGGAGATGATCTGGGCCCGCTCCCGTGAGCTGATGGCCCGGCACGCCGCCTGCTACCACGAGGACGTCGCCCCCGCGCTCGCGGAGGAGGGCGTCCACCTGGTCCGCTGGAACGAGCTCCAGGAGAAGGAGCAGGCCCGCCTCTTCACCCTGTTCCGGCACCAGATCTTCCCGGTCCTCACGCCCCTGGCGGTCGACCCGGCGCACCCCTTCCCGTACATCTCGGGTCTCTCGCTGAACCTGGCGGTCGTCGTACGGAATCCCGTCACCGGCCACCGCCACTTCGCCCGCGTCAAGGTCCCGCCGCTGCTGTCCCGCTTCCTGGAGAGCTCCCCCGGCCGCTACGTCCCCATCGAGGACGTCATCGCCGCGCACCTGGAGGAGCTGTTCCCGGGCATGGAGGTCCTGGAGCACCACGCCTTCCGCCTGACCAGGAACGAGGACCTGGAGGTCGAGGAGGACGACGCCGAGAACCTCCTCCAGGCCCTGGAGAAGGAGCTCATGCGGCGCCGCTTCGGGCCGCCGGTGCGCCTGGAGGTGGAGGAGTCCATCGACCGGGAGGTCCTGGACCTGCTGGTGCGCGAGCTGAAGATCTCCGAGGCCGAGGTGTACCCGCTGCCGGGTCCCCTGGACCTCACCGGTCTCTTCCGCATCGCCTCCCTGGACCGGCCCGAGCTCAAGTACAAGAAGTTCATCGCCGGCGTCCACCGTGACCTGGCCGAGGTCGAGTCGGCGTCCGCGCCGGACATCTTCGCCGCCCTGCGCGCGAGGGACGTCCTCCTGCACCACCCGTACGACAGCTTCTCGACGTCCGTGCAGGCCTTCCTCCAGCAGGCGGCAGACGACCCGGACGTCCTCGCCATCAAGCAGACCCTGTACCGCACCTCGGGCGACTCGCCCATAGTCGACGCCCTCATCGACGCCGCCGAGGCCGGCAAGCAGGTCCTCGTCCTGGTCGAGATCAAGGCCCGCTTCGACGAGCACGCCAACATCAAGTGGGCGCGCAAGCTGGAGGAGGCGGGCTGCCATGTCGTCTACGGCCTGGTGGGCCTGAAGACCCACTGCAAGCTGTCCCTGGTGGTCCGCCAGGAGGGCGAGACGCTACGGCGCTACAGCCACGTGGGCACCGGCAACTACCACCCCAAGACGGCCCGGCTCTACGAGGACCTGGGCCTGCTGACGGCGGACCCGCAGGTCGGCGCGGACCTCTCGGACCTCTTCAACCGTCTGTCGGGCTACTCGCGCCGGGAGACGTACCGCCGCCTCCTGGTGGCCCCCAAGTCCCTGCGCGACGGTCTGATCTCGCGGGTCAACAAGGAGGTCCAGCACCACCGTGCCGGGCGTCCGGCGTTCATCCGCATCAAGGTCAACTCGATGGTCGACGAGGCGCTCATCGACTCGCTCTACCGCGCGTCCCAGGCCGGTGTGCCGGTCGACGTGTGGGTGCGCGGCATCTGCGCGATCCGCCCCGGTGTCGCGGGCCTGTCGGAGAACATCCGGGTCCGCTCGATCCTCGGCCGCTTCCTGGAGCACTCCCGGGTCTTCGGCTTCGGCAACGGCGGTGAGCCCGAGGTGTGGATCGGCAGCGCCGACATGATGCACCGCAACCTCGACCGCCGTATCGAGGCGCTGGTCAGGGTGACCGACCCGGCCCATCGCGCGGCGCTCAACCGTCTCCTGGAGACGGGCATGTCCGACACCACGTCCTCCTGGCACCTGGGCCCGGACGGCGAGTGGGAGCGGCACGCGACCGACGCGGAAGGCCAGCCGCTGCGCAACGTCCAGGAGATGCTCATAGACGCCCGGAGGCGCCGGCGTGGCACAGCAACACCTTGAACCGACGGAACCCGTGTCCGCTCACGTCGGGCCCGTGACGGGGGACGCCCTCGCGGGCTACCTCCGGGCCCAGGCCACGGAGTTCCTCCGCGCCCTGCGGCTGCACCGGGAGTCCGGTGCGGCCGCAGGGCACGGCTCGGAGCCCCCCGTCGACGCGGCCCGGGCCCTGCGCCGCTCGGCCCGCCGCATCAGCGGCAGCCTCCACACGTTCCGGCCGCTCCTGGAGGCGGACTGGTCGGAACGGATGCGGCCGGAACTGGCGTGGGTGTCGGGCACCCTGGCGTCGGAGCACGCGTGCGAGGCGCGGCTGGAGCGGCTGCTGCTGGCCCTGCACCGGCTGTCGGGGGCGACGGTGCTGCCGGGGCAGGGCACGGGCGCGGGCGGCGCACGCGACGCGACCGGCACGGCCGCGGGCAGTCGTGCCGCGGGCGCGGCTGCGGACCCGAAGCGGCCGGCATCCGGCGGCACGGCTCCCGACCCGAAGCGAGCGGCACCCGGCGGCCCCGGCCCGGCGCCCCACACCACGGCCGCCCCGGACCGCGGCAACCTCACCGTGGGCGCGGCCAAAGCGGGCGCCCTCCTGGACCGGCAGCTCACCCTCGCCAGGACCCGAGCCCACAGCACCGCCCTCCAGGCCCTCGGATCGAGCCGCTTCCACGCGGTCGCCGACAACATCGCCGTACTCGCCAGCGAGGTGCCCCTCACCCCCGCGGCCCCCGCCCCCGCCCCGCCC
>NZ_JABERD010000255.1 GCF_013044505.1 Streptomyces sp. S3(2020) | reverse complement strand
TGGGGGGGCGGGGGGGGGGGGGGGGGCGGGGGGTGTGGGGGGGGGGGGCGGGGGGGGCGGGGGGGGGGCGGGGGGGGGGGGGCGGGGGGGGGGGGGGGGGGGCGAGGGGGGGGGGGGGGGGGGGGGGCGGGGGACGGGGCGGGGGCATGGCGAGGAGCCTAGCCGGAAGCTGAGGGTATGGGATTCGCCGGGGCCTGGATGGCATGGGCGGGGGCCTGGACAGCGGGGCCCGGGCTCACTGGAGTGTTCACAGCGCCGGAGCCCTTCACGGCGTCCGGGGTGTTCACACCCGACGCGGCGCCGAACCGTGGTGTCAGCACCTCCGCCAGTACGCCCGGCAGCATCGCCGCCAGCCGTGCGTCGGAGCCCGCGCTCGCGTCCAGCCACACGGTGGGGCGGTCGTGGATGAGCAGCAGGACGCAGCCGGCGTGGGTGAGTGCGGTGACCGGGCCCTCGGGGTGGCCGGAGAGCTGCTGCCAGACGCGTTCACGCAGCGGGACTTCGGCGAGTTTCCCCTGGTCACGCAGCCATGACTCGACCTCGGCGAGGGCGAAGGACGGGCTGGTCTCGGTGCCGCCGACCGGCTTGGGGAAGTCGGCGTGGCGGCGGCGCCAGTTGCTGACGGCGGCGCGGCCGACGCCGGCGAGCCGGGCGATCCCGGCGGCGGTCACCTCTGTGGCGTTGTCCTGCACCGGCCCGGCTCCCCTCGTCGTACTGCGTGGCCCCGCGCGTCCCCGCAACTGCCTGCGCTCCGCGTGTGACGCCGAGCATAGCGGCGCACGCAAGATCTACCCATTCACGACCGTGTACTCAAACCATTCCGTGAACCGTGTTGACTCGGTTCACATGCTCTGCTCTTATTGACCCAGCGAACGAACGGCAGCCGATCGGCGGCTGTCACCGTGTTGGAGGGGACACAGTCATGGGCATGAAGGGCAAGGTCGCGCTGGGGGCCGTCGTGGGGATCGTCGTCATCGGTGCCGTCTCGGCGAACGCCGGCGACGACAGCGGTGCCTCCACGAGCAGCGACAAGGGCTCTTCGGCGTCCGCACAGGCGAAGTCCGGCGGCGAGAAGGACACGGCGGAGGCGGCCGAGGAGAAGAAGATCGCGTTCGAGGGGGACGGCGACTTCCAGGTCGGCTCGGACATCAAGCCCGGCACCTACCGCACGACCGACAACGACGACGGCATGTGCTACTGGGAGCGCGCCAAGGACTCCTCGGGCGAGATGGACTCCCTGCTCGCCAACGACAATGTCACCGGCACCAGTTACGTGACCGTCAAGGCCTCCGACAAGCTCTTCAAGTCGAGCGACTGCAACGACTGGGAGGCCGTCGGCGCCTTGGCGAAGGGCTCCCCCGCGGCCAAGATGGCCGGCGACGGCGGCATGTTCAGAGTCGGCGCCGACATCGCCCCCGGCACCTACAGGTCCACCGGCAACAAGGACGACATGTGCTACTGGGAGCGCGCCAAGGACGCCGAGCACGGCCTCGACTCGATCATCGCGAACGACAACGTGACCGGCTCGGCCGTCGTCACGATCAGCGCCTCGGACACCTACTTCAAGACGTCCGGCTGCACGGACTGGCAGAAGACCGGCTGACGCCGGCCACCGTACGGCGCGGTCCGGCGGGGCCGACCCACGGCAGTACCCGCCGGACCGCGCTCCCTTTCCGCACGCAGCGCGTCTCGCCGCACCCGCTCACCACACCGCGACACCACCGCGACACCACCGCGACACCACCGAGGAATTCCCATGCGTCGTAACGCACTTGCCGCCCTCTGCCTCACCGCCGCGACCGCCCTCGCGCTCACCGCCTGCCAGTCGGACCAGTCCGGCCGGTCCGGGAAGGACAAGGCGGACGGCAAAGCCCGCACATCCAGCCCGTCCAGCAGTGCCGGCACGGCGAAGGAGCCGTTCGCCGGACTGACCGGCGGCGAGATCGCCGACCGGGCCGTCGAGGCCACGACCGGTGCCTCGTCGCTGCGGATGAAGGGGGACGTCCCCGACGACGGGTCCGGCGGCACCATCGAGATCGACATGGCCCTGAACAAGCAGGGCGAGTGCGCCGGCACGATGAGCGTGGGCGGCCAGGGCAAGGCCGATCTGATCAAGGTCGGCGACACCGTCTACATGAAGTACGACGAGGCCTTCCTGCGCGCCCAGAGCAAGGGCGAGAAGAAGTCGGACGTGGACGCGGCCGTGGCGCTGCTGGCCGGTAAGTGGACCAAGATGTCCGCGAAGGGCGAGGACGCCAAGGACATCGCGGGCTTCTGCGACCTGGACACGGTGCTCGGCGACGCCGACGACGTGGACTCGGACGCGCTGCGCGGCAAGACGACCACCGTGGACGGCACTCCCGCGATCGTGCTCCAGGAACGGGACGGCAAGGAGCGCTACACGCTCTACGTCGCCACCGAGGGCAAGCCGTATCTGCTGCGGGTCGACAGCGCCTCCGCGAGCGACCCGGGCACCCTGACCTTCAGCGAGTACGACGAGCCCGTCCCCGCGCGCAAGCCCGCCGGCGAGATCCTCGACCTCGACGCCCTGGGCGCCTGAACCGCCGTACGGCTACAGCGGATGCCGCATCCACACATTGGGCTCGACATACACCGCGTACCCGCGCTCCGGCTCGCACCGCACCGGCACCAGCGCTCCGGGCACCTCGATGTCGCCCCGGGTGTCGAACGGCAGCCCCGTCCAGGCGCGCCACTGCTCCAGCGAACCGGCCACCGTCATGGAGGCCGGCGCCACGGAGTGGATGGTGGCGCCCGCCCGGGCGTGGACGCGCAGCCACGGGTCGTGCGGGAGCCCGTCGGGGCGTACGCGGTGGGCGTACTCCTCGATGGGGGTGTGCGGTTCGAGGTGCTTGGCGCTGGGGCGGACCGGGGCGACGACCTCGTCGAAGCCGTGCACACGGGCGTTGTCGCGCATCGCCGACAGCATGCGGCCGGACAGTCCCTTGCCCTGGGCGTCGGGCCGGACGTTGATCGCGATCGCGCTGACGGTGTCGGGCCGGACCCCTCGGCGCAGGTCGGCGAAGGCCCACAGGAGCACTTCGTCCCAGCCCCGGGCGGGCAGTTCGCCCCGGCCCTCGGCGTCGAGGGCGAACGGCACGCCGAACCCCGTGGCGACGACCTCGCCCCGCTCGTCCTCGGCGAACAGCACATACGCCGGGAACTCCCTGGCGATCCGGCCGTAGTGGTGGTCGCCCACCAGGTCCCTGGTGACGAACTCCGGCCAGCTGTCGGCCATCGCGACCACGCGCTCGTGGTCGTCGGGGCGTTCGGCGAGACTCGACACCTTCAGTTCCATGCGGTCACCGTAGGCGGGCGCCATCGCGGCCGGGAACCGCATTTCCGGCCCTGACGGCTCTGCCGGACGGGTCAGCCCCCGCACTGCCGCAGCATCATCTCCTTGTCGGCCTTCGTCACAGGGAGCTCGTACTTCAGCGAGACCTGTGCGAAGCGCACCACGTACGAGCAGCGGATCTGCTTGTTCGGGGGCAGCCAGGACGCGGGTCCCGAGTCGCTCTTGGAGCCGTTGGTCGGGCCGTCCACCGGGATGAGGTTGAGCGGGTCGTTGGCTATGTCCTCGCGCTTGCCCTTGTCCCAGCGCGAGGCCCCCATCTGCCAGTCGTACGACAGCGGCATCACATGGTCGATCTGGACCGCCGTGGCACGGGACTTGACCCAGTCGATCTCCTTGCCGGTGTAGGGGTCGGCCAGGGTCATGGAGACGACGACACAGTCCGAACCGGAGCGGAAGCGGACGTCCTCGCCGTCCCTCTGGAGGAGGTCGTTGCGGGTGTCGCAGCCGTTGCGGGAGAAGGGGATGCCGCCGGGTGCCGAGTCCTTCCAGGCGTAGCCGAACTCGTCCCGGTCGTAGCCCGTCTTCGGACCCCGGCCCTTGGTCTCCACCTTCTCGATCAGGGCGCGCGCCTTGGTTCTGTCGGCGTCCGTGGTGATGGCCGCGAGGCCGGCCTTGGTGCCGTCCGGGTTGTCCAGCGGGCTCACCGCACGGCCGGAGCTCACGGCCGGGCCGGAGCCGGAGGGCTCACTGTCCGCGGGCAGCTCCACGCCCTCACAACCGGTGAGCAGTACGACCATGCCGAGCATCGCCGCGGCGCTCGCCGCCCCACCCCTCAGACGCGACACGGTGCGTCCCTCCCCTTGTTCTCCTGGTCCACCCCGCACGAGCGATCGTGCCTGCTCTCACGGTACTGGCCGAGAGGTCCAGACCATATAGGCCTTCAAGGGGCATACCTCTCAAGCCGGGCGTATCGTCATTGCTGAGTCACCTCCGGAAGGAGCTCTGGATGGGCATCCTCGACAGGTTCAAGAGCAACCGCATGGCGCAGGACAAGGCCAAGGACATGTCCGACGCGGCGGAACGGAAGGTCAACGAGAAGACGGGCAACAAGTACGAGAGCCAGGTCGACGACGCGCAGCAGAAGATCGAAGGCGCGATGGGCATGGATCGCGACCGGCCCGAACAGCCGTAAGCCCACCAGACCCACGGAGGAGCAAGAGATCCCCGCCGGGCACAACGCCCTGACGGCCGGGATCCCCTGAACCACCTTGCAACCGAGGCCGTCCGCGGAGGCGCGACCCCCGTGGACGGCTTCGCGTTTCCCGGCACCCGTCACAGCTCCCCTCACGGCTCCCTCAGGAGGGGCCGGCGGCCCGTCGCCCGCAGGAAGTCGCAGAACAGGTCCAGCCGCTCCTGCCCCCGCACCTCCCGCACGTCCATGTCGAAGTCGATCTCCTCGTCCGCGAGGAAGCGGAAGATCGCGAGCATGTCCTCCGCCGGCCGGACCCGGAGTTGGGGGCACTCCGCGTCCGGCGGCCGGGCGAACACGTCTGCGGCTCGTGGCAGCGCAAGCGCGTCGGCACCCTCCAAGCACTCGTGGTTCCAGCCGCGTTCCACGACGAGGTCGAGCAACGCCTGCCAGTCGTCGGCCGAGGCATAGGGGATGCGGAGGTCCGGCAGGGCCCCCGTCGCGTCCGGGTCGAAGTGGTCCTTGACGTCGTCCCACAGCAGGTCAGGCATGCCGTCATGCCGCCGTCGGCCCGCAGCGGACTCAGGCAGTTTTTCCGGCGGCCCGCGCCTCCCCGGCCTTCGTTCAAACCTTGCCTATCCCCAGCGTCGTCTCCGAAGGCAGCAGGCCCGAGGAGAGGACCGTGACCCAGAAGTCGCCGAGCAGTTCGACCAGGCGGTCGGTGTCGGTCTGGTCGAGGGACCGCCAAGGGGCGGTGGCGAGTTGGTCGGTGTGCTGTTCGACCTGGTGGCGCAGGGCGCGGCCGGCCTCCGTCGCCGTACCGTCCTCGTCGACCAGCCCGCGGACGGTCAGGCGTTCGCGTGCGGCGGACCATTCCGCGGCGCTCCAGCCGCGGCTCTCGAAGCGTTCGACGGACGCGGCGCCTATCCCCGCGAAGGAGACGAGCGACTCGGCCGGGTCGAGGCCGGCGATGAGCAGGGCGGCGAGATGGCCGTCACCGCGGTGCTCGCGCAGGATCGTCGCCGCGTGCCACAACTGGAGGTGCGGGATCGTGGGCCACTCCAGCTCGGCGTTGGCCGCGGCGAGGGGGCGGCCCGCGCTGTTCACCGCCTCGGCGGCGCGGCGGGCGAGGGCGGCGGCCTCCGCCAGCTCGGGGCTGTCGACGCGCTCGCCGAACATCTCCCGGTACGCACGGTCGACGCCGCGCAGCCGCGCCGCCAGCACCGCCTCGGGGCTCGCGACGCTCCACGCGGAGTCGATGTGCTCGGCGACCATGCGAGGGCTGAAACTGTAGAAGGCGGAGGCCACCCGCTCGGCGCCCACCGCGCCCAACGGGGCCGCGCGGAGCGGGAAGTAGCTCGGCCAGCGCTCCTTGGTGTCGTAGCCGAGCTCCGCGGCCTCGTCGAAGGCCTCCGGCGCGTAGTACAGCACCGCGTGCAGGGGTTCCAGCAGGTGCCAGAGCTGGCGTACGCGGGCCGGGGCGACGCCGGCGGCGACCGTACCGGTCTCGCTCTCGTGCTGCGACATGGCATGACTCCTCGTCGTATCCAAGTGCTTCGGACCCGCTCCACAACTTGCCACTGACAAGATTGCCCGAGCCTCCCTAACTTGTCAATGCCTAGATTCGGCGTACGCTGCTGTCCATGGCACCCGCGGACACCACGAAGCCGGCCTCGCGCCGCCCCTACCACCACGGCGATCTGCGCCGCGCCGTCCTCAGCGCCGCGCTGGACGTCATCGCCGCCGACGGCCCGTCCACGCTGAGCCTGCGCGACCTCGCCCGCCGGGCCGGGGTGTCGCACGCGGCCCCCGCCCACCACTTCGGGGACCGCACCGGCCTGCTCACGGCGATCGCGGCGGAGGGGTTCGGACTGCTGGCGACCGCGCTGCGGGAGGCGCCGGACCTCAAGGAGGCGGGCGTGCGCTATGTGCGCTTCGCGCGCGAGCACCCGGCGCACTTCCAGGTGATGTTCGCGCCGGAACTGCTGCGCGCCGACGACCTCGAACTGACCACCGCCCGCGCCCTCGCCGGCGACGCCCTGCGCGAGGCCGTGTCCGACATCCACCCGGAAAGCAGCGGCCCCGACGCCATCGAGCCCCGCCTCGCCGGCGTCGCCGCCTGGTCCCTCGCGCACGGCTTCGCCACACTGCTGCTCGGCCACAACCTGGACGGGCCGGTCGGGGACCAGGATCCGGAGGAGGTGTTCCGGACGTTGGCGGGAATGCTGTTCCGGGCCGAGTCCTGACGGCCTCAGTCCATATCCGGCACCGGCTCCGGGTGCCGGACCAGCCACTCCTGGAACTCCCTGTGACGGAACTGGTAGGCAGGCCCCGACACCCGCAACAGCCCCACCTCATGCGCCCAGCGCAGGAAGCCGGCGAAGCGAAAGGGGACCCGGCCGCGCGAGAGCAGGAGGGCAAGCAGATAACGGCTCGATGAGCCACTGCATGTCCACAGGGCCAGAGCGATCAGCACGGGTGCCGCCCGTATGTCCCCGGCAAGCAACGTCGGCAGCCACCCCAAACTGATCAGTACACCGAGCATCCAGCCCGCAGGCAGCACGTCACGAGGACTGACGAAGACCGGTACCAGGTGTGTGGCGCGCCCTCTTCCAGCCAGCGTGTCGAGGACGGGGTCGACGATGAGGGAGTAGGCGATTCCGCAGGCACAGATGACTGTGGCTTCCACGACGCTCCGGTCGGAGGGCGCCCGCAACACGCCCAGCACCCCGAGCGCCGTCCACAGCACGGCCCACAGGACAAGCGGGACAACCCTCTCCGGGTTGCGGTACTCGATGGCGAGAATGCCCCGCACCTGAGCTCGTCGCAGCCGGTGCAGCGGTGGTGGCGCACTCGGGGAGTCGAGCAGCGGACGCGTGGCTCGCCACCAGCCCAAAGCGCACAGGAGCAGGCCGAACACCCCGTTGTGGAAAGCCACGTCGGCCCGGCTGAGGACACCGCTCGGCGCGTAGAGCAAGGCTGGTGACGGACTGTGCCGCAGCGCGGGCAGAACCGCGATCACCACCGCAGCCGTCAGCACGCCTGTCACCGCCATGTCCGCGGCCCGTACCCGCGCGAACCGCTGTACCGGCACCAGCCAGGGCCCTGGCACCAGATCGGTACGACCCTCCAACCGCACCGCCAGCGATCGCAGCCACCGGTGCACGCTCCTGGGCGTATACCCGGCGGGCGTGTCCGACGTCAGCCCGATCGCGACGCGCACGTACTGGCCGAGCAACAGGTCTGCGGCCTCCTGCCGGGTCACGCACAACAACAGGCGGGCTGGGGCACCCGCCGTGCCGTACACAATTGCCGCCAGCGACAGCAGCCACGGCGTGGACAGTGTCCGGCCCGTCACCCCGTCCGGTTCGTCGCGCAGTTCGGCCAGCAGGACACGCCAGGCGTCCGAGCGCCGGGCCGTCCGATCGGCGAGGTACTCGCGGGCCTCCTCCGGCGTCACCGGTGACACCTCGATGCGGGCGGCGTCCAGCAGCCGGTGCCCGGCCTCGGCCAGTTCGGCGTACCGCTCGCTGCGACAGGTGACCACCATCGGCGCCGCAGCTGATCCGCGGGTCCAGGCATCCAACAAGTCGAGCGCAGCCGGCGCCCGCTCCTCCATCTCGTCGAGTCCATCGCACACCGGGAGAATCAGTCGGGCGTCGACGAGTTCACGGGCGAGGGTGTGAGTGAGATCGTAATAGTCGCGGGTGAGCTGCCGCGCGATCCATTCGTCGATGCCCGCATCGGGATCCCACTCCGCCAAGGGCAGTCGTACGGGCACGGGTTCGTCCGGGGCGCGCCGGCTGACAAGTTCCAGCACAAGCCTGGTCGCGAGGACCGTCTTACCCGCGCCCGGCGCCCCGGTCACCAGCAGCCGCCGAGGGGCCATGGCCAGGAAATCCTCGACGACGGAAGCGAGGCGGAGGCGAGGTGTGTCGCTCACCGTCGCGGTGCGCCGATCGCCCGCGGTGTCGAACGTGAAGCCGACGTCGATGAAGACCCGGTCACCGCCGAGCAATTGGCGCCACTGACCGGACTCCCTCTTCTCCACAGCCCGGGCCAACCAAGCCGTCACTGTCGCGAGGTCCGGCTCGCCCCCGGCCTGCGGCCGCAGCGCGAGAACACCCGCCCCGAGTGCCAGCACAGCGATGACAACCTGGACGAGCACCGAGCGCAACTCGCCGCTGTCCAAGCCGTCTTCGTACGCGTTCGCGATCCAGACGAGGGCAGCGCCGGTGACGACGGCCGACGCCACGACCAGCCCCCACCACCGCGCCCTGCGTTGCCGCCGCCCCTCGAAGAACATGACTCCATCGTGGCAGCGAGCGACGCCTGAACAGAGACCTTACGACCCCAGGATCGACGCCAGGAACTCCCCCACCCAGCCCAGCAGTTCCCGTCCGACCAACGGCTTCCCGCCCACCTTCGCCGTCTTCGGGCGTGGTACCAGCACCTGATGCACCGCCGGCTTGATGACGGTGCCGGGGTACAGGCGCTTGACGCGTAGCTCCTGCGACTCGCGCAACTCCACCGGTGCGAAGCGGATGTTGGTGCCCTGGAGGACGATCTCGCCGACGCCGCACGCGCGTGCCAGCATGCGCAGGCCTGCCACCAGGAGCAGGTTCTCCACCGGTTCCGGCAACTTGCCGTAGCGGTCGACGAGTTCTTCCCGTACGGCCTTGATGTCGTCCTCGGTGTTGGCCGAGGCGATCGAGCGGTAGGCCTGGAGGCGGAGCCGCTCGCCCGGGGCGTAGTCGTGCGGCACATGGGCGTCGACCGGGAGCTCGATCTTGACCTCCAGGGGCGGCTCCTCCTCGACACCGCCCTCCAGGGAGGCCCGGTAGTCGGCCACCGCCTCGCCGACCATGCGGACGTACAGGTCGAAGCCGACACCCGCGATGTGGCCGGACTGTTCGCCGCCGAGCAGATTTCCGGCGCCCCGGATCTCCAGGTCCTTCATCGCCACGTACATGCCCGCGCCCATCTCCGTGTGCTGGGCGATCGTCGCCAGCCGCTCGTGGGCCGTCTCCGTCAGAGGCTTCTCCGGGGGGTACAGGAAGTACGCGTAGCCGCGCTCGCGACCACGGCCCACCCGGCCTCGCAGCTGGTGGAGCTGTGACAGACCGAAGTTGTCCCCCCGCTCCACGATCAGCGTGTTCGCGTTCGAGATGTCGATGCCCGACTCCACGATCGTCGTCGACACGAGCACGTCGAACTTCTTCTCCCAGAAGTCGACCACGACCTGCTCCAGCGCCGTCTCCGACATCTGGCCGTGGGCCGTCGCGATCCGTGCCTCCGGGACGATCTCGCGCAGCCGGGCGGCCGCGCGGTCGATGGACTCGACCCTGTTGTGGATGTAGAAGACCTGGCCCTCGCGCAGCAGTTCACGGCGGATCGCCGCGCCGATCTGCTTCTCCTCGTACGGGCCGACGAAGGTCAGCACCGGGTGGCGCTCCTCCGGCGGGGTCGTGATCGTCGACATCTCGCGGATGCCCGTGACCGCCATCTCCAGGGTGCGCGGGATCGGGGTCGCGGACATCGTCAGTACGTCGACATTGGCGCGCAGCTTCTTCAGCTGCTCCTTGTGCTCGACGCCGAACCGCTGCTCCTCGTCGACGATGACCAGGCCCAGGTCCTTGAACTTGGTCTCGGACGAGAACAGCCGGTGGGTGCCGATGACGACGTCCACCGAGCCCTCGCGCAGGCCCTCCAGGACCGCCTTCGCCTCGGAGTCCGTCTGGAAGCGGCTCAACGCCCGTACGTTCACCGGGAATTGCGAGTAGCGCTCGGAGAAGGTGCCGAAGTGCTGCTGCACCAGCAGGGTCGTCGGTACGAGGACCGCGACCTGCTTGCCGTCCTGCACCGCCTTGAACGCGGCCCGGACCGCGATCTCCGTCTTGCCGTAGCCGACGTCGCCGCAGATCAGACGGTCCATCGGGACCGACTTCTCCATGTCCTCCTTGACCTCGGCGATGGTCGTCAGCTGATCGGGGGTCTCGGCGTAGGGGAACGCGTCCTCCAGCTCACGCTGCCACGGGGTGTCCGGGCCGAAGGTGTGCCCGGGCGCCGCCATGCGCGCGCTGTAGAGCTTGATGAGGTCGGCCGCGATCTCCTTGACGGCCTTCTTCGCACGGGCCTTCGTCTTCGTCCAGTCGGCGCCGCCCAGACGGTGCAGGGTCGGGGCCTCGCCGCCCACGTACTTGGTGATCTGTTCCAGCTGGTCGGTCGGGATGTAGAGGCGGTCGCCGGGCTGGCCGCGCTTGGCGGGGGCGTACTCGACGACGAGGTACTCGCGCGTGGCGCCCTGCACGGTGCGCTGCACCATCTCGATGTAACGGCCCACGCCGTGCTGCTCGTGGACGATGTAGTCGCCCGCCTCCAGGCTCAGCGGGTCGATCGTCTTGCGGCGCCTGGCGGGCATCCGGGCGCCGTCCTTGCCGGCCGCCTTCTGGCCGGTCAGGTCGGTCTCGGTGAGCACGGCCAGCTTCAACGACGGGTCGACGAAGCCGTAGTCGATCGAGCCGCACGCCACGTGCACGACGGACGGGGCGATCGCCCCCAGCTCCGCCTCCAGGCGGGCCGCGATGCCCTCGCCGCCCAGCACCTCGACCGTACGGGCCGCCGGGCCGTGCGCCTCGGTCACGAAGACCGTGCGCCAGCCGTCGGCGAGCCAGCCCTTGGTGTCGGCGAGGGCCTTCGCGGTGTCGCCGCGGTAGGTCTCGGGGGCGTGCATGCCGAGCTTGAGGGTGTCCGCCTCCAGTTCGAGGTCGGCCGCGAACGGCGACACCGACCACCACATCATGTCCAGCTCGCGCGCCCGGTCCCGGACGTCCGCGATCGACCACAGGGAGGCCGCGCCGACGTCGATCGGGGCCTCGCCGCCGCCCGCCGTGGCCGCCCAGGAGGCTTGCAGGAACTCCTGGGACGTCGCCACGAGATCCGCGGCACGCGTGCGTACCCGCTCCGGATCGCACACGACGGTCATGGCGCCCTTCGGCAGTACGTCGACCAGGAGCTCCATGTCGTCGACGAGGACCGGCGCGAGGGACTCCATGCCCTCCACGGCGATCCCCTCGGCGATCTTGCCGAGCAGTTCGCCCAGCTCCGGGTGCTGCTCGGCGAGGGCACGTGCACGCGCGCGTACGTCGTCGGTGAGGAGCAGCTCGCGGCAGGGCGGGGCCCACAGGCCGTGCTCGGCGACCTCCAGGGAGCGCTGGTCGGCGACCTTGAAGTAGCGGATCTCCTCTACGTCGTCGCCCCAGAACTCGATGCGGAGCGGGTGTTCCTCCGTGGGCGGGAAGACGTCCAGGATGCCGCCTCGTACGGCGAACTCGCCGCGCTTCTCCACGAGCTCCACGCGCGCGTAGGCGGCGGCGCCGAGGGCGTCCACGATGGCGTTGAGGTCTGCCGTCTGGCCGGTCCTCAGGGCCACCGGTTCCAGGTCGCCCAAGCCCTTGACCTGTGGCTGGAGCACGGAACGCACCGGCGCCACGACCACCGACACCGGGCCCGTCTCGGGGTCGTCCGGGCGGGGGTGCGCCAGGCGGCGCAGGACGGCGAGGCGGCGGCCGACGGTGTCGCTGCGGGGGCTGAGGCGTTCGTGCGGGAGGGTCTCCCACGAGGGGTACTCGACGACGCCCTCCTGCGGGAGCAGGGAGCGCAGGGCCGCGGCCAGGTCCTCCGCCTCGCGGCCGGTCGCCGTCACGGCGAGGACAGGGCGGCCGGACTGTCTGGCGAGTGCGGCGAGCGCGAAGGGGCGGGCTGCCGGGGGGCCGACCAGGTCGACGTGCATGCGGTTGCCGTCTGCGGCCGCGGTGATCGCTTCCGTGAGGGCGGTGTCCTTGACGACGGCGTCGAGCAGACCGTGCAGGCTCATTCGGGGCGGCTTTCGTCCGGGGGTGGGCAACGCGAATCGCCCGACGCGGTGACCGGCCGGGGGGTATCCAGCGTACGTCGCTGCGGTCGCGGGTGCCGGGGCTGTGGATAACGCCGGTTCCCTACGCACCCGGCGTCGGTCCCTTTAACCCAA
>NZ_JABERD010000254.1 GCF_013044505.1 Streptomyces sp. S3(2020) | reverse complement strand
TTACGCTTGCCGTTGCGTCGGGGGCGTCAGATGTGTAGAAGGGACGGGTGTGGGGGTGCGCCGCGGGGGTGCCGACGGGACGTTTCCGGCGGCGTCCGGCACCGGGAGCCGACGCCGCTCCCGCAGACTCGGTGAGGTGAGCGCCAGGACCACCGGGTCCTCGGCGATCACCCGCTCGTCGGGCACGCCACGCGCGCGTGCCGCCTCCAGCGCGGCCAGCGCCGTGCCCGCCGCCGTGCGGCTCTTCGGGGGCTCCTTGAGGAGCGCTCCCGCGAGAGCCTCCTGGGCGTGCAGGGAGACCAGGGTCCTGCGGGTCCAGCGGACCTCCGCGACCAGGGCGGACGCGGGGAGCGCGGACAGCCCTGGTATCTCGGCGAGGCGGCGGTCGACGTCCGCCACGAGGTCCGTGGCCAGACCCGGCAGCGCCGCGGAGAGGCGGCCCACCCGCCAGGCGGCGCCCAGCCTGCGGGCCCCCGGCGCCGGGTTGAGCAGCGCCGCCCACCGGTGCCGCGGACCCGCGGCGCCGAGCAGACGCAGGTCGGCGGCGGCCCGACCGCCGACCGTCGTGACCACCGGCACCGTCCGCAGCAGCCGCCGCGGCGCACTCCCGCCGATGTCGAGCGCGGCGGCGAGCCCGCGGGCCATCGGCGCCACCCACAGGTCCTCCTCCAGCGGCGCCAGCTGCTCGGGCAGCGTCTCCGCCACCGGACCGGGCCCGAGCAGCCGTGCCCCGTGCGGCGGCCGCGCCGCCATCGCCGTGATCGGACGGCTCTGGAACAGCCACAGCCGCCCGTCCCCGTCGAACCCGAACTCGATGTCCTGGGGCCCGCCGAAGATCCGCCGGGCCCGCCGTGCGAGCCGTGCGAGGCGGGCCAGCTCGGCACGGGTGAGCAGCGGACCGGCCTCGGAAGGCTCCGTCCGCAGCAGCCGTCCCCGCCCGCTCAGCCAGTAGTCGGTGCCCGCCCGCTCCCCGCTGACCAGCGTGTCGGGACCGCCCCGCACCGCGCTCACCAGCATCCGGTCGGCGCGTCCCTCGACGGGGTCGGCACCGAACATGACCCCGCCGACCCGTGCCGCGAGCATCGGCTGCACCAGCACCGCCATCGGCGCCGTGGACCCGTCGGGCCGTACCGCGGAATCGAGCACGGTCCGCACCGCCGTACGGAAGTCCTGCCATCCCCGCACGTCCAGGACGGAGGCGAACTGGCCCGCCAGGGACGACTCCTCCGTGTCCTCCTGGGGCGAGGAGGACCGTACGACGAGGGGACGCGCGCCGCCGTCGGAGAGCTCCTGCCAGGCGCGCCGCAGGGCGACGGGGTCGTCGCCGCCTTCGAACGGGATCACGAAGCCGGGGAGCACCGGCAGCCCCGCACCGGCCGCGCGCGCGAGGTTCGCGGCCTTGGACCCCGCGCTGCCGGTCAGCGCGGCGCCGGGGCGGTCGAGCGGCACGGTGACCGGGGCACGGGCGCCGACCGGACCGGGGGCCACCTCGCCGCGGGGCCTGTCCCCGTCGCGTGCCCCTTCTCCATGTCGTTCGTCGAGCGTCGTCATCGCTCACCCTCCAGGACCGGCCGCCAACAGGGGGGACGCGCGGGGGTGGCCCTGCGCCTGACGGCGGAACGAAGGATGGGGCGAGCCACTGCCGACCCCGCCGGGGTCCCGACGGCAGCACGCCTCCTGCTCCAATGATCCCACCGCTGTTGGTTTCCATGTCGGTCGGAAGCCGCTTTTCGGGCGCGTGGAGAGGATCCAGGAGCACCGGAGGAGAGCGAGCGGGGCGCGCTCCTCCGCAGGCAGTAGGCCGCGCCTCCTCCGGGGGAAGGAGACCCCTCAGCCGGTCTCAGCCGGTCTCAGCAGGTTTCAGGGGGTCTCAGGGGTCTCAGGGGGGAGGGCTCGGCACAGGGCGTCCAGCGCCGCGCCGTACGCGTGCTCCGAGGGCGTCGCGTAGCCGACGACCAGCCCGTCGTGGCCTGGCATCCGCGTCCGGGATGCCTCCGGGTGCCGGAACTCGGCGAGACCGTCCAGCGCGATGCCCGCCCAGGTCGCCGCCTTCACCGCGGAGCGCTCGGTGCCGGGCGGCAGCCGCAGTACCGCGTGGAGTCCGGCCGCGACCCCGGTCACCTCGATGTGCGGCGCGTGCTCGGCCAGCGCCGCGACCAGGCGGTCACGGCGGCTCCGGTAGCGCTGCCGCATGCGCCGCACATGACGGTCGTACGAACCCGACGACAGGAAGTCGGCGAGGCTCAGCTGGTCGAGGACGCTCACCCAGGCCTCCCGCTCGCCCTTGACCGCGAGCACGTCGTCGACGTACCGCTCCGGCAGCACCATCCACCCCAGCCGCAGCGCGGGCGACAGGCTCTTGCTGGCCGAGCCGACGAAGATCACCCGCTCCGGGTCGAGGCCCTGGACCGCGCCGACGGGCTTGCGGTCGTAGCGGAACTCCCCGTCGTAGTCGTCCTCCAGCACCACTCCGCCCCGCGCGCGTGCCCAGCCGACGACGGCCGCCCGCCGCTCGGCGTGCAGCGGCCCGCCGGTCGGGAACTGGTGGGCGGGCGTGAGCAGTACGGCCCGCTCCCGCGTCAACCGGCCCACGTCGGCGCCGTGTTCGTCCAGGGGGAGCGGTACGGTCCGGACGCCCGCGTCGGCGAGGAGTTCGCGATGGAAGGGCAGACCGTACGCCTCCACGGCCAGGGTGCCGCGCAGGACCGGCGTCCGGGACAGCAGCCGCAGCGCGTGCGCGAAGCCCGAGCAGATCACGATCCGGCCCGGCTCGGTGCGCACGCCCCGCGCGCGTGCCAGGTACTCCGTGAGCGCCTCCCGCAGTTCGACGCGGCCGGCGGGGTCGCCGGGGCCGAACACCTCGTTGGG
This sequence comes from Streptomyces sp. S3(2020), assembly GCF_013044505.1. Classification (GTDB taxonomy): domain Bacteria; phylum Actinomycetota; class Actinomycetes; order Streptomycetales; family Streptomycetaceae; genus Streptomyces. Next base: position 9,669 of record NZ_JABERD010000254.1, on the reverse strand, counting down.
CGCCTGTTGAAGGGCCCGCCGGTAGGAGGCCAGCCAGGCGGCGCGCGGGAACGTCGACGCGTCCGGGGTGCCCTGGCGCAGGTCGTGCCGGGGGCCACGCACGCGTGGAGGCGTTCTCACGGGTACGCGCGCGTGCCGGGGGCGCAGGGGTTCGGCCCGCTCGGCGACGTGGGTGCCCGAGCCCTGCCGGGCGGTGAGCCAGCCCTCCGCCACGAGCTCGGCGTAGGCGTCGGCCACCGTGTTGCGGGCCACGCCCAGGTCGGCGGCGAGCGAGCGGTAGGGCGGCAGCCGGGTGCCGGGGGTGAGCCGGCCACCGCGTACGGCCTCCCGCAGGGCATCGATGAGAGCGGCCCGTCTGCCGCCCGCTCCGGAGAGCTCCAGGTGCAGGTCGGAGCCGATCCGCTGCGCCGAATTGACCCACGGTTTCGCCATGAAAATGCACCCTACAGGGGGTCTATCCGTCTCCTAGATTGATGGACATGACGACGAACACGAACACCGCCGCCGCTCCCCGCCTCGACTTCGCCAAGTCCGCCCCGAAGGTCTTCCGAGCCCTCATCGGCTTCGACGCCGCCGCCCGCGCGGGCCTGGACCCGGCCCTGGTGGAACTGATCCAGATCCGCGCCTCGCACCTGAACCACTGCGCCTACTGCCTCCACATGCACACCAACGACGCCCGCAAGGCCGGCGAGAGCGAGGACCGGCTCCACATGGTCCCCGTCTGGCGCGAGGCCCGTCACTTCTTCACCGAGAAGGAGCAGGCGGCCCTGGCCCTGACCGAGGCGGTGACGCTCGTGGCCGACGGGGGCGTCCCGGACGAGGTGTACGCGCAGGCCGCGGCCCGGTTCGGGGAGGAGGAACTGGCCCAGGTGCTCGGTCTGATCTTCGCCATCAACACCTGGAACAGGGTGGCCCTGGCGACGAAGAAGGAGGCGGGGACGGATGAGCGGGTCTGAGCGACGTAGCTGAGTGGGGCTGAGCGACGTGGCCGATCGGGTCTGAGCGACGTAGCTGAGTGGGGCTGAGCGACGTGGTCGAGCGGATCTGAACGAGGGGCGGGCCGGCGGGTCGGCGGGCCGTGGCGCCCACCGGCGCCGTTCTCTGTCGGCACTCGCCGCAACCGTCCCGTCCCAGCCGCAACCGTCCCAGCCCGCCCCGGCCCGGCTACACCGTCATCGGCCGGTCGTACGGCCCGATCGGCGCCGGCAGCCGGGAACTCCCCGTCAGATGGCGGTCGACCGCCGCCGCCACCGCCCGCCCCTCCGCGATCGCCCACACGATGAGCGACTGCCCCCGGGCGGCGTCCCCCGCGGCGAACACCCCGGGAGCGTTCGTCGCGAAGCCGGCGTCCCGGGTGATCGTGCCGCGGGGCTCCATCGCAAGGCCCAGCTGATCGACGAGCCCGTCCTCCCGGGCCGGCCCGGAGAAGCCGAGGGCGAGCAGGACCAGATCGGCGGGGAGCGTCCGCCCGGTGCCCGACACCGGCCGCCGCTCCGCGTCGACCTCGACCAGATGCAGCGACCGCACGTGCCCGTCCGCGTCGCCGGTGAAGCGGAGCGTGGACGCCGCGAAGAGCCGGGCGTCCGCGTCCGCCGCCGGTGCGGTCCCGAGGTCGCCGGCCTCCTCGTGCGCGGCCGACAGCCGGTAGATCTTCGGATACGTCGGCCAGGGCTCGGCATCCTCGTCGCGGTCGGCGCCCGGCTGGGCGTAGATGTCCAACTGGCTGACGGACGCGGCCCCTTCGCGCACCGCCGTCCCCAGACAGTCGGCCCCCGTGTCGCCACCGCCGACGATGACGACATGCTTCCCGGCGGCGGACATCGGAGAGCTCTCCACATCCCCCTCGCACACCCGGTTGGCCAGCGGCAGATACTCCATAGCCTGCTGGATCCCCGCCAACTCCCGCCCCGGCACGGACAGTTCACGCCATGCGGTGGCCCCGGTCGCGATCACCAGCGCGTCATAGCGGGCCCGCAGCTCCGCCGCCCCGATGTCCCGTCCGACCGCCGTCGACGTACGGAACTTCGTGCCCTCGGCCCGCATCTGCTCGATCCGCCGCTGGAGATGGTGCTTCTCCATCTTGAACTCGGGGATTCCGTACCGCATCAGCCCGCCCAGGCGGTCGTCCTTCTCGTACACCACGACCGTGTGCCCCGCCCGGGTCAGCTGCTGGGCCGCCGCGAGTCCGGTCGGCCCCGACCCGATCACCGCGACCGTGCGCCCGGACAGCCGGTCCGGCGGCCGCGGTGGCGCGAACCCCAGCTCCCAGGCGCGGTCGGCGATGGCGACCTCGACGTTCTTGATGGTGACCGCGGGCTGGTTGATGGCGAGCACACACCCCGCCTCGCAGGGCGCCGGGCACAACCGGCCGGTGAACTCGGGGAAGTTGTTCGTGGCGTGCAGCCGGTCGGCGGCCTGCCGCCAGTCGTCCCGGCTGACCAGGTCGTTCCACTCGGGGATCAGATTGCCCAGCGGACACGCGTCGTGGCAGAAGGGGATGCCGCAGTCCATACAGCGGTCGGCCTGCTGGTTGATGATGGGCAGCAACGCGCCGGGGACGTACACCTCGTCCCAGTCCCCGACCCGTTCCTCGACGGGCCGGCGGGGCCAGTCCCGGCGAGGGGTGGTCATGAATCCCTTGGGATCGGCCATGGCCGTCTTCCTTGCGTGAGCAGCGACGGGCCGTGCGTCATCGGGCGGCGCTCTTTCGGCCACGATACGTCCCGTCGGCCACTCGCGCAGGGTGGCGGGAAGGGGTGGAGCACCGGCGAGGTACGGGCCGGGGACAGGGGCGGGGACAGGCGTGGGGGGACAGCGCTTCCCCCACGGTTCCGCAGGGCTTTCCCCGTGCCTGTGCCCCTACGTCAGGGCCAGCACGTACGACACCGCCGCGGCACCCGAGGCGACCATGCGGACGTGGTTCCAGACCGTCCACTCGCGCACGTATTCCGGCCAGTACGCGGTCGCTTCGGCCGTCCCCGCGTCGAGCCTCATCAACGTGTCGTTGCGCGGCACGTTCGCGGCCATCGTCACCCCGAACGAGCCGAACAGGTACAACGCGCTGCCCAGCAGCAGCTCCACCGTCCCCTCGTCCGGCCACAGCACGAACGTCACCACCGCGATCACCGCGCACAGCACCGCCGACCCGGCGAACACGAGCATGAACGCGGGCCGCAGCGCGGTCACGTTGATCGCCTTCATCGCGGCGACGCCCTGCGCCGGCGGCAGCGCGGCGAGCCCCTTCATCACGAAGGTCGAGAAGGCGCAGAAGACCCCGGCCACCAGACCGGTCCCGAGCACACCCAGCACCGTCAGTACGAAGTACGGTCCCTCGATCATGTCGTCAACTCCCGCATCGAGCCGAGATCCTGCCCGGCACCAACCGTCACCACAAGTGAATTCCCGTACGGGAAGGGTCACCATGGCCGAAGGCCGCGGGCGCATACGCGAGCGTCCAAAGAAGAGAACCTCCCCCTGCCGCCGCCCTCCGAATCACCGGTCTCCTCCCGGGCGCGGCGGCACAGCGATACGGCGGTACGGCGATGTACGCCGGTACGGCGGCAGAGCGGTCCCACTGCACAGCCCGGCGGTGTCGTCGAACCGCGGCCTCGCCCTCAGCCCGCCTCGGCCTCCGTCGCCCGCCATCCGCCCAGCACCGTCTCCACGGCCGCCGCGATCCGCCTGCGAGCCTCGTGCCGCGGCACCCCGCTCATCAGCAGCTGGTCGTACGGCGTGTCCAGATGCCGTACGGACGCCACGACCGCCGAGACCACCGCTCCCTCGGACAACGCCCGCCCCGCCGCGCTCCGCCCCACCCGTCCACTGCCCCGCACCGAGGCGTGCGCCGCGATCCCCTGCGCCCGCTCCACCGGGCAGCCGGGAAGCAGCCGCCGTATCTCCGCCGCGAACGCGTCCGTGAACCGCACGTCCTCCGTCGCCCGTCGCCGCGCGTCCCGCAACCGGCGCCGCCGCCGCGCCTCGGCGTCCGCGAGGCACCGCACCTCCGCCCGAGTGAGCGCCTCCTCATCGACGAGCACACCCTGCCGCTCGTATCTCGCCCTGCGCCGGTTGAACCGTACGACCACCGCCGACAGCGCACTCTCCTCCCGCGCCCGGCGCGTCAGCGCGGTGTCGCCGCGCGGCAGGAACACCAGATGCCCGAGGTCGGCGCAGTCCAGACACCGCGGTGCCCCCTCCTCCAGCACCAGCAGCGACAACGGCCCGCCCCGGCACTCGGCGCACTGCTTCCGCCCGAGGGGCTGGACGACGAGCGGCCCGGTACGGCGCGGGGGAGTCGCGAGGCGAGACATACCGGGTTCATTCCCGCGAACGGGCCCTGAACCACGGCCTCGTCCTACGCGGTGTCGTCCTGCCCGGTCTCGTCCTGCCCGGTGTCGTCCTACGCGGTCTCGTCCTACTCGGCGTCGACCACCGACACCCGCGTCCGATGCGCCGTGGGCCGCTCGATCTCGTCGACCACCGCCACGGCGAGGTCCGCGTAGGACAGGACACCCATCCTGTCGGGCACCCGCTCCCCGCCGAGCACATAGCGCCCGGTGCGCGGAGCGTTCTCCTCCAGTCCTCCTCCCGGGGTGAGCATCGCCCAGTCGACGAAGCCGCTGTCACCCTCCGCCCGCAGCCGGCTCAGCCCCGCCGTGTGTGCCAGCGCGAACGGCCGGATCTCCGGCGGGAGCACCACGGGGTCGTCCATCACCGGCCGCCCGTCCGCCCCGAGCAGATTCGCGAACAGTCCCACGGCGACCAGCCGCCGCACGCCCGCCGCCGTGAGCCCGCCGAGCAGCGCGTCCGCCGCCTTCACGAAGAAGTCCGGGTCGAGCGTGTCGAAGCCCTGCTCCGGCCCACTGAACGGCGACACCGCGTGCACCGCCGCCGACCGCCCGTCCGCCACGGACCCGACCGAGCCGAGATCCGTCACGTCACCCCGGACCACGGTCACACCGTCCGCCCCGAGCTCCGCGTGGCGCGCCGGATCCCGCACCACGGCCGTCACCTCGTACCCGCGCCGCCGGGCCTCCGCCGTGACGGCCCGCCCCGCACGCCCGCCCGCTCCGAAGACGACGATCCCACTCATGCCCAACCTCCTTGTCACACACCGATGTTCGGTGCCTGACCTGGACGTTAGAGACGCATGGGCCGGTTACTTCAACGGTATCGGCGCTAACCTCGACCGATGGCCACCTCCTCGGACGGCATCCGACCGGCTCCGCTGGACCCCGACATGTTCGACCCCGTCTGCCCCTCCTCCGTGATGCCTTTCCGGGTCGGGGACAAGTGGACCGGCATGGTCATCCGCTGCCTCGACAGCGGTCCGCGCCGCTTCACCGAACTCCGTGTCCCGCTCAGGGCCGTCACCCCCAAGGTCCTTGCCGAGACCCTGCGCGCGATGGAGCGCGACGGCCTTGTCACCCGCACCGCGTACGACGAGAACCCACCGCGTGTCGAATACGCCCTCACCCCTCTCGGCCGCACCCTGATCCCCCTGCTCGACGCCGCCCGCGCCTGGAGCGAGACGCACCTCCCGCACCTCCTCGCCGCCCGCCGGGTCCATGAGCGGGACGCGTCCTGACCCTCGGCTGACGCATCATGGGCCGTGTGCGACTCGAAGCGATCACCTGGGAGCGGCTCGGCGACGTGCTCGCCGACCGTCTGCTCGACCTGAAGCCGGCCGACGAGAGCCCCTGGCCGCGGATCGCCTTCGACGGTGCCCCCGCGGCCCGTCCGCAGGATCTCGCCGAGCGTGTCTCGGAGGCGCTGCGGATACGCGGCCGCCCCTCGCTCGTCGTCGGCACCCAGGGCTTTCTGCGCCCCGCCTCGCTCCGCCTGGAGTACGGCCGCCAGGACGTGGAGGCGTACTACAACGGCTGGTTCGACACCGGCGCCCTGTGGCGCGAGGTCTTCGGCCCCCTCGAACCGGGCGGCGACGGCCGGGTCCTGCCCGACCTGTGGGACCCCGACACCGACCGCGCCACCCGCAGCCCGTATGTCCGACTCCCGCCCGGTGGAGTCCTGTTGCTGCACGGCCCCCTCCTGTTGCGCCATTGGTTCCCCTTCGACCTGTCCGTCCATGTCCTCCTCTCCCCGGGCGCCTTGCGCCGCCGCACCCCCGAAGCCGACCAGTGGACCCTGGAGGCCTTCGAGCGCTACACGGACGAGACCGACCCCGCCGGCACCGCCGACGTCCTGGTACGGGCCGACGACCCCCGGCACCCGGCATGGGGCGGTTGATCCGGCGTTCAGCCGCTCAGCCGCTCAGGTACTCAGGCGCTCCGGCCGTTCTCGGAGAAGATCCGCCGAACCACTTTTATATGCGCATGCATGTAACTAGGGTGGATCCCATGACGACTCCCTTGAGCGATCACCTCTCCTTCGGCGACTCAGTCCGCGCCCTCCTCGACGGCAAGAACTTCGCCAGCGTCGCCACCCTCGGCCCCGACGGCTCCCCGCAGAACTCGGTGGTCTGGATCAAACGCGACGGCGACACCGTCCTCTTCTCCTCCGTCGACCACCGCCAGAAGGTCCGCAACCTCCTCCGCGACCCCCGGATCAGCGTCTCGGTCTACGACCTCGCCAACCCCTACACCTCGGTGGAGATCCGCGGCACCGCCGAGATTCTCCCGGACCCCGGCAAGCAACTTCCGCACGACCTCTCGCACAAGTACCTCGGCGTCGACCCGCCCGCCGAGAAGGAGGACGAGGCCCGTGTGATCATCCGCGTCGTGCCGCGGAAGATCGTCGGATTCTCGGCCTGAGCGACTCCCCGGTTCCGGGTGCGGGCGCCCGGCGGCGCGGCGAGAATGTAGGGCGCCGGGACCAGCGGCGTGCCCCGCGCCGCGCCGGCCGTCCGGCACCGGGAGGTACTTCATGACCACCGCCGGAGACATCATGCACCGCGGCGCCCAGTGGATCCCCGCCCACGAGACCCTGGACCGCGCCGCCCAGCTGATGCGTGAGCTCAATGTCGGAGCCCTGCCCATCAGCGACGCGAACGAACGGCTCTGCGGCATCCTCACCGACCGCGACATCGTCGTCGGCTGTGTGGCCATGGGACACGACCCCGCCAAGATCACGGCCGGTGAGATGGCCCAGGGCACCCCGCGCTGGATCGAGGCGGACGCCGACGTCGGCGACGTGCTGCGCGAGATGCAGGACCACCAGATCCGCCGGCTCCCCGTCATCGAGAACAAGCGCCTGGTCGGCATGATCAGCGAGGCGGACCTGGCCCAGCATCTGACGGAGGACCAGATCCACACCTGGGCGGAGAGCGTCTACGCGAAGAGCTCGATGCGCTGATCCGCGCGGCGACGTCGGGGGTGGGTGCGATCGTGGGGCGAGTCGCCCCTTGCGTCGATGGCACCCGCCCTCGGTTCCTCCCCGGGGCTCACAGCCAGCCGTTGCGCCGGAAGCCGCGGTACAGCGTCAGACACGCCACGGCTATCACGCACAGCACCAGGGGATAGCCGAACGTCCAGCGCAGTTCCGGCATGTGCTCGAAGTTCATGCCGTACACCCCGCAGACCATCGTCGGCACGGCGACGATCGCGGCCCAGGCCGTGATCTTCCGCATGTCCTCGTTCTGTGCGACCGAGACCTGGGCGAGGTGCGCCTGAAGGATCGAGTTGAGCAGTTCGTCGAAGGCGGCGATCTGCTCCTTGGCGCGCAGCAGATGGTCGGACACATCGCGGAAGTAGGCCTGTATCTCCGGGGCGACCACCCGTATCGGCCGGCTGGAGAGCTCCTCGACGGGCCGGGTCAGCGGGACCACGGCCCGCTTCAGCTCCAGGAGTTCGCGCTTGAGCTGGTAGATACGCCCCGGGTCGAGCCGTGCGCCGTCCGGGGAGAAGACGTCCGACTCGACCTGGTCGATGTCGGCCTGGACCAGGTCGGTGACATGCAGGTAGTCGTCGACCACATGGTCCGCGATCGCGTGCAGCACCGCGGCCGGCCCCTTGGCGAGCTGCTGCGGGTCGGCCTCCAGCCCCTCGCGCAGCGGGCCCAGCGAGCCGTGCATGCCGTGCCGGACCGTGATCACGAAGTCCTCGCCGACGAACACCATGATCTCGCCGGTGTTCACGACCTCGCTCGTCGCTGTGAGCTCCTCGTGCTCGACGTAGCAGACGGTCTTGAACACCGCGAACAGCACGTCGTCGTAACGCTCCAGCTTCGGCCGCTGATGTGCCTCGACCGCGTCCTCCACCGCGAGCGGATGCAGCTCGAAGAGTTCCGCGATGCCCGCGAACTCCTGGTCCGTCGGTTCATGGAGACCGAGCCACACGAAACCGTCGCCGTGCTTGCGCACCCGCTCCACGGCGTCGACCAGATCGCTGCCGCCCAGGACACGTCCGCCGTCGCGGTACGTCACGCAGTTCACCACGGAGGAGCCCAGAGGGGATCGGGCCGGGTGGCTCAGGTCGACGCGTCGGCGCCGCCGCGCCAGCCGCGCCACCTTGCGGAGGCCGCCGACCCTGCTGAGGCTCGTGACCTTCCGCAGATTCCCTGCCATGGACATCTGGATCTCCTTGCGTGGATCCCCACTCACCGCATCTCTGCGCCCTGGCCGGCCAGTCTGCCAGTTCGGGATGAAAGGCGTGCAAGCCTGTGGGAACGGGAGGTTCCGCTTTGTTCCCGCCTGTGGACGACGGGCTTCGGCCGCTGTGACGGCGGGGTGAACGCCGTTGGTTCCGGCGGCTGTCGTCGTACGGTGGCGTCGGGCCTCCGGGTCTACGGGGCTTTGGGCCTCCAGGCCTTCAGGCCCCGGGCCGTCGGAGCGTCGACCCGTACGGACAAGACGGACAACTGGGATGATCGCGACATGATGCGAACCGACGGGTATCTCCTCGACAACCAGCAGGCCGAGGCCGCAGAGCGCTTCGACGCCTTCGCCGCCCTCTTCGACCCCACGACGTTCCGGCACCTCGAGTCATTCGGCATCGGACCCGGCTGGCGCTGCTGGGAGGTCGGCGCCGGCGGCACGTCCGTGGTGTCCTGGCTGGCCAAGAAGGTCGGCCCGACCGGACGGGTCGTCGCGACCGACATCGACACCTCACGGCTCGCCCCGGCCGCCCGCCCGCCGGTCGAGGTCCGGGTCCACGACGTGGGCACGGAGGAGGCGCCGGGGGAGGGCTTCGACCTCGTCCACGCCCGCCTCGTCCTCGTCCATGTGCCGGACCGGGAACGGGCGTTGCGGTCGATGGCCGACTCCCTGCGCCCGGGCGGCCGCCTTCTGATCGAGGACGCCGACCCCGCCCTCCAGCCCCTGACCTGCCCCGACGACCACGGCCCCGCCGAGCAGCTGGCGAACCGGCTGCGTCAGGGTTTTCGCCAGTTGCTCGCCGACCGCGGCGCCGACCTCTCCTACGGCCGACGCCTGCCGCGGCTGCTCCGTGAGGCGGGCCTGCACCGGGTGGAGGCCGACGCGTACTTCCCGCTCAGCTCACCCGCCTGCGCGGCCCTGGAGTCCGCCACGATCCGTCAGATCCGCGACCGACTCGTCACCGCGGGCCTCGCCACGGACGACGACATCGACCAGCACCTGGCGAACGTCGCGGCGGGCGGTATGGATCTGGCCACGGCGCCGATGATCTCGGCGTGGGGGCGCAAGGCGTAAGGCGTAAGTCGGGGCAGAGGTTGGTGTGCGGGTGGGTGCTGGAG